>NZ_JBIKRX010000028.1:0-31270 GCF_044348915.1 Flavobacterium sp. | reverse complement strand
TGGTTTTGTTGTTAGCGCTCCTAATTAAAATTTATACATCTATAAAAAATTAAAAAAATGAATTATACAAAAATGATAAATAATTTTTATAGATACTTATGTTATATTGTTTACCAGCGAGCCTGCAAATCATCTACAACAAATGGCAATATTTCAAAAAAAGGTGCTTATTTTAGTTTTCTTTTGTTGGCGGGTTTTGTTCCAGGATGCATACTTGCTCTAAAATTAAATAGACTAGCAATTTTTGACTTTTTAAACCATTTACCCCAACGAGGTATAGTACATTTACTTTCTGTTTTTGTTTGTTTCTTTTCTATACCAATGCTATGCATAGCGTTATTAATAAAAAAGTCGTTTCTTGAGCAGTTAACACTAACGGAAGGAGAAATCAAGAAAAACAGGCGCATTTTGTGGGGCTTAATTATTCTATTTATTGCATTTATAATGATAAAAATACTAACATAATAATCTATTGGCTTTGTTAAAAAACATAAAATCTTAGTAGTACAACCTGCAAAATTAGAATGTTTTAAATACTAAACAAACAAATAAACGGCTTAGAACGATAACTTCTAAGCCGTTTTACCGTTGAATAAAGCATATATTTGTGGCAAATGAAAAAATCAAATACTACCACAATTCAAGTGAGCTAGCAAAGTGTTCAAAAACGAAAAAATAAATTAATTATTTACCCAATAATTAGACTCATTTCAAAAAAAATGAAAAATAAAAAAACCATCGTATTCGCTAGCATCGTACTACTAGTTTTTATTGGCTACAAGTACTATTCTACTAAGCAAAAAGAGGAATGGGTTACAGAAAACCCGGCAACTAAATACTCTGAAAAGCGTGAAAAAGCCGTGTGGGGTGGCGTTTTACGGGGCAATGATGAGCAACTGTTTTATGGGACTCCCTTATATGATGCTGCAAAAGCAATGTCTGGTATTTCGTATTTCAGAAATGACGATGAAATTGAGGAACTTATAAATCAAATCCCTAAGGATTACATTAACTATCAAGAGGCAAAGTACGGAATGACCATTGGGCATTTTGCACTAAGAACTTATAATTACAAAGCACTACGACAGCTTGCGGATAGAGCACTCAATCCTAATATACTAGATGTATATGGCGATGCTATCATCATTAAAATCAATAGTTCAACGTATTCGTATAAACTACCTGAAAGTAGTCAAACATTACAACATTTAATCGAAAAAGGAGCAAATGTAAATTTATACTCTCAAAATGGACAGATGCCTACCCCCTTGATTAGTGCAGCAAATGGTGGTAATTTAGAACATATAAAAATACTGGTTGCTGCCGGCGCAAATCCACATTTTCTTGGTGATTTTAATAGCCCTTTCAGATCCCCATTAAGCACCGCTTTAGTAAATAGAAGGATGGAGATTATCAATTATTTTATTTTTGGCCAAAAGGTTGATTTTAGGACATTGAAATATCCCGATTATTCAAAATTCCATCCCGGAGAATATGAGATTTTACACAATTTGAGAGAATTATTTTTTAAATTAGATAGTAAAGAATATAAAGAAAAAATGAGGCTCGTAGCTTACTTAAAAACACAAGGCTTAGATTATTGGAAAACTCCTATTCAGAAACGGCATATAGCTAATCCAAATTATACAGCTGAATATTTGAGTAAGTATTAAAACCTAAACGGCTTAGAACGATAACTTCTAAGCCGTTTTTTTTACTTCTAGATAGTTAAATAAATGCATTTTGTTTTTAAAATAATTGAAATTATTAAACACTGAAACACTAAATAACTGAACAGTGAACACTTACTTCTTCCCTATTTCAATGATTTCCAAATCTTTTATTTTATCACCATCAATAACAAAACGTAACATCGTTCTCAATTGATGGAAACCACTTTTTCCGGCAGCTCCAGGGTTCATATGCAAAAGATTATGCTTCTTATCGAACATCACTTTCAGGATATGTGAGTGCCCACAAATAAACAACTTTGGAGGATTCTCTAACATTTCGGTTTTAATATTTGGGTTGTATTTTCCAGGGTAACCGCCAATGTGAGTTATCCAAACATCAACTCCTTCACACATAAAACGATTGTGTAAAGGAAACTCCATACGAGCTTTATCATCATCAATATTCCCATAAACAGCCTGTAACGGCTTATGTTTCTTGATAGTGTCGGTGACAACCAAATCGCCAATATCTCCAGCGTGCCAAACCTCGTCGGCCTGAACTACATATTTTAAAATTGTGTCATCAATATGACTGTGAGTATCGGAAAGAAGGAGGATTTTTTTCAAAATTTTTGATTTTGAGGTAAAAATAAACATTCAAATTGCAAATAAAAAATCAAATCAAAACTTAAAAAAACTTTGCGCCTTTGCGTCTTCGTGGCAAAAAAATTAATAAGTATCTTTGCAACTTCAAAAGAAATCACTTGAGGTATTTTATAAAACTGGCCTATAACGGAACCAATTATCACGGATGGCAATCCCAACCCAATGCTTCGTCCATTCAGGAAACACTGAACAAAGCAGTTTCGGTCGTATTGAATTCCGAAGTAAATCTTATGGGAGCTGGAAGAACTGATACTGGTGTACACGCCAAAGAAATGTACGCCCATTTTGATTTTGAAACACAATTGGAAAGTCAGAATTTAATTCACAAACTCAACTCCTACTTGCCAAAAGATATTGTCGTTTACGATATTATTCCTGTTCAGGATGAAGCTCACGCTCGATTTGATGCCACAAAACGAACGTATGAATATCATATAAATACTTTTAAAGATGCTTTCTTGCAAGACTTAAGTTGGTATTTCCATCAAAAGCTAGACATCGATTTAATGAATGAAGCATCAAAATTGCTATTTGACCATACTGATTTTCAATGTTTTTCAAAAGTAAATACAGATGTAAATACCTTTGATTGTACTATATTTGAGGCTCATTGGCAACAGGAAAATAACAAATTAATTTTCACCATTTCTGCTAATCGATTTTTAAGAAATATGGTTCGTGCGATTGTAGGAACATTGGTAAACGTTGGTTTACATAAAATTACATTAGAAGATTTCAATGAAATAATTAAAAGTAAAAACCGCGATAAAGCAGGATTTTCAGTTCCGGCACACGGATTATATTTGACAAAAATTGATTATGAATATTTATAAAAGGCGGCAGATTTCAGGTGGCAGATTTCAGGTTGCAGGCTTCAGATTGAATTATATAATGAAATTGAAAATTATACAAAAAGAATAAAAATAAATAGGTTAAAAAATAAATTAGTTTATAAAGCAACGAAAGGTTTTTGATTACAAATTTAGAATTCTACTTCTGAAATCTGCAACCTGAAATCTGCCATCTATAATTATGAAAGCAAAAGCATTCGATACAAGATTATTCAAAAGAATATTAAAATTTACTAAACCGTATCAATCACGATTTAATTTCGTTATTGCTTTTGCAATTTCATTATCGATTTTTGCTGCATTGCGTCCCTATTTATTGAAACAAACTGTTGATGGATATATAAAAACCCAAGATCAATTTGGGCTTTTACTTTATGTATGTTTGATGGGATTTGTCCTTTTATTGGAAGTTTTTTCACAATTTTTCTTTGTCTATTGGGCAAACTGGCTCGGACAAGACATCGTAAAAGACATTCGAACTAAAATGTTTAAACACATTTTAAGTTTCAAAATTAAATATTTCGACAATGTGCCTGTTGGACAACTTGTAACACGTTCCGTTTCAGATATTGAAGCTATTGCCCGAATATTTAGTCAAGGATTATTTATGATAATAAGTGACCTGATGAAAATGTTTGTTGTGTTAATTTTTATGTTTTATATGAACTGGAAGCTTACTTGGATTGTGATTGTTGCGATGCCAATATTAGTTTTCTTCACACGAATTTTTCAAAAGAAAATGCAAATTGCTTTCGAAGAAGTTCGAACACAAATTGCCAATCTGAACTCATTCGTACAGGAACGTGTAACTGGAATGAAAATCGTACAATTATTTCATCGGGAAGATATTGAAATTGAAAAATTCAAAACCATCAACGAAAAGCACAAAAAGGCTTGGATCAAAACCATTTTATACAACTCCATCTTCTTCCCTATCGCCGATATTATTTCGTCTTTAACCTTAGGATTTGTGGTACTTTACGGTGGGTTCCGAATATTAAATGGAGATAGCTTTACCACTTTTGGAGATTTGTTTTCCTACACTATGTTCATTTCAATGTTGTTCAATCCATTGCGGCAAATAGCAGATAAATTCAACGAAATGCAACTCGGTATGATTGCCGCGAATCGCGTTTTTGATATTCTAGATACCCAAGACCAAATTCAAGATACGGGAACTATCGAAGCTCCTGTTTTCAAGGGAAGCATACAATTCAAAGACGTTCATTTTGGGTATATTGCAGACGAAGAAGTCATCAAAGGCATCGATTTGGATGTGAAAGCTGGCAAAACCATAGCCATTGTAGGATCTACGGGTGCAGGAAAATCTACAATAATCAACTTATTAAATCGCTTTTACGAAATCAATAGCGGAACCATTTGTATTGACGGTCACAACATCGAGAACTATACTTTAAGCTCTTTGCGCAAGCAAATTGCGGTGGTTTTGCAAGACGTTTTCCTTTTTGCCGATACCATTTTCAATAATATTACCCTAAATAACCCTGAGGTTTCTCGGGAACAAGTTTTGGCAGCAGCCAAAAAAATTGGTGTTCACAAATTCATTATGAGCTTACCTGACAATTATGATTTCGATGTCAAAGAACGTGGCGTAATGTTATCTTCGGGACAACGCCAATTGATAGCTTTTCTTCGTGCTTATGTGAGTAATCCGAGTATCCTAATTTTAGACGAAGCCACTTCATCTATCGATACTTATTCAGAAGAATTGATTCAAAAAGCTACTGAAACCATAACCAAAGGAAGAACCTCAATCGTAATTGCCCACCGACTAGCTACGATATTAAAAGCTGATAAAATTGTGGTGATGGACAAAGGGTTGATTGTTGAGCAAGGAACACATCAGGAATTACTAGAAAAATCAGGTGGTTATTACAAAAATTTATACGATTCGCAGTTTGTAAATGAAGAATAGTGACTCTTTTTTATAGCCTTTATTGAATAAATTTTAATTTCCATAAATAAATCCTTAAATTCGCAAACTCAATTAAATTAGGAAAAACACACAGTAAGTCACGAGATTTAGCGACTGCATTTTTATAAAACTAAAATAAAAAAATAAAAAAAAATGAAATACGATGTTATTGTTTTAGGAAGTGGACCAGGCGGATATGTAACTGCTATTAGAGCATCACAATTAGGCTTTAAAGTTGCCGTAATCGAAAAAGAAAGCCTTGGTGGAATCTGTTTGAATTGGGGTTGTATCCCAACCAAAGCATTGTTGAAATCAGCTCAGGTTTTTGATTACTTAAAACACGCTTCCGATTATGGATTGACTGTTTCATCCTTCGATAAAGATTTTCCAGCCGTGATTCAACGTAGCCGAAATGTAGCTGCAGGAATGAGCAAAGGAGTTACTTTCTTGATGAAAAAAAATAAAATTGACGTTATCTTTGGTACAGGAAAAATCAAAGCTGGTAAAAAAATTGACGTTACATACGAAGCGGGAAAAGTTACTGAATATTCTGCTGACCATATTATTATTGCTACTGGTGCTCGTTCTCGTGAGTTGCCCAACTTGCCTCAAGATGGCGTAAAAGTGATTGGATACAGACAAGCAATGTCTTTACCTACGCAACCTAAAAAGATGATTGTGGTTGGTTCTGGAGCTATTGGTGTGGAATTTGCACATTTCTACAATTCAATGGGAACCGAAGTTACTATTGTTGAATTTATGCCAAATGTTGTTCCTGTTGAAGACGAAGACATTTCAAAACAATTTGAAAAATCGTTGAAAAAAGCTGGAATCAAAGTGATGACCAACTCTTCTGTTGAAAGAATTGATACTTCTGGAGCGGGTGTAAAAGCATTTGTTAAAACTGCAAAAGGTGAAGAAGTTTTAGAAGCTGACATTTTATTGTCGGCAGTTGGAATCAAAACCAATATCGAAAATATTGGATTAGAAGAAGTAGGTATTGCAACTGACAGAGATAAAATCTTAGTAGACGCCTACAACCAAACCAATATTCCGGGTTATTATGCTATTGGAGACGTTACTCCAGGTCAGGCATTGGCACACGTTGCTTCTGCCGAAGGAATTAATTGTGTAGAAAAAATCGCTGGAATGCACGTTGATCCTATCGATTATGGTAATGTTCCGGGTTGTACTTATGCCACTCCAGAAATTGCGTCGGTTGGTTTGACTGAAAAGAAAGCTTTAGAATTAGGATACGAAATTAAAGTTGGGAAATTCCCATTCTCGGCTTCTGGAAAAGCGCAAGCTTCTGGAAATTCGGATGGTTTTGTAAAAGTAATTTTCGATGCCAAATATGGTGAATGGTTGGGTTGCCATATGATTGGTGCTGGTGTTACCGATATGATCGCCGAAGCAGTTGTCGCAAGAAAACTAGAAACTACTGGTCATGAAATCCTAAAAGCGATTCACCCTCACCCAACAATGAGTGAAGCGGTGATGGAAGCTGTTGCAGATGCTTACGGCGAAGTAATTCACTTGTAGGACTGAGGTTAGAAATACGAGGTACGAATTAAAAAAAACCGATTTGGAATAAATTCAAATCGGTTTTTTTATAATATAATGTTAATTGATTTATGCCATAAACAACGCTTTCTTTTGATGATTGAATAAAGCCAAGTCATATGGAACTAACTTTGGGGCAATTCTTTCGGATGAAGCATCAAATGAAATTCCATTGTGTTTTCTGAACAAATAAATCTCTTTCAAACAATTAGATAAACTCTGATGTATAAATGTTGTAAAAGTTGGAATTTGTTTGTCTCCTACTAATAAATCAATTTGATAATTCGAACTGCTTTTCGAAAGATTGTTACCAATAATTCGCAATGTAAATGTGGTTGGAATTCCGTGCTGTTTGCCTTGATACTGTACTACCATAATTATTACTATTTAGTTGTTGTTTAATTTACTGTTTCTATTTTCAAGTTGAAAATTAGTTAAATTCTATTTTATACCCAAAAAAAATAAGAAATTACTAAAATCAAAACCCTTAAAATATCATTATAACAAAGCTAGTAAATATAGTAGAAAAAAAGTATGCATCAGTTGATAAAACTTTCTTAAAATTAATATTACAAAAAAAACTCTTTGAAACAAAACTAGAAGTTGATCCAAACCAATCAAATTCAACTATTCAAGTTATTTATATTTAAAAATTTTTCTACATTTGCTTTGATTAACAATTGGTTATTCAATAATTAAATTAAACTGTATGCAAAACATTCCTAGTGTTGACTTGCGTGATTTCCTTTCGGATGACCCGAAACGTAAACAAAAATTTGTAAATGAAATCGGAAATGCTTTTGAAGAAATTGGATTTGTAGCCTTAAAAGGTCATTTTTTAGACAACCAATTAGTTGAAGAATTATATGGCGAAATTAGAAACTTCTTCTCTTTGCCATTAGAAACCAAACACAGTTACGAGATTCCTGGTATTGGAGGTCAAAGAGGCTATGTTTCTTTTGGAAAAGAACACGCCAAAGGCAGAAAAGAGGGAGATTTGAAAGAGTTTTGGCACTTTGGACAATATGTTGAAAAGGGCTCAAGATACGCAGCAGAATACCCTGAAAATGTTGAAGTAAAAGAATTACCCCGTTTTAATATAGTAGGAAAAGAAGCCTACCAAATGCTAGAAAAAACGGGAGTTTACGTTTTGAGAGCTTTGGCATTACACCTTGGTTTAGATGAATTCTATTTTGATGAATATGCAAAGGAAGGCAACTCCATTTTACGTCCTATTCATTATCCGCCAATAACAACAGAACCTGAAAACGCCATTCGAGCTGCGGCTCATGGTGATATTAATCTGATAACACTTTTGATGGGTGCTCAAGGTCGAGGATTACAAGTTCAAAACCACTATGGCGAATGGATTGATGCTATTGCACAGCCTGATGAACTCGTAATTAATGTTGGCGATATGCTATCCCGACACACGAATAATAAATTGAAATCTACAATACATCAAGTAGTAAATCCACCAAGAGAATTATGGGGAACTTCACGTTATTCTATTCCATTTTTTATGCACCCTATAAGCGAAATGAAACTAGACTGTCTAGAAAACTGTATCGATGCGCAACATCCCAAGGGATTTGAAGATATTACGGCCGGAGAATACCTCTATGAAAGGCTCGTAGATTTAGGCCTAATCAAAAAATAATTCGTAATTTAGTTCGTTTTTTTATGCCAATTTCACCTCACTTCAGCTCTATATTCATCAAAAATTGGGAAATTAATTTTACTCAGTGCTTGCCAAATGGCAATTTAAAGCACACCGATTTATGCAATATTTTGCAATTGACTGCAGCGGCACATTCCGAAGTGGGAGGCATTAGCTTTTCGGATATGCAGGAATTCGATCAAGCTTGGGTCTTGAGTAGAATGAGAGTTGAAATAATTGATTTACCGAAATGGAAAGACACTGTAACTGTGCGAACTTGGATTAATACCCTAGAGAATTCACGTTCTGTTCGTGCCTTGGAGTTATATGTAAATGGCCAAAAAATGGTTGGCTGTGAAACCTTTTGGGCAGTTTTCAATACTAAAAATAGACGCCCAGAAGCGTTAGCTTTGCCCTACGAACATTTTGAATTATACCCTGAGATGATAGCAACAAAAAAATCAATTTCAAAAATCAATTTCAATAATGATTCAGAATTGGTTGCAGAAAAATCGGTTGCTATTTCAGACATCGACATTGTAAATCACGTAAATAATGTAAAGTACTTGGAGTGGTGTTTGGACCTAGTAGACTCTACTATGATTCTAAATCAAAAAATAAAGAGTTTCGAAATGAATTTCTTAAAGGAATTGTCACTAAATGACAAAGTCGACATTTATGAAAATAAATCCGCTGACTCTTTGATTTTTAACATCAATAAAAACGAGAAAACTTGTTTTGCACTCAAGCTCAATTTGATATAAAACAAAACTTCCAGCTTTAAAAGGCTGGAAGTTTTTTAATTTAATCTCTTTTTTTATTTTTTCACGACCAATCTAAAACCTTCGCCGTGAATATTTAATATTTCAACATTGGGATCCAATTTAAGATACTTTCTTAATTTAGCAATGTAAACATCCATACTTCTAGATGTGAAATAATTATCGTCTCTCCAGATTTTTGTTAAGGCCAGTTCTCGTGGCATTAAATCGTTCTCGTGAAGAATTAGCATTTTCAATAATTCATTCTCCTTTGGAGACAATTTCACTGGTTCTTCGCTACCGATCGATAGAAAACGAAGCTTGGAATTCAAATGAAATTTACCTACATTGAATTCAAATTGAACAGGTTCAGCTTGAGAAGTCGAGGACTTTCTTTGAATAATGGCTCTAATTTTCATCAACAAAACTTCAGAATCAAAAGGTTTGTTCAAATAATCATCAGCTCCTGCTTTATAACCTTTCAAAACATCCTCTTTCATAGATTTTGCAGTAAGAAAAATGATAGGCACTTCCTGATTTTTTTCTCTAATTTCTTTAGCTAAAGTATAGCCATCTTTGTAAGGCATCATCACATCCAAAATACACAAATCGTAATTATCCTTTTTGAATTTTTCAAAACCTTCCATTCCGTTCTTGGCCAAAGTGACATCAAAATCATTTAGCATTAAATAATCTTTTAGGACTGCCCCAAAATTTAGGTCATCTTCTACTAAAAGAATTCTTTTGTTTACATTTTCCATATCTTAATTCATTAATGGTAATTTTATTATAAAGGTACTTCCTTTACCTTTTTCGCTTTCAACATATATTTGACCGTTATGGTCGTCAATAATCTTCTTTACATAGGCCAAACCTAACCCATGTCCTTTCACATCGTGCAAATCTCCAGTATGTTCTCGATAAAACTTTTCGAAAACTCTCTTCTGAGCTACTTTGCTCATCCCTATCCCATTATCTTTGATTTTAATAATCAAAAACTCCTTAATATTTTCAGTGAAAATATCAATCTTAGGCACATTTGGTGAATACTTTATGGCGTTTTCCAGAATATTCACAATAACATTGATAAAATGAACTTCGTTCAATAGCACTATAGTCCTTTCAGCTTTAAAATGCTTCGCTATTGTACCTTCTCTATCTTCTAAAATCAAATGAACATGTTCAATAGCGTCTTCTATAACTTCCTGAATATTAGTAGATTCTTTGCTAATATCTAATTCTTTTTTCTCTAATTTCGAAATTCTTAACACATTTTCAACTTGCGCATGCATTCGCTTATTTTCATCTTTTATCATCTGAAGATACTTTAGAACCATGTCTTTATCTCCTATGATTTTTGGATTTTTTATTGCATCTAAAGCCAAATTAATAGTCGCTATTGGTGTTTTGAATTCATGAGTCATATTGTTAATAAAATCTGTTTTTATTTCAGAAATATTACGCTGACGAATCAACTGATTCAGAGCACTGGTATAAGCAATTATGATAATGAGCGTAAAAATGATTGACAACAATGTAATCCCAACTAGATCCGAAAGTAAAAATTTCTTTTTTTGAGGAAATGAAACCAATAATTGATATTTATTATTTCCTTCATTATCCGAAAAAATAGGAATCGAATACGTATTATCGGCATGGTATACAAACCCATCAGATTTTACTTTAGTTGCCAATCCACTACTAAAAATACCAAACTCAAATTTTGTATTTACACCATATTCTTCAAGTTCTTTCTTCAACAACTTCTGAATTTCCACTGCAGAAACCCTTTCTTGTAGCGGCATCGCAGAAGCAATTTCTTTGTAATTAATTTTATAAGCAACCTCGTCTAATACATCTAAGTTACCCGATTTTTCAATTTTAACATCAGGAGTCAAGTCACTTTGAATCTTAGTATTATCAAATCTATTGTTGTCATAAATCTCAGTAACTCGCTTAGAACTAAAGCTTTTCAACTTTAAACTATCTGATTTTTTGTCAAGGAACGAAGGCGCAATACTATAATCATCTGATGAAATACTGTTAGTAAATACTATCGTTGTATTATTCTTATGATTCTTTTGAACGTAATAAAACTCTAACAACTCATTTTTTTGCGGAAGCTTTCCTGTGCTGTCTTTATACTTATTAAATCGATCATAATAAGTAAACTCTTCTTGCTCTTGAAGCTTCTCAGCAACATTTCCTATTACTGATTTAACGTGAAATTTAAATTGTTCGTCATTATTTTCTAGCGACGTATTGAACCAATACACCTGCACTAAAATTATCCCAATCAAGGATAAACTCATCAACAAAACCAGTATTTTGAAAAACAATTTATTCATCAATACAAAATTAGTATTTTAACAGTATAAATAATAATAAATTAACCCAAGATTAACAAAATAGATTCAAACTATGAATTCTTCAAAATTTTAAGAATTTTATCAATTTCATTTTTTGTAGTTCTAGCGTCAGTGTTTTCAAGGACAAAATCACTTTTAGAAATGCGTTGTTCGTCATTCCATTGCGCATTTATACGGCTTACAACCTGCTCTCGAGTGGTTTTATCACGCTGAGTAACCCGCTGAATTCTAACTTCTACAGGGGCAGTTACCGTAATAATAAAATCACAGTTTTTATAATTACCACTTTCGAATAAGATAGCGGCTTCATAAATCACAAATGGAGCCTCTTGGTGCATGGTGACCCAATCTTGAAAATGTTTTCTAACGGCAGGATGAATAATAGCATTCAATAGCGCTAATTTATCGGGATTATTGAAAACAATTTGAGATAGTTTCTCCCGGTTTAAAATTGAGTTATCAAAAATGGAATCGCCAAAAGTATTCTTTATTTCTCCTAAAATCTCAGGTGATTGTGTAATCTTTCTTGCTTCGTCATCGGCAATATAAACAGGAACATTTGCCTTTCTAAAATGATTGGCGACAGTGGTTTTCCCACTTCCGATACCTCCTGTTAATCCAATTATTTTTGTCATTTTATTTTTTAAAAAATAACTCTGGGAAAGCTTCTTGTGGTTTTTGATTCAAAATAATAATTTTAATGAATGATTCAATAAAACCTGTTCCGTAACCAAAAAATTGTTTCCAAACCGCTTTAATAGAAAATAACCCCACCTTGAAACTTTTATTTTTATAGGTTGACACCAAAAAAATTGTCAAAAAGTAGGCAAAATACAATTGAAGTAATGCATCATAAGTAAAAATCAACAAAATCAATGCAAAAAGCAGTCCAATTATAAAAACCGATGGAAAGAAAAAAGTAATCTTGTTGTATTGAGGATACCAACTATTCAGAATAGGTCTTGCTTTGCCAAATTTATTCACCTGAACCGTAAATTTATCCCAGTCAATTCTTCGTTTGTGATACACATAAGCATTAGGAAAAAGTTTGGTTTCAAAACCTAAATTCCACAATCTGATCGTTAAATCAGGATCTTCACCTGGGTGAATATTCCCAAAACCATTCGACGCTTCAAAAGCTTTTCGAGACAATCCCATATTGAAACTTCTGGGTTGAAACTTATCAATTTTCTCCGAACCACCACGAATTCCTCCAGTAGTTAGAAACGAAGTCATCGCAAAATTGATGGCTTTTTGAATATCCGAAAAACTATCTAGAGCCGCATCAGGTCCTCCAAAACAATCCACATAATTTTCTTTTAATGCTTTAGCAACTTCAGTTAAATAGCTTTTTGGAATTATACAATCCGAATCGAATATGATAAAATAATCGCCTTTGGCTTTCTTCATTCCGTAATTTCTAGAATCGCCGGGGCCTGAATTTTCTTTGAAAGAATAAGATAAGTGCAGTTTTCCAGCATATTTACGCACCACATCATCACATCGCAAAGCAGAACCATCTTCTACTATTACCACTTCAAAATTATCGGTATAATCCTGCTGCGATAAACTCTCTAGCAGTTCATCCACTTCATCCGGACGATTGTAAACGGGTATGATTAAAGAAAATAACATAAACAAAAAATAAAGTGAATCGTATGGCTAAATTATTTTAACAAAGATAAACTATTATCCATAAAAAAACCACCACATATTACGTGATGGTTTGACTATTTTTATTTAAAACCTAAATCTGTTGGACTACGAAATACTTGGAATATCAATCATTTCCTCAGTATCGGCTTTATAATCCACACCTGCGAAATCGAAACCAAAAAGGTTCAAGAAATCTTTTCTATAGCCTTCTAAATCGCCTATTTCTGCTAAGTTTTCGGTAGTAGCTTGTTTCCATAAAGTCGCTACTTGTTCTTGAACATCGTCACGCATTTCCCAATCATCAATTCTGATTCTGCCTTTTTCATCTGTAGGAATTGGCTCGCCAGTGTACAATCGATCTTGATATAAACGTTGGATTTGTTCGATACAACCTTCGTGAATGCCTTTCTCTTTCATTATTTTATACAACAAAGAAATATACAAAGGAATCACCGGAATCGCAGAACTGGCTTGAGTTACCAAAGCCTTATTCACCGACACAAATGCTTGTCCGTCGATAGACTTCAAACTATCTGAAATCGAGAAAGCTGAAGCTTCCAGATGATCTTTGGCACGACCAATTGTTCCTTTTCTATAAACCGCTTCGGTCAATGATGGTCCTATATAAGAATAAGCAACCGTTTTAACTCCAGGAGCAAGCAAATTTTCGGCTTTCAACGCATCGATCCACATTGCCCAATCCTCACCCCCCATTACGGCAACTGTATTGGCAATATCATCATCTTGGCAAGGAGCAATACTAATATCAGTAACAATACCTGTATGAAAATCAACAGTTTTGTTAGTGTAAGTCGCACCAATTGGTTTCAAAACCGAACGATGCAAAACTCCTGTTACTGGATGCAAACGAACAGGAGATGCCAAACTATAAATAACTAAATCGACTTGACCTAAATCTGCTTTAATCAAGTCTAGAGTTTGTCTTTTTATTTCATTAGAAAAAGCATCGCCATTGACACTTTTGGCGTACAATCCTGCTTGATAAGCTTCTGCTTCAAAAGCAGCAGAATTATACCAACCTGGAGAACCTGGTTTTCCTTCTAATGGAGGTTTTTCAAAAAATACACCGATAGTAGCCGCATCAGAACCAAAGGCAGCTGCAATCCTCGAAGAAAGACCGAATCCAGTCGAAGCTCCAATAACTAAAACTTTTTTGGGACCATCGATTTCACCTTTTTCTTGAACGTATTCAATTTGATTTCTAACACTTTGCGCACATCCATCAGGGTGTGAAGTCACGCAAATAAATCCTCTCATTCTTGGTTCTATAATCATAATTGTAAAATTATTCTATTAATCGGTATTTTTAAGTTGACAAATATAAGTCATTTCTTTAATTCAACAAGGCTTTTGCGTGGTTTAATGCGGAATCCGAAACCACAGTTCCTGATAACATTTGTGCTATCTCGACAACACGCTCTTCATTTGACAATAATCGCAATTCCGACAAGGTATCTTCGCCAACGGTCGCCTTTGAAACCTTGAAATGTGCAGTTCCTTTTGCCGCAATTTGAGGTAAATGGGTAATGGCGAATATCTGCATTGTCTGACTCATTTCTTTCATAATTTCTCCCATTCTGTTGGCTATTTCGCCTGAAACGCCAGAGTCAATTTCATCAAAAATCAAGGTTGGTAATTTTGAATATTGGGCCAATATTGCTTTGACAGCCAGCATAATCCTTGACATTTCACCACCTGAGGCTACTTTTTTTAGCAAGCCAAAATCGGTTCCTTTATTGGCAGAAAACAAAAATTGAAGTTCATCTTTTCCGTTTTCGAAATAGGTCATAGTCGGATTGATATCCATTTTGAAACGAACATTTGGCATTCCCAAAGTCTCTAAAATTGAAACTAGTTGCTCCGATAAAACTGGAACTGCTTTTACTCGTTTATCATGAATCTCTTTGGACAAATTATCTAAAGTAGCCGTTTTTTCCTGAATTGATTTGGTCAAAGAAGCTATTTCTTGTTCTAAATTTCCTAATTCTAAAACAGAATTCTCCAATTTGGTTTGAATTTCTAGCAATTCATCAACAGTGGAAACCTGATGTTTCTTTTGTAAATTATAAATCAGTTGCAACTTTTGGCTGATTAATTCCAATCGTTCTGGATCATTGAAAAGCTTGTCTGCACAACGATTCAATTCATCTGAAATATCGTCAAATTCTATCGCAAGGCTAGTAACTCTTTCTAATAACGAAGCGTATTCTGGCGAAAAAGAGGCGATTTTTTGCAAAGAAAACTTAATTTCTTTCAAATTTTGCCTCACTCCTATTTGTTCTTCATTGGCTATAGCCAAAGATTTATCGATAGATTCTTTAATTACCTCAACATTATTTAGCTTTTCATAATCGGACTCTAGGAACTCTTGTTCTCCTGATTTCAAATTCGATGTTACTAATTCTTCTAATAAAAAAGTATTGTATTCTTGTTCTTTAAAAGATTCTGCTTGTTTTTTCAGCAGTGCATTCAATTTTGATTTATCGGATTTATAGCTTTTAAGAATCGCTTGATACTCCAAAATACCTTCTTGATTATTGGCAATAGCATCTATAATTTCGAATTGCACTTTTTCTTCTGAAAGCTCTTGGGTTTGATGCTGCGAGTGAATGTCAATCAAAAACAAACTTAATTCTTGTAATTCCTGAAGGTTTACAGGACTGTCATTGATAAAAGCTCTCGATTTTCCAGAAGGAAGAATTTCACGACGAATTATAGTTTCGTCTCCATAATCTAAATCATTGGCTTCAAAAAAGGGAAGTAAATTGTATTTTGAGATTTCAAAATGAGCTTCGATAACACATTTTTCCTCCTTGTTTTTAAGTGATGTTAAATCGGCTCTTTTTCCTAAAACTAAACCTAAAGCTCCTAAAATTATGGATTTCCCCGCTCCGGTTTCTCCTGTAATTATCGAAAACCCTTTAGAAAAATCAATTGACAATTTTTCGATTAGCGCATAGTTTTTTATCGACAGAGAAGTTATCATTTAATATTTTTTTGAAAAAGATAGGCTACAAAATAAAAATTCAAGGTGATTATTAATTTTTAATATTCACCCATTTACTAGAGTTCAGGGGTGAAGTTCTATTTAAACTATCAACCAAATCACCAATTGGGATACTTGGTCCACCTGAAAAAATAGAAACAATCTCGTCGGATTTGGCATCAAAGAAGACACGGGTTAAGAATGCATTTGGTTTTGTAGTATTGAATTTACCTAGGTTTATCAATGACAACTTGATTTTTTCTTTTGCTGCTTTCAAATCCTGTGTCATCATATCTAAACCTGAATGGTATAAAAATGATGATTGTCTCAAATCAGTATAAGCAGATGCTAATAGATCATTTACTAAAAAATATCTGCTCGTTAATCCATCGGATTGGCTCCAGCCTTTATAGCCGCTTTGTTGTGCCACATTGGAAATATTTTGTGCAATTTCTAGATAAGTGGTTCCGCCTGAAGGAGAGAAAGTATCTCCATCCATTCCAATTATGAGATTGCAATAAAAAGAAATTACCGATATCAAATTCGATTCAAACTCTGCTGGATTGAAAATTAGTGGTTGAAATTCTGTATAATTAAAACTAAAATCTTTGTCACTATAGTTTAAAACTGGAGTAGAATAGGTCGAATTAAAAACCAATCTTGAAGACTGCACTGTTATTGTAGCGGTATATCGATCTGAATCGTACGAAGACAACACAATATCCATTGAACAATTGATTTTCTCATTTGGTTTAAATAGCTGGCCTGTCCATTGGGTTTGATTGACAAATTCACTCAATGAAGTTTGCAATGTTCTGAAAACTTGCTGGTTTGCATTGGGCAATTTTTGGGTATTGACATTAATAGTACAGTTTAACTCTTGAGAATGAGTTATTCCACAAACCAAGAAAAAGAAAAAAACAATTATTTTAGTCATAAAAATGTGCTATTACTTTGTTTACAATATCATTAGCTACCGCTTTTTTCGATTTTAATTCCATTGGTTCTACTTTGAAATTTTTATCTATAAAAGTAACTTTATTGGTTGGTGTCCCAAAACCTGCTCCCACATCTTGCAATGAATTAAGAACAACCAAATCTAAGTTTTTTTTCTGAATTTTCAACTTGGCATTCTCAATTTCATTTTCAGTTTCTAATGCAAAACCAATCAAGAACTGCTTTGTCTTGATTTCACCTAAAGAAGCTAAAATATCCTTTGTTTTTTCGAGTTCGATAACGAACTTTTCTGATTCTTTTTTGATTTTTTGGACCGACACTTCCTTTGGTCTGTAATCGGCAACAGCTGCTGCCGCAATGACCACATCAACATCGGAAAAATAGGTATGACATGCTTCATACATTTCTTGAGCAGAAACAACTGGGACAAATTGTACCAGATTATTGTCAATTTTTAAATGAGAAGGGCCAGAAACCAAAATTACAGATGCCCCCATAATTGCAGCACATTCTGCTATATCATATCCCATTTTTCCTGAGGAATGATTTCCTATAAAACGAACAGGATCTATGGCTTCGTATGTTGGACCGGCAGTAATTAGTATTTTTTTTCCTTTGAGTGGCAATTTACCTTCTAAATTGGCTTCCAAAAAAGCCAAAATATGCTCTGGTTCAGACATTCTTCCTTCGCCAGATAAGCCCGAAGCTAACTCTCCTTTTTCGGCGGGAATCATTGTATTGCCAAACAATTTCAATTTATGAAAACTCTCTAAAGTTGATGGATGAATGTACATATCCAAATCCATTGCAGGCGCAAAATACACAGGACATTTTGCCGATAAATAGGTTGCGATGAGGAGGTTATCACAAACACCATTAGCCATTTTCGCCAACGTGTTAGCGGTTGCGGGAGCAATAACCATTAAATCAGCCCAAAGACCAAATTCGACGTGACTATTCCATTCTTCGTTGTCGTCGTCTTGATTGTAAAAGCTGGAGTAAACCGGATTTTTAGATAAAGTAGATAAGGTGAGCGGGGTTATAAAATCCTTAGAAGCAGGTGTCATTATCACTTGGACATGTGCACCTGCTTTTATAAAAAGTCGAACTAATGTAGCTGTTTTATAAGCCGCAATTCCACCGGAAACTCCCAGTAAAATCTTCTTTCCGCTTAAAACTGACATTTATTGAGATTTATTTGTTTCCGTCTCTATGGTAGATTTTACCTTCTAACCATTCTTGAACAGCTAAGGCATGAGGTTTAGGCAATTTTTCGTAAAACTTAGAAACTTCTATTTGCTCTTTGTTTTCAAAAACTTCTTCTAGACTATCATTGTAAGTCGCAAACTCTTCCAATTTCTCTGTCAATTCTTTTTTGATTTCAGAATTAATTTGATTTGCTCTTTTGGCCATAATAGTAATAGCTTCATACACATTTCCTGTAGGCTCTTCAATAACATTTTTATTGTAAGTTACAGTGTTTACCGGAGCATTTGTCTTTCTTAAATCCATGACTTTGTTTAATTATTTAGTGAAATTTTTTAAATCGGTTTCAATTCTAGCTAACATTTCGTCGGCTACTTTTTTGTATTTTGTCTCTGGCTTAAATTTTATTAAATTACCATAAGCTGTTTTAGCAATATTTAATCTTTCAACCATTTTATCTGACACACTATTTATTGCCAATTGGTAAGCCGAATCATACTTATAAAAAAGAGCATCTTCTTTATAAGGAGTCCCAGGATAATCAGCTACAAAATTGTCAAGAGCTACCATTGCCGATTTATAATCCATAATGGTATTGTATTGCTTTGCATTTTCATAAACTTTTTTCTCCAATTTATCATTCAATTCTCTAAGCGTTTTATTGGCTTCGGGAATATAAGTAGAGTTAGGATAAGTGTCTATAAATCCCTGTAATTTTTCAATCGCTTTGAAGGTGTCTGTTTGGTCTAAACTATACACTGGTGAAAGTTTTGAAAAGCACTTTGCGCCTAAATACGCTGATTCTTCTACTTTTTCACTTTTAGGATACCCTGAAACAAAACTTTCGAATTGATATGCTGCAAGATAATACTGATTTGTTTTATAGTACGACATCGAAAACATATAAAACAACTTCTCTGCCTGAGGTTTTCCCCTGTAAGCCGGAGCAATTTGCTCTATAAGTCGTATGGCATCGTTATATTTTCCTGCGTCGTATAATTTTGTAGCCATTTCAAACTTTACAGCTACATCTTCGGATTTTAATGCTTTTTGATATTCACCACAAGAAGTGAAAAGAACCACAAGAAGTACCAACGATACTATTTTTTTACCCACAATTTTGATTTTTATTTAAATTTGAAACTTGAGCCTGTAGACATACTACCGAAACAAATATTGATTCTGCTTTTTTACTCTAATTTGCTTACGGTTAAGAAAACAAAAGCGTCCAAAAAAAATACAAAAGTTTCGCTGGCAAATTTAGGTATAAATTTGACCACTACAAAATATATTTTTTTTGTTAAAAAAAGATACTTTTTTACGATAATTGAATGATATTATTTACAAAATTATCAATTCTGTTGGCTAATTGTTCATCGACAGATACTAATGGTAAGCGAAGTGTGTTTTCTGCGATACCTAACGATTGAAAAACTTGTTTGATTCCTGCAGGATTTCCTTGCTCGAAAATCATATCGATACAATCTGAAAATTGATATTGTAATTTGAAAGCATCATCTACTTTTCTATTCAAGCCCAATCGGATCATTTCGGAAAATTCTTTTGGAAAACCTTGAGCAATAACAGAAATAACACCTGAACCACCAGCTAAAACCATTGGTAAGGCAATCATATCATCACCACAAAGAATCAGAAAATCTTTTGGTTTATCTTTGATTAATCGCAAGGATTGAATCATATCTCCAGCCGCCTCTTTTATTGCAACAATATTTTCGAAATCATTTGCTAATCGCAATACAGTTGATGGCAACACATTACTTCCAGTTCTGCTTGGAACATTGTATAGAATTATTGGAATCGGACAAGCCTCAGAAACTGCTTTAAAATGTTGGTAAATACCTTCTTGAGTGGGTTTGTTATAATAAGGAGAAATTGACAGAATGGCATCGAATGCAGATAAATCTCTAGTTTTTAACTCCTCAACAACTTCAGCTGTATTGTTACCTCCTACTCCAAGAACCATCGGCAATCTGCCCTTGTTCGTTTCGACAACAGTTTTTATTACAAATTCTCTTTCTGCTGGAGTCATTGTGGCATTTTCGGCAGTAGTGCCAAGTATTACAAGGTATTCGACACCGCCATCAATTGAAAGATTAACTATTCTTCTTAAAGCTTCTGTATCGATTGATAAATCTTTTTTAAATGGAGTCGCTAGCGCAACACCAGTTCCTATTAATGATTGCATAATTTATTTTATATTTTATTTAATATTTTTAAGTATCTGAATAACTCGTGAACGAAAACAGTATGATTTTCGGCATTTGTACTAATCATAAGATGATTTAACCGTTTGTCTACCGATGAAAAACCAACTTTAAATTGTGCTCTCGAACTATTGGTAACTTTTAGTAAAAATGCCTTTTCAACATCATAATAACTAATCATCAAATCGAATCTCTCTTTAATAAACTCTCTTACTGAAGGTTCTGTTATTTGTGCATTCCAATTCAAATGTTTTGTTCCGAAAGTAGGAAGAGAATAAACCTCATTTTTTTTTAACTTGTCTCGGTAAACTAAAGTCTTAATGCTGGCTTCAGCAATTCCTTGTTCGACTAGTTCACTTATTAAGAATTCTTTATCTAAAAAATAACTCTCATCTATCAGCAATCCAACCGTTTGAATAGACACTACCTCCTTACTGCTCTTGACATTATTTAAATTATTTTTTATGAATTTTAATAAAAAATAATTCTTGATATAATTTAAAAACATAGTACTTTTACTTGATTACAAAATTAATTATTAAAGTCGCGATACAAATGGTAAATTTAAAAAAGTATATTCGTGTTTTGAAACTTTTTGTTATATTCTTAACACTTTTTGGTGTTACATCCTGTGCAACAAAACCCTATTATGTTTCAAAAATTGAAGGAAAAAAGATTACCATTACTGATAAAGAACCACAAAATCAGCAAATTGATAATTTCGTCAAACCATACCGAGAGCACATCAATAAAGATTTAGATAGCATTTTAGCATATTGTCCTGTCACGTTGGATAAAAATGAAGGAAAATGGCAAACAACTATTGGCAATCTGATGGCGGATGTAACTATTCATAGAGGTAATATAGTTTTAGAAGCTCGCGAAAAAAAAGAAATCGATTTGTGTTTTCTAAATAATGGCGGAATCCGCGCCATACTCCCTAAAGGAAATGTAACAGCCAGAACGGCCTATGAAATAATGCCTTTCGAAAATAGCCTTGTAGTTATTGCCTTGAAAGGAGAACAGATTTTTGAACTAGTCAATTATTTCATTGAAACACAAAAACCACATCCATTAGCTGGAATTACATTCACTATTGCTAAAGACAAGACAGCTAAAAATATTTTAATTCAAGGCAAAGCTGTAAATAAAGACAGTATTTATTTGGTCGCCACCAATGATTATTTATCTAATGGCGGAGATAATATGGTTTTCTTTTTGAAAGGAATTCAAAAATATGATCTTGATTACAAATTGAGAAATGTGTTGATTGATTATTTCATTGAAGTAGATACGATTCCAGTATTAAAAGACGTGAGAGTTAGTGTAGAGTAAATTGCAGATTTCAGTCCCGAAGCTTCGAGAGCTGATTTTAGATTTAAAAAAAAGAAAAATGAAAAGAAGAGAATTTATAGAGAAAACAACCGCAAGCGCAGCAATGGTAGGATTAGGTCTAACGCTGAGCAGTTTTAAATCCGATATCAAACACATAACCATTCTTCACACGAATGATGTTCATAGTCATATCGACCCTTTTCCTATGGATGATCCTCGAAATCCAAATATGGGAGGAGTAGCTAGACGCGCTTCGCTGATAGAAACCATCCGTCAAGAAAACCCAAACGTTTTGCTATTGGATGCCGGTGATATTTTTCAAGGAACGCCCTATTTTAATTATTATGGGGGCGAACTCGAATTCAAATTGATGAGTATGATGAAATATGATTTATCAACAATAGGCAATCACGATTTTGATAATGGTATTGATGGCTTGACTGCACAAATGCCACATGCTACTTTCGAATTTGTTTCGGCAAATTATGATTTCAAGAACACTTCGATGGATGGATTTGTAAAACCATTCAAAATTTTCAATAAAAATGGAATCAAAATTGGTGTTTTTGGCCTAGGTATCGAACTTCAAGGATTAGTTGATAAAAAAATGTCGAAGGAAACTGTTTATAACAATCCACTAGAAGCAACGCAGGATATGGTTCGAATTCTTAAAAAAGAAAATAAATGCGACTTGATTATTTGCCTTTCTCACCTCGGTTATAAATACTCTAAGGGAGATCTAAACAAAATATCCGACTTAAAACTAGCTGAACTCACCAAAGATATTGACTTAATAATTGGTGGACACACACACACTTTTCTAGACAAACCTACAATAGTAAAAAACCTTGAAGGCAAAGAAGTTTTGGTCAATCAAGTGGGCTGTTACGGAATCAATTTAGGCCGAATTGATTTTTATTTTGACAACGATAAATCAAAATCTTCCCAAGGAAAATCAATTATCGTTTAGTCGTTCTATTACCATTACCAATCTATAAAACGCAAAATACACCATAGCATTCAAAATCATTGCTAGTGGCCTAAAACTTATAGGCGAAAGATCCGAGAGATAGTATTTTTCTATAAATACTATGAAATACTGCGCTATGGATAACAACCCAAAGTTAAACAACCATATTGCATGGCTTTTCCCTGGCTGCATAACATAATCTGAAAAAGCTATTCCAGCGATGATGGAAATCAAAATATTTTGGATAATTAAAATTCCATAACTCCTATTGGTTATTCCACTAGAAATAGACAACAAATAGAAGAAAATAAATAAAAATGGTATCATCGCAATAAAAAAAGGAATGTAATCTTTAAGTTGTATTAATTTGGTCATATAATAAATCATCAACAAGCGATGAATTATAAAGACTATTAAACCCAAAAACAACATCGTCTCTGTTTCAAATATAAAAAACACATTGGTAATCAGCGCAAACAAAATTACCGCGATAAAAAGAAGATTTCGTTTAGCGGAAGTTAACCAATACAAAATCATCAACACAGCCAAAGTCAATGGTTTAAAAACAAATAGAATTGGCTTGTACGAAAACACTTCTCCTATAACTTCGACAGCTGCAACAGAGAAATATGCCCAAATAATGAACTTTCCGAGATTTATCTCTTTATTAAAAAGCATCATAGTTTTTTATTTTTATCCTAAATTGATCATTTGTTATAAAATAAGTTACCATAAAAAAATAGGAAAAAACCTGGACTGAAACCTGAATAAAATCAAAGGCAAATAATGGAGCATAAAATTTATTGATCATAAAAAAAACGTCCGAAATCATTGAACCGACACAAAAAATCATCAAATTCAAAAAAGCATAGTTTGATTTTTTAAGGTAATTTGTAATTGCGGCAAAATTCAAAATTGCTAAAGCTATTCCATAAATGATATATAATGAAAAATCGAAGACGATATTTTCATATTGAAGGCTTAAAACCGAAATACCAATTGATAAAACGAATAGTGAGGATATAACAATCGGAATTCGATCACTTTCATCAAATTTTAAAGACCTTAAATCATCAATCGCTAGTTTCAACAGCAATAAATTAACTAACAAAAAGGACATTAAAGCTCCCAATGGGGAAATTTCAAATTGCAACAAAATAAAAATATCTCCAATAAAGCAAAACATAAAAATCATTGCCTTTGCAAATGATATCTTGTAATTATTCGTAATGAAATAATAAACAAACACCAAAGGGATTATTGCCGATTTAGCATACAACATATACGTATGTAAACCTAGTAATTTAAAAATCACAACTAGGATACAAGCTGCAAAATATAAACATAACGAAGGTTTATTAGTCGTCATTTAGCATTTTTTTAAAATCAGTCTCCGAAATAATAGGGACACTCAACTTGACTGCTTTATCCAATTTTGCCGGTCCCATATTGGCACCTGCGACGACATAATCTGTTTTGGCCGAAATGGAACTTCCCACTTTACCACCATTGTCTTCGATTGCTTTTTTCAAATCATCTCTAGAAAATTCCTCGAATACTCCCGAAACAACGAAAGTCTTGCCCGAGAGTTTTTCCGTCGCATTGGGATTTACAATTTCTACAGTTTCAAATTGAACACCATAATTTTTTAATCGGTCAATAATAAGCTTATTTTCTTGATTATCAAAGAAATCCAATACACTTTGTGCAATTCTTTCTCCAATTTCATCAACCAAAACTAAATCCATCAAACTAGCTTGGCTCAACGCTTCTATGTTTTTATAATGTTTAGCCAGTTTTTTGGCTACTGTCTCTCCCACAAAGCGAATTCCAAGCGCATACAAAACACGTTCAAAAGGAATACTTTTTGAATTTTGGACTCCTCGAACCAAATTTTCTGCCGATTTTTGAGCCATTCTCTCTAATGGCAAAATTTGCTCCACTGTTAGCTCATACAAATCCGCATAATTATGTACTAAATCATTATTGTAAAGCAAAGCGACTGTTTCACCTCCAAGCCCCTCAATATCCATCGCTTTTCTAGAGATAAAATGTTGGATTCTCCCTATAATCTGTGGAGGACAACCATAGAAATTTGGACAATAATGATTAGCTTCACCTTCTCCACGAATCAACTCGGTTTCACATTCCGGACAATGAGTAATGTATTGAGTAGGTTCTGAATAATCAGGACGTTGACTTAAATCAACAGCAATAATTTTTGGTATAATCTCTCCTCCTTTTTCAACAAAAACGGTATCGCCAATCCGAATATCCAACTTGTCGATTTGGTCAGCATTGTGCATCGAAGCCCGTTTTACGATTGTTCCCGCCAATTGTACAGGTTCTAAATTGGCAACAGGCGTTATAGCTCCCGTTCTTCCCACCTGATAGGAAATCGAGTTCAATCGCGTTGAAACTTGTTCCGATTTGAATTTGTATGCAATTGCCCAACGAGGTGATTTAGCTGTAAAACCTAATTCCTCTTGATGCTGAAAGCTATTTACTTTTATCACCACACCATCGGTTTCATAAGGAAGATTGTGTCGATGAACATCCCAATAATCAATAAATTGGAAAACTTGTTCCATACTGCCTGCCAGTTTGGATTCCTTTGGTACTTTGAAACCCCAATTTCTAGCGGTTTCTAAGCCCTCAAATTGAGAACTGAAAGGCAATTTATTTCCAATTAGAAAATACAACAAACAGTCTAAAGGTCGTTTTGCCACTTCCGAGCTGTCCTGCAATTTCAAACTTCCCGAAGCTGTATTCCTTGGATTCGAATAGGGTGTTTCACCAATTTCTACCAGTTCTTGATTCATTTTTTCGAAACCGGCAAAAGGCAAAATTATCTCGCCTCGAATATCAAATTTGTCAGAGAAATTTCCATTTAGGTGGAGTGGAACCGATTTTATAGTTTTAATATTATTAGTTACATCATCACCCTGAACCCCATCACCACGAGTGACAGCCCGAACTAGTTTTCCGTTTTCGTAAGTAATACTTATTGATGCACCATCATATTTCAATTCGCAAGTGTATTCTAGCTCAACATCACCAAGCACTTTTTGAATTCTATTTTCCCAATCTATTAAATCTTCTTTTGAATACGAATTATCCAACGAATACATTCTATATTCGTGCTTAACGGTTTCAAAGTTTTTCGTAATTGCACCGCCAACTCTTTGAGTTGGTGAATTTTTGTCAAAATACGCTGGATTTTGATTTTCTAATTCTTGAAGTTGTTTTAGTTTTTGGTCAAATTCAAAATCGGAAATCTGGGGTGCATCCAGCACATAATAATTGTGATTATGCTGATTTAATTCTTCTCGTAATTTTTGAATTGTCAGTAGAATGTCCATAAAAAGTAAAATTGGCTATTGTAGCTTTTGAAATAAAAGACTAAAATAACCAATTTTAAAGAAAAACGACACGATTACGATTCAATAATCGAAATAATTTGTTGATAAAGTTGACCGTCACTCAAAATCGCTCCTTGTTGAATCAAACCAAAAATAGAACTATTACGTTCTTCCGTAAAAACTTTTTTTCCGGTTTTCATTTCAATGGTGTAGGTAAACATATTATCAATCAACCATTGCAAGCCTTCTTTAGTCAAAAAATTGATTTCCGGCACTAATGATTTCAAAACAATAGACTGTATGTAAGTATCAAAACATTGAAAAAGGAAAATATGATTATTAGAAAAATGTTCTAAATATACTGCTCTGCCAAGCACACCTTCCCAAACCAAATCGGAAAAAACATCCAATTCTTGTTCGGCAACTTCTGGTTTTTCGGCTTTTAATTGATCCCATTCTGCTTTGTCGATGCTCTGACTAGCTAGAAAATTAATAAATTCCTGATGTAATTCTTCGAATTGTTCTTTGGTAAGTCTTGCGTATTTCATTTATGCTGAACTTGTTTCAGCATCTATTATCAGATGCGTTAATATAATAAGAAAAGAATCTGAACTGAATTCAGATTAAAAAAAAATCCCGATTTTCATCGGGATTTGATTCAAAATAGTGAGAAATTAAGCTTTTTCAGCGATAATTTCATATGCTAATTCTACTACTACATCTCTGTGTAATCTGATGCTAGCAGCATATTTTCCAGTACGTTTTACGATACCGCTTGTAATGAATTTTCTGTCTATTGAATGACCAGCTTTTTCCAAAGCTTCAGCGATATCAATATTAGTGATTGAACCAAAAAGTTTCTCACCACCAGCTTTTGCATACAATTTAACTTCAAGAGCTTTCAATGTTTCAGCCAAAGCTTTAGCGTCATTCACCATCTTCTCTTCTTTGTGAGCTCTTTGTTTTAGGTTCTCAGCCAATACTTTCTTTGCAGAAGGAGTAGCTAATTGAGCAAATCCTTGTGGTATCAAAAAGTTACGACCGTAACCATTTTTTACATTTACCACATCGTCTTTAAAACCTAAGTTTTGAACGTCTTTTTTTAAAATCAATTCCATGTTGTTGTCCTTTGTTTTTAGAAGTTAGTCCCGATTTTATCGGGACAACAACTGAGTTTTATTATTATTTAAGTAAATCGGCCACGTATGGCATTAAAGCAAGGTGACGTGCTCTTTTTACGGCTACAGACACTTTTCTTTGGTATTTCAATGAAGTCCCTGTTAAACGACGAGGAAGAATTTTTCCTTGCTCATTAACGAATTTCAATAAGAAATCAGCATCTTTATAATCGATATATTTGATACCTGATTTTTTGAAACGACAATACTTTTTAGTTTTGTTTGTTTCTATATTTAAAGGAGTAAGATATCTGATATCTCCGTCTTTTTTTCCTGAAGCAGATTGTTGTAATGTTGCCATAATGATTAAGCTTTTGTAGATTTAAGTTTGGCTCTTCTTCTTTCAGCCCAAGAGATAGCGTGTTTGTCAAGACTTACCGTTAAAAAACGCATCACTCTTTCGTCACGTCTAAATTCGGTTTCAAAAGCAATTAGGACTTCTCCTGCTACTTTGAATTCGAATAAGTGGTAGAAGCCACTTTTTTTGTTTTGGATTTCGTAGGCCATTTTTTTAAGACCCCAATCCTCTTTCGATACCATTTCAGCTCCTCTACTTGTAAGAAAATCTTCAAATTTGCTTACTGTTTCCTTTACCTGAACTTCAGATAAAACGGGATTTAAAATGAAAACAGTTTCATAATGATTCATAAATATATATGTATTTGTTAAATTGGCTGCAAAAGTAATCTTTTTTTTCGAACAAACAAGAAAAAGCTGTTTTTTATCGTCATAAGGCAAAAAAAGCCTATAAAATTAGGTTTTTAAAAATACATGTATTACTTTTAATATCCCGAAACTTAAATAATAACAATTATGAAACTAAACTGTGTCGTAGTAGATGATAGTTCCATTCAGAGAATGATCATCACAAAGTTAGTAAATAATCATCCAAATCTACACTTAATTGGTGATTTTTCTAACGCAATTGAAGCAAAAGGTTGCATGACCATACACAATGTGGATCTCATCTTTTTGGACATTGAGATGCCCGTAATTAGTGGTTTCGATTTTTTGGATGGTTTAAAAACAAAACCCCAAATCGTTTTCATCACTTCTAAGGCTGAATATGCCATGAAAGCATTTGATTATGATGCAACAGATTATCTACAGAAACCTATAGCTGTAGATCGATTTAATGCATCAGTTAAAAGAGCCATGGACTTGCATATGTTGAAATCTGAGATCCATGAAGAAGATGGTGAGCATATTTTTATCAAAAGCAATTTAAAAAAACTAAAAATCTTCACTGCAAGAATTAAATGGATTGAAGCATTTGGCGACTATGTAAAAGTAGTGACTGAAGACGATAGCAATTTGGTGCTTTCGACCATGAAATCTTTCGAAAAAGACTTATCGAAAGACAAGTTTGTGAGAGTGCACAAATCTTACATTATCAACATTGATAAAGTTGAACGCTTCAACAGCCGATTTGCTGAAATTGGAGTTACCAAAATTCCGCTGAGCAGGCATAAAAAAGAAGATTTAGTTAGAGCTTTGGCAATAAACTAATAAAAATCGACATTCACAGACACCTTTATAGCTCTGTATTGCGAAACAACATCAAAACTATTCAGTATTTTCTGGATAGTTTTTTTTGTGCCCACCAAGGACTGGCTAGTTGGAATCTTTACCATTATGGTTCTAATGTACTCGTTTCGAATTCTGGAAATAGGCGGTTCTTCAGGTCCTAGAACCGGAATCGATAAGTTTTGCTGCATAACCTGATACAGCCAGATTGACCCTTCTTTGAGTTTATCGAAATCGCGATGTTTCAAAGTAAGTTTAATTAGTTTAAAATAAGGTGGATATTTATAAATCTGTCTTTCGTACATTTGTTCTTTATACATACCTATATAATTGTTCTGAACGACCTGCTGGATGGTGTTGTGGTCTGGATTATAGGTTTGAATTATTACATTCCCTTGTTTTTCCGAACGGCCAGAGCGACCTGAAACCTGTGTCATCATCTGAAAACTTCTTTCAAAAGCCCTAAAATCGGGATGATACAACATATTATCAGCATTCAAAATTCCAACCAAACTTACATTTTCAAAATCCAAACCTTTGGCCAGCATTTGAGTTCCAACCAAAATATCAATTTCCTTATTTTTGAAACTATCGATGATTTTTTCGAAACCAAATTTCCCACGAGTGGTATCTTGATCCATACGACCAATTTTAGTATTGGGAAACAATTCGATTAGTTCTTGCTGAATTTGTTCCGTTCCAAAACCTTTTGTTGTAAGATGAACACTGGTACAAGAATGACAATTTGTTGGTTTTGCCATAGAATATCCGCAATAATGACATCGCAACTGATTCTTGTGTTTGTGATACGTTAGACTCACATCGCATTGTGGACATTGAGGCACGTGACCACAAGTCAAACATTCTATAATGGGCGAATACCCTCTGCGATTTTGAAATAAAATAACTTGCTCTCCCAAAGACAAAGCATTCGTAATCCCTTCTATTAAAGTATCGCTGAAGTGACCTGACATTTGTTTTCGGAAATACTTGTCTTTCAAATCGACCAACTCAATTTTTGGCATTTTGACATTTCCGTATCTTTTAAAAATTTCGACTAAGCCATATTTGCCAGATTGTGCATTAAAATAGGTTTCGATACTTGGTGTTGCCGAACCCAAAACTACTTTTGCTTTAAAACTGTTAGCTAAAACAATGGCAGCATCTCTGGCGTGATACCGTGGTGAAGGATCCACCTGCTTGAAAGTTTGTTCGTGTTCTTCATCAACAATTATAAGCCCCAAATTAGAAAAAGGCAAAAACAAAGCTGACCTAGCTCCTATTACAATTTGAGCTTTTGAAGAACCTGCAAAAACTTGTTGCCAGACCTCTACCCGTTCGTTGTTGTTGTACTTCGAATGAAAAACCGCTACTTTATTACCAAAATAATCGCGTAATCGACTTACCAATTGGGTCGTTAAAGCAATTTCGGGCAATAAATAAAGGCTTTGTTTTTCTTCCTTAATACATAGTTCAATGAGCTTGATGTAGATTTCTGTTTTTCCACTAGATGTTACACCGTGCAAAAGACAAACATCCTTTTCAGTAAAACTATGGTTGACTTCTTCGAATGCCTTTTGCTGTGCTTCACTTAATTGTAATTGTTCTTCGGTAGTTTTTCCGGAAAAATTAACACGATCGACTTGAACATAATATTCTTCAAAAATTTCTTTATCGATTAAGGCTTTAATTATGGTTGACGTTGAATTAGATGCCTCAATTAACTTTTTGACTGTAATAGGTTTAGCTCCGCTCCTCTCGGCTTCGCCTCTGGCCTTCTCTGAAGCACTTAATTGAAAATAATTCAGAACTATCTCCTTTTGCTTGTTGGCATTTTTAAGCACTTCCAATAATGCTCCCAAGCCTTCATTTGTTTCGTACTTTGCATGTAATCTTACATATCGAACGAGCTTTGGAGTATACGACTCCAACATTTCTTCTTGGAGAACCAAAATGTTTTTGTCAATTAATTTTTGGATAACCGGAAAAACATTCTTCTTATTCAAAATATTCATGATATCCTGAACTTTCAGAGAAGCCTGCGTTTGCAAAGCTTCATAAATCAGGAATTCGTCATCCGAGAGTTGGATTTCATCTACAAAACCATCATTCCTTTTGGCAATAATAGTTTCACTTTCGAGCAAAAGTGCCGAAGGCATCGCGCTACGATACACATCACCAATTGCACACATATAATAGGAAGCGATCCATAACCAATGTGTGATTTGAACATCTGTAACGATAGGTTTTTCGTCTAAGATTTGATGTATTTCTTTGGCTTCATATAAACCAGGCTTGTTTTGGTGAATTTCGACAACCAATGCCGTATAGATTTTGCTTTTGCCGAAAGGCACAGCTACTCGCATCC
>NZ_JBIKRX010000150.1:0-2709 GCF_044348915.1 Flavobacterium sp. | reverse complement strand
GGGTATTTGTGTGGAGTTCTACTAGGATTCCTAATATTTAAATTATATCAACTAGCCCAAAAAAGGAATTTTCCAGTTTAAAGGCATTGCGAGGTACGAAGCAATCTCTTATTTACAACACTCTAGAAACCGTCAACCCATCACGAATGGGCAACAAAACCGTTTCTACTCTTGGATCGTTTTTCAATAAAAGATTGTATTCCAACAATATTTTAGTACTACCATCTTTTGGGTCTAAAGGCTCCACCACTTTTCCGCTCCATAATACATTATCCGAAAGAATAATGCCGCCTTTATTCATTTTTGGAACAATCAATTCAAAATAATGGATGTAATTTTCTTTGTCGGCATCGATAAACACCAAATCAAAATTAAAATCCAGACTTGGAATGATATCCAAAGCTTCGCCAAGATGTTGTACAATTTGGGTGCCCCAAGGCGATTTGTCGAAATGTTTGCGTTGAAAATCGACCAATTCTTCTTTGATGTCAATCGTATGCAATTGCCCGCTTTCTTGCATTCCTTCGCACAAACACAAAGCCGAATAACCAGTATAGGTCCCTATTTCCAGAATATTTACAGGACGAATCAGTTTTGACAACATACTCAAAACACGTCCTTGAAAATGACCGCTCAACATTCGTGGCAACAAAACTTTCTGATAGGTTTCCTTATTTAAAGCCGCTAACAATTCGGGCTCTTTCTCGGAATGTTTTTCGATATAATTTTCGAGTTCTTGGGATATGAAGTGCATTATTTTAATTTAAAATTACTCAAATCTTGGTAGTTATTCCAAAATCGCAACAAGTAAAGGGTGTCGTTTTCAATGGAATAATAAATAGTAATTTGTTTTATCACCACCATTTTATAAACAGTCGAATAGTCAGATTTGACAAAAAGCACATTCCCTTTTGCTAATAAATTTAGAGAATAATCGATTTCATTAATGAAATTCAAAACTTCCTTTTCAGACCAATGGTTTTCAAGATATTCAATATTTTTCCAATAATCAATTTTGGCTGCAAAAGCCCATTCAATTTTCATTTTTGAAATATTTTGAATACCTTTCTTTTGTTTCTTCCATTACTAAATCGTGAGGAATAGTCTGTTTATTAGCAACTTGAATAAGCGCCTCTTCTATCGCTTTTTTTTCTTCTAATGTCATCCTATTTACCTCTAAATCATCATTGGATATCTCATTTAAATAATTATCAAAAACTGAAGAAACAATGCGCAACAAACGTTCGTCGGCATTTTCGATTTGCATTTGAATTTTCAGCTTTAATTCTGGAAGTCCCATAGGTTTTCAATTTACAAAAACAAAGTTACAAAATAAATTTTTGAAGCTTAGAAAAATCCCATATAATTCAAAATTGTAATTAACTTTGCAGTCTGATGGAAAAAAAAGACATACGAGCAGTTTCAAAAGAAGAATTACGGGAGTTTTTTGTCGCCAATGGCGATAAAGCCTTCCGCGGAAACCAAGTGTATGAATGGTTGTGGAGCAAAGGTGCCCATAGTTTTGAAGATATGACCAATGTATCTAAAACTACTCGTAATATGCTCGAAAACCATTTTGTCATCAATCACATCAAGGTGGACAAAATGCAACGCAGTGAAGACGGAACGGTCAAAAATGCGGTTCGTTTGCACGACGGTTTGGTGGTAGAAAGCGTTTTGATTCCAACCAATACACGAACAACCGCCTGCGTTTCTAGTCAAGTAGGCTGCAGTTTGGATTGCAATTTTTGTGCAACGGCAAGACTGAAGAGAATGCGTAATCTCGAACCTGCTGAAATTTACGACCAAGTAATTGCAATAGATAAAGAAAGTCGTTTGTATTACAATCATCCCCTTTCGAATATTGTTTTTATGGGAATGGGAGAACCTCTGATGAATTACAACAATGTAATGAAAGCCATCGAGATGATCACCTCAGACGAAGGTTTGGGAATGTCTCCTAAACGAATCACAGTTTCGACTTCGGGCGTGCCAAAAATGATAAAAAAAATGGCCGATGATGAAGTGAAATTCAATTTAGCCGTTTCTTTACACTCTGCCATTGATGATATTCGTTCTCGAATTATGCCTTTCAGTCAAAGTTTTCCTTTGGCAGATTTAAGAGAATCCCTAGAATATTGGTACCGCAAAACCAAAAGCAAAATATCATTCGAATATGTAGTCTGGAAAGGAATCAATGACGATAAAGCTTCGGTTGATGCCCTAGTTAAATTTTGCAAATACGTTCCTTGCAAAGTCAATTTGATAGAATACAACCCTATCGATGATGGCGAGTTCCAACAAGCTTCAGAAGAATCTATCAATAGATACATCAAAGCCCTTGAAGCCACTGGAATCGTTGTAAAAGTGCGCAGGAGTCGTGGCAAAGACATTGATGCGGCTTGCGGGCAATTGGCCAACAAAGAAGCATAAAAAAACGTCCCAATTTTCATCAGGACGTTCTTAAATTCAATTTATATCTTTTATTTTTTAAGTTGAATTTCTTTCACAACATCTTTTACAGTTATTGTTGCTAAAGCATCACACTCTCCTTTTCCGTAATCAAGAGTAGCTTTCACCAAGTCATTTTTCAAAATTTCAACCACACCTGACACTGGGAACGGCATTTTGCAACTCATTTTAACTACAAGTGGATTCGTTTTTTGTACCGTACGAGTATATTTAGAACCATTTGGGAATGTTGTTATA
>NZ_JBIKRX010000149.1:0-2738 GCF_044348915.1 Flavobacterium sp. | reverse complement strand
GCATCTTCCTTAAATCGCTTGTTAAATGTTATTGAATTCACACCTATAAATTTCTCCCTTGTACTCATTTGACAAAGGTAATACTATTTTCGTTTTTGGGCGGCCTAAACGCCTATACCTATTTCCTTTTATTCCAATATTTGTACTGTCAACAAAACTTTCTCTTAAAACTATTTCAGTAATTTCTTTAACACTATCCTTTTTAACAATTTTACTCTCTTCTTTTTTTGCTAGAATTAAACTCTTTTTTTCTTTTGGGTTATTGCATCCAAAAGCCAAAAAAAGAAAAAATAAAATCGTATAATTTTTCATTGGTTTGATTTACAACACATTCAAAACCTGTTCCTTAATCTTTTCCAATTCATCCTTCATCATCACGACCAATTTTTGCATTTGTGCGTGATTTGATTTGGAGCCCATTGTGTTGATTTCGCGTCCCATTTCTTGGGTGATGAAACCTAGTTTTCGACCATTAGCTTCCGTTCCGTTGATCGTTTCCAGGAAATAATCAAGGTGATTGGTCAAACGAACTTTTTCTTCGGTAATGTCTAATTTTTCTAGGTAATAAATCAATTCTTGTTCGAAACGATTTTCGTCTACATTGACTTTTAACTCGGAAATTGCGGTTTGCAAACGGTCTTTAATCGCCTGAACACGTTCTGGATCAAGAGCCAAAGCGTCATTCATATATTGACGAATGTTGCCAATGCGCAGCTGGAATTCTTTTTCCAAGGAAGCACCTTCATCTTTTCTAAAGTCTCCAATATAATCCAAAGCTTCCATAATCACTTTCTGAATTTCCGACCAATCATTTTCGTCGATTTCTTCTCTTTCGGTTTTTAAAGTGTCGGGCATTCTGATGGCCATTTTCATCAATTCGGTTTCTTCTGCATAAGGATTTACTTCGCGCAATTGATTGATGTAGGCTTTCACAATCGGTACGTTTACTTTCGTCGAAGTTTGTTCGGCGGTACTTTCGATAAAGATCGAAAAATCCACTTTTCCTCTTTCGAGTTTCAAAGCAATTTGGTTGCGCAAACCTAGTTCCATTTCTCGGTAAGACGAAGGCATTCGGACGCTTAAATCCAAACCTTTGCTATTCAAGGATTTTACTTCAACCGTAATTTTTTTGGTTGGCAATTGCAAAGTAGCTTTGCCAAATCCAGTCATTGATTGTATCATATATTTTTCTAAAAGAATTCAAAGATAAGAAAAAAAGCCCCTAACCGCAAAGGTGGAATTTAAACAACTTATGAATTCCCCCTTTTGGGGTTAGGGGGCTTTCTGCGTTACCAAATATACGCCTGCAAATATCAAAATTGCCGAAATGATTTTAACTAAAGTCAGCTCGTCTTTTCCTAAACCAATGGCAAAAATAGTGGCAAAAAACGGCTGTAAATAGATAAAGACAGCCACGGTTGTTGGTTTTAGTTCTTTCATCGAAAGCAAATTGAGTAAATAGGTCAGGAAGGTCGAAAAAACAACTACAAAACCTATTTTCCAATAAATGTCAGTTGGCATTATTGACCAATCTACAACAGATAACTCGTTCCAGCCAAAGGGCACAATCATTACAAAACCTATGAGATACACCCATTTTACAAAATTGAATGCGTTGTATTTTGCCATCAATTTTTTGACCAAAACCAAGTACAAGCCATAGGAAATTGCATTGGCAAACACCAGAAGATTTCCTAAACTAGCTTGGGGTTCGCTTTTGATTGATTTTCCGTAAAGAATGAGTACAGAGGTTCCAATTAAGCCTAGAACGAGTCCAAAAACCATTCGTTTTTGAATGCGTTCTTTCATTATTATGGCAGAAAGCACCAGTACAATCATCGGTGTAGAAACCATAAGTACGGAGGTAGAAATGGGAGAAGTCAAACTTAGACCTTTGAAAAAGCAAAGCATATTTAGCGTCACTCCAAAAAATGCTGCTGCAATAATGCGAGGGAAATCGGCACGATCTATTTTTTCGGCACGAACTTTTTCCGGAATTCTAGCAAAAAGCCAAGACAACCAAAACAAAACGGTGGCACCACCTACCCGAATTATCAAAAAACCATAGGCTCCGATGTGTTTTGGCATTACATCTTTGGCAATGGTAAATGTCATTCCGTAAAAAATGGAAACTAGGGTCGCGGCAATAATGGCAAGAGTTCGTTTAGACATTCGATAGTGCTTTCATTACTTGAAGCATATTTTGTTGGCTGTTGCCAATATAAATTGTACCGTCAATAATAAAAACGGGTCGGCTCAAAAAAGTGTAATGTTCCAAAATGTATTTTTTGAAATCAGCTTCGGTCAAGGATTTATTTTTTAAATCCATTGATTTGTAAAGTTGTGCTTTTTTGCTAAAAAGCGCTTGGTAACTTCCAGCAAGACGTTGCATTTCTTCTAATTCTTCGATTGTAATTGGGTCTTGTTTGATGTCGTGAAAAATCAAATTATGTCCATTAGGCAAAGACTTAATGATTTTTCGGCAAGTATCGCAAGAAGCGAGATAATATATTTTATTCATAATAGTAAAGACAATTTCTTTGTACAAAGAAAATTCATTTACAACGGAAAATGAGTATTTTTAGCAAAAATTTAAAACTTAAAAAAATAAGGTAACTAATCAGTCTCAAATATAGGGATTTTATTTCATGTCAAAATGACGTGAAATAAAATTCGAATTCATGCCACATAGTCATTGGATTTATTAGGTGAATCTTTTTATATTTTGTACTTTCATG
>NZ_JBIKRX010000002.1:0-96370 GCF_044348915.1 Flavobacterium sp. | reverse complement strand
TCTGCATCTTCCTTAAATCGCTTGTTAAATGTTATTGAATTCACACCTATAAATTTCTCCCTTGTACTCATTTGACAAAGGTAATACTATTTTCGTTTTTGGGCGGCCTAAACGCCTATACCTACAATTAAATATACTTTCACCGTTACCAATTCAGGCACAATGAACTTGAGCAATGTTGTAGTTACCGATCCAAAGGTTTCGGTTACTGGAACTTCGATAGCTACAATGGTTCCGGGAGCAACAAACAGCACTAACTATTCAGCTACTTATGTAATTACTCAAAGCGATATCAATGTTGGAAAAGTAATCAACCAAGCTAAAGTAACTGCAAATGTAGAAATCGGAAAAGCAATTTCTAATTTATCGGACAGTGATGATAGCTCGTTAATAGGTAAAAATGACCCTACGGTTACACCTTTAAAACAATCGAAACAATTAACTTTAATCAAAGGAGGAACATTGGTAGGAACTGGAGCTGTTGGAGATATAATCCAATATGTATTTACAGTTAAAAATAGTGGAAATGTAACTGTTTCTAATATTGATATTGATGACTTAATGATTAGCAAAACGCCAATTGTTGTTACACCTAATTTATTACTTCCTGGACAAACAGGAACGGCATCGGCAACATATACTATTACAGCGGCAGATTTTGCTGCTGGGCGAGTGGTAAATTCTGCCATCGTTATTGGTGATGCACCAGATGGTTCGCCCGTAACTGATATTTCCGATTGGGATAATCCTGCATTGCCTGGTCCTGATGATCCAACAGTGGTGATATTGACCAGACAGCCATCTATAGCATTAATCAAAACAGCAGATTTTGATGACAATAATAATGATGGTAGAGCTGAACAAGGGGAGACAGTAACCTATCGGTTTACAGTAGTGAATACTGGAAACACACCTCTTTCAAATGTTACGGTTATTGACCAAAAACCAGGTCTTAGGGTTATAGGAGATCCTATTTCATTAGGAATTGGCGCCAGAGATAATTCTTCGTTTAGAGCAGTTTATGTTCTTACAGCTGAAGATATTAAAGCAGGGATGGTTGAAAATCAAGCAAAAGCAAAAGGAACATCTTCAGCAGGAGTTACGGTTGAGGATTTGTCTGATAACAGTTCCATATTTGAGGATAATCCAACAGTATTGAACTTTGACGGCTGTAATTTAACTGTTTATAATGCAGTGACACCTAATGAGGATGGAATAAATGATTACTTCTTGTTGGAGGGCATAGAATGTTACCCAGATAATACAGTCGAATTAACGAACCGTTGGGGAGTTATGGTTTATGAAGCAAGAGGATACGACAATAAAACCGTTGTATTTAAAGGGACTTCTGAAGGTAGAGTTACTATAAAAGTTGGCGAACAATTGGCAAGTGGTACCTATTATTATGTAATAAAATACAAAACATATCTTGGTGATGTGGTGACAAAAATAGGGTACTTATATATTTCGAGATAAAATAGGTAGAAATGCAACAAAGGAAGAAAATTGAAACAATTCAAAATAAATGAAATGCAAGCTTGTTTCCCGTTCAATAGTTTTATTTTAAAATATTAAGAACGATGTTGATTAATTAAAAAAAAATTCTAATTTTATCTTTTAATTAAATTATTCTATTATGACAGTAAATCAAATATTAGCAAAAAAAGGAAAAGAGATTTATTCTGTAATACCTACCATTACAGTATATGAAGCTTTGGTGAGTATGAGTGAAAAAAATATTGGTGCTATTTTGGTAGTAGAAGACAATGTTTTGAAAGGAATTTTTTCAGAAAGAGATTATGCTCGAAAAATTGTTTTGAAGGATAAATCTTCGAAAGAAACGTTGGTTCAAGAAATTATGGCAAGCGATGTTATTACTGTGAAACCTAGCGATAACTTAGAGTATTGTATGGAATTGATGTACACCAAGAAAATTAGGCATTTACCAGTTTTAGAAAATGAAACTATTGTTGGGCTTATATCCATAGGAGATGTGGTTAAATCTACAATAGATTTACAAAAAGAAACGATAGAGTACTTAGATTCCTATATAAGTGGAGGAAAGTCATAAATTATTATCAAAGAATAATAGAAATAGCTGCAAATTTTGCAGCTATTTTTTTTTAAACAGAAGAATCTGTTTTTGTGTTATAATGAAGTCGAAAAACGACCACTATTTAATCTAATTCTTTTATCTTTGATTGTTAGAATAAAATTTTAAAGAATGGATAAGAACAGTAAACGACTAGAAGCATTATTATATCATGCAAAACCAACACCTGGAAAAATTCAGGTTGTCCCAACCAAAAAACACGCCACACAAAGAGATTTATCTTTAGCTTACTCACCTGGAGTAGCTGAGCCTTGCTTAGAAATTGCCAAAGATGTAAACAATGTATATAAATACACTTCAAAAGGAAATCTAGTTGCTGTAATATCAAACGGAACTGCAGTATTGGGTCTTGGAGACATTGGTCCTGAGGCTTCAAAACCGGTAATGGAAGGTAAAGGAGTATTGTTTAAAATTTTTGCTGGGATTGACGTATTCGACATTGAGGTAGGAACAAAAGATATTGAAGAATTTATACAAACAGTCAAAAATATTGCCCCAACTTTTGGAGGGATTAATCTGGAAGATATTAAAGCGCCAGAATCTTTCGAAATCGAAAGAAGATTAGTTGAGGAATTAAATATTCCTGTGATGCACGACGATCAACACGGAACGGCAATCATTTCATCGGCAGCCTTGATCAATGCCTTAGAGTTAGCCGGAAAAAAAGCCGAAGATTTAAAAATGGTCGTGTCAGGCGCAGGCTCTGCAGCTATAGCTTGTGCCAATATGTATGTTTTATTAGGGTTAAAAGTAGAAAACATACTTATGTTTAATAGCAAAGGAGTTTTGACAAAAGACAATCCTGCTTTGTCCGAAATGCAGCTAGCCTACGCCACAGATAAAAAACCAATGAGTCTTGAAGAAGCGTTAGTAGGTGCTGATATTTTTCTAGGATTATCCTCTGGCGATATAATGACTCCGAAAATGTTATTGGGAATGGCAGAAAACCCTATTGTTTTTGCTATGGCAAACCCTAATCCAGAGATTAATTATCATTTAGCTATTGCCACTCGAAAAGACATTATTATGGCGACAGGTCGATCTGACCATCCTAACCAAGTGAATAATGTTCTTGGGTTTCCTTATATTTTTAGAGGAGCAATGGATGTTCGGGCAACCAAAATAAACGAAGAAATGAAAATGGCCGCCGTTCATGCGCTGGCAGCTTTGGCCAAAGAAAGTGTTCCTGAGCAGGTAAATATTGCTTATGGAGCAACCAAACTAACCTTTGGTCGCGACTATATTATTCCTTCACCATTTGATCCAAGATTAATTGCCAAAGTGTCTCCTGCAGTTGCAAGAGCAGCAATGGAGTCTGGTGTAGCTCAGAATCCAATACACGATTGGAATAAATACGAAGAAGAGCTTTTGGATCGGATGGGAAGCGAAAATAAAATGGTTAGAATGCTCATCAATAGGGCTAAATCGAATCCCAAAAGCATTGTTTTTGCCGAAGCAGATCATTTGGATGTGCTGAAAGCCGCTCAAATTGTGTTCGAAGAAGGAATAGGGTTCCCTATTTTGTTAGGAAAAAAAGATATCATCATGGAGTTGAAAAAAGAACTTGGTTTTGATGCCGATTTGCCTATTATTGACCCTAAAACGCAAGAAGAGGTTGCAAGGAAAAATAAATTTGCAAAAGCCTATTGGAAAACCAGACAACGAAGGGGAATTTCATTATTTGATGCAGAGAATCTAATGCGCGAAAGAAATTATTTTGCAGCAATGATGGTCAATCAAGGGGAAGCAGATGCGCTATTGACAGGATATTCTAGAAGTTATCCATCTGTAGTAAAACCGATGTTGCAGCTTATCGAAAAAGAGCCCGGGGTTTCATTAATTGCAACAACCAATATGATGATGACCAGTCGTGGTCCGATGTTTATGTCAGACACTGCCATCAATACCAACCCAACAGCCGAAGAATTAGCTAAAATTGCTATAATGACTGCTAATGTGGCCAAGTTGTTTGGAGTTCAGCCGGTTATTGCAATGATTTCATTTTCAAATTTTGGTTCTTCCACAAATGAAAGCGCAACCAAAGTGAGAGCGGCTGTTGAATATTTGCACAAACATCATCCACAAATGATAATTGATGGAGAAATTCAAGCTGATTTTGCCTTGAATCAAGATATGTTGGCGGCCAAATTTCCTTTTTCAAAATTGGCTGGAAAGAAAGTAAACACCTTAATTTTTCCGAATCTTGAATCGGCAAATATTACTTACAAACTTTTGAAAGAATTGAACAAGGTAGATTCTATTGGGCCAATAATGTTAGGAATGGGCAAGCCAGTCCATATTTTTCAATTGGGCGCCAGTGTCGAAGAAATGGTAAATATGGCAGCAATTGCAGTAATTGATGCTCAAGAATTAGAAAAGAAAAAAACTAAAAAATAGCTTATTTTTTAGTTAATAGCAGGACTTATATAAATTTGGCAAAAATTTATATAAGTTTTGTTATATTTGGACACATTTATAGCATTGTATGATAGCACATTTGCAAGGAAAACTAGTTGAAAAAACACCGACTCAAGTTGTAATCGACTGCGGCGGAGTAGGGTATCATGTGAATATTTCTTTGCACACCTATTCTTTGCTTCCAGCAACGGATTATATCAAATTATTTACTCATCTTCAAATCAAAGAAGACTCCCATACTTTGTTTGGTTTTGTAGAAAAATCAGAAAGAGAAATTTTTAAATTGTTATTGTCTGTTTCTGGAATTGGGGCAAGTATTGCAAGAACAATGTTATCCTCATTAGATCCCAAACAAATTACAAATGCAATTGCTTCAGGCGATGTATTAACTATTCAATCTATAAAAGGCATTGGCAGTAAAACCGCTCAAAGGGTAATACTTGATTTGAAAGAAAAAGTCCTAAAATTATACGATTTAGACGAAGTTTCGATGTCGCAAAGCAATACAAATAGAGATGAAGCGTTATCTGCTTTGGAGGTTTTAGGTTTTGTTCGCAAAGCATCCGAAAGGGTGGTCGAAAAAATTATTAAAGATGCTCCAGAGAGTACAGTTGAATTTATTATTAAGCAAGCTTTAAAAAACTTATAAAGTTGAAGTTATTTTATTTTAAAAAAGATTCTTGCGTGTATAAAATTTGTGCGTTTTTAATTCTATTATTGTGTGGTTTTGTTTCACAGGCTCAAGTAAATCCAGCCCCACAAGATACAATTAAGGAGGGCTATTACACAGGAAAAATCGAAATTAAAGACCCACAAAGTATTGTTCAAGCTTATGTCTACGATCCTGCAACAGGAATGTATATATTATCCAAAACTTTTGGTGACTTCCCTACTAATTATCCTTCTATTTTAACTCCAAAAGAATATGAAGACAGAGTAAGGAAAGAAACGATGCGCAAATATTTTAGGGATAAATTAGATGCTATCGATGGAAAAAAAGGCTTAAGTGAGCAGGCAAAGAAAGATTTGTTGCCAAGATATTATATAAAGTCAGGACTTTTTGAATCGATTTTCGGAAGTAATACCATTGACATTAAACCAACGGGATCCGTCGAAATGGATTTTGGTGTTCGTTATACCAAACAAGATAATCCGGCTTTTTCCCCGAGAAACAGGTCAGTAACTGCATTCGATTTCAATCAGAGAATTAGTATGAGTTTGATGGGTAAGGTTGGTACCCGACTGAACGTAAACATCAATTATGATACTCAATCTACTTTTGATTTTCAAAATTTAGTCAAGTTGGAATACACCCCGACAGAGGACGACATTATTCAAAAAATTGAAGTCGGAAATGTCAACATGCCTCTGAATAGTTCTTTGATAAAAGGGGCTCAAAGTTTGTTTGGGGTAAAAACCAAATTGCAATTTGGCAAAACAAGTATCACTGGTGTTTTCTCGGAGCAAAAATCTCAAACCAAAACTGTCGTAGCTGAAGGCGGTGGGACGGTTCAAGACTTCGAATTATTCGCCTTAGATTACGATAATGACAGACACTTTTTCCTTTCGCAATATTTTAGAAATAAATACGATGCAGCGCTGAAAAATTACCCTTTTATTGATAGCAGAGCTCAAATTACGAGGCTTGAAATATGGGTTACTAATAAGCAAAACAGAGTTACTACGACCAACAATAACTTGAGGAATATTATTGCACTGCAAGATTTAGGTGAGGCGCAATTGTCCGGTTTGCAAGATAGTGAAGTCGTAGTTTTAGATCCTTCAACGGGGATGTTCAACAATCCTATCGACTCGCCTGCAGACAACTCCAACAATGATTTTGATCCGGCGCAAATAGACACTGGGACCGGTTTATTGAATAAGAATATTCGTGAAATTGCCACTTCTGGTTCTGGTTTTAATGTCACTGTCAATGAAGGTGCTGACTATGGTAAGTTAGAAAATGCTAGAAAATTGAATGCAAACGAATATACGTTTCATCCTCAATTAGGGTATATTTCCTTGCAACAAAGGCTTGCCAATGACGAAGTTCTTGCTGTAGCCTATCAATATACAATTGGTGACAAAGTATATCAAGTAGGGGAATTTGGAAATGATGGTGTTGATGCAACTCTAGTTACAGGAACTACAGTAGCGGATCAAGCAATTATTTCTCAAAGTTTGGTTTTGAAAATGTTGAAAAGTAATTTGACCAATGTTAAAAATCCGGTGTGGAACTTGATGATGAAAAACATTTATCAAATTCCAGGAGCTTATCAGTTGAAACAAGAAAATTTCAGGTTCAATATTCTTTATACCGATCCTTCTCCAATTAATTATATTACTCCTGTTACAGGGAGCACGTTTCCGCCAAATCCAACTCCAGGAAATGAAGTCAATGAAACGCCATTATTGAAAGTGTTCAATTTAGATAAATTGAATTTCAATAATGACCCGCAAACTGGCGGTGATGGTTTCTTCGATTTTATGCAAGGACTTACTATCGATACTCAAAACGGTAGAATCATCTTTAGCACCAAAGAGCCTTTTGGGGCTTTGCTATTCTCAAAATTATCTAATGGAGCTGGTGAAGATTATAAAGATAGTAACACTTATAATGCAAATCAAAAGAAGTATGTTTTCCGGAGTATGTATGCCAATACACAAGCCGGAGCATTGCAAGATGCTGACAAAAATAAATTCTTGCTTAGAGGAAAATACAAATCCACGGGAGGAGACGGAATTCCAATTGGAGCTTTCAACGTTCCAAGAGGCTCTGTGGTAGTGACTGCCGGCGGAAGAGTTTTGGTAGAAGGTATCGATTATAGTGTAAATTATCAATTAGGACGAGTTCAAATTCTCGATCCGTCGCTTCAGGCTTCGAACACACCTATCAGTGTTTCATTAGAAAATAATTCCATTTTTGGGCAGCAAACCAAACGGTTTTTTGGTGTTTATGTAGAACATCAAATCTCGGATAAATTTTTGCTTGGAGCGACCTTTTTGAAATTAAATGAAAGACCATTTACTCAAAAGTCCAGTTTTGGACAAGAGGTTGTAAACAATAGTATGTATGGTTTCAACGGAAACTATTCATCTGAGATTCCGTTTTTTACTCGTTTGGTCAATAAATTACCTAACATCGATACCGATGCACCTTCCAACCTTTCGGTACGTGGAGAAATTGCCTTTTTGGAACCTGAGAATCCAAAGGGAAACAGCTTCCAAGGCGAATCAACCATTTATGTCGATGATTTTGAAGGATCGCAATCTACGATCGATATGCGTTCGCCATTTGCTTGGAAATTGTCATCGACGCCTTTAAATGATGCTGAAAGTCAGTATGATTTTAATGCCACTGCCAACGATTTAAGTTATGGTTTCAAAAGAGCAAAATTAGCTTGGTACACTATTGACCCTATCTTTTATACAACAAAACCATCTGGAATTTCGAATGATGATCTGTCATTGAATACCACAAGAAGAATTTTTAGTGAAGAATTATACCCACTTACAGATATTGCAGTAGGCCAGTCTCAAGTGGTCAATACCTTAGACTTGACTTATTTTCCAACCGAAAGGGGAATGTATAATAATGCGACGAATGTTTCGGCAAGTGCTAAAGACAATTTTGGAGGTATCATGCGTTCTTTGAATTCGACCAATTTCGAGCAAGGAAATGTCGAATACATTCAGTTTTGGATATTGGATCCTTATGTTGGAGCAGGTGAAATACCAAAGACAAATACTGGAAAGATTTATTTCAACTTAGGTGAAATATCAGAGGATATTTTGAAAGATGGAAGAAAACAATACGAAAACGGATTGGGGCCAGATCAAGTAAAAGTAAATCCGCAACCACTTTGGGGAGACGTTCCTGCATCTCAATCTTTGATTTATGCCTTTGATGTTAATGCTGGAAATCGTACCAATCAGGATTTAGGTCTCGACGGTTTACCAGGCTCAAAGGAAGGGGCAATTTATACCAATTATGCGTCGGAACCCGATCCAGCAGCAGATGATTACAAATATTATTTGAACACAACAGGGGGGATTATTGACCGATACAAACTGTATAATGGTGTTGAAGGAAACTCTGCAGTAGATATCAATGATGCCAATAGAGCTGCAACAGCCGAACCAGATGTTGAAGATATCAATCGGGACAATACAATGAACACCATCAATGCCTATTACGAATATAGTGTTGATATGAAACCGAATATGGCCGTTGGTCAAAACTATATAACCGATATTAGGAATACCCAAATCACTATGGACAATGGGCAAGTAACGGATGCAAGATGGATTCAGTTTAAAATTCCTGTAGCGCAACCAACAAATACTATTGGTAATATATCCGATTTCAGATCTATTCGTTTTATGAGGATGTTTATGACGGGTTTCAATGATAATATTACCGTGCGTTTTGGTGCCTTAGACTTAGTTCGAGGCGATTGGAGAAGATACGCCAATTCACTTGACGCCAATGATCCTAATATAAACGATGACAATACAACTCTTGATGTACTGGCCGTAAACCTTCAAGAAAATAATGATAGATGTCCTATCAATTACGTTATCCCTCCTGGAGTGCAACAGGAACAGTTGTTCAATGCCAATTCTGTAATCAATCAGAATGAGCAATCATTATCATTAAGGGTATCCGGTAATGGATTAGAAGCAGAGGACTCCAGAGCTGTTTTCAAAAACGTAAGCGTCGATATGCGGCAGTTTAAAAAATTGAAAATGTTTTTGCATGCTGAATCTTTACCAGGCGAGATCGCTCTTGTAGATAATCAAATGGTAGGGTTTATCCGGTTTGGAAATGACTTCAATCAAAACTTTTACCAAATTGAAATTCCCCTGAAAGTAACGCAAGCTGCCTCTTCCGTAGGGTCAAATTGCGGAGCCTTGAGCGCTGAAACCGTTTGGCCAACCGATAATGAAATTGATTTGTCACTAGCTCTATTGACGCAACTGAAAATTGAAGCGATGAGCATAGATCCAAGTACCTTGCCACCGGATGGAATTTATTATAAAAATGAAGATGAATTGGATCCTTCATTGGCTGGAAAGCCTAACAAATTAAGACTTGGTATCAAGGGAAATCCTAATTTTGGTTACGTTCGAAATTTAATGCTAGGGGTAAAAAGCAATGAGTTACGTCAGAATATAAAAGGGGAAGTTTGGTTCAATGAATTACGTGTTGCCGATATGGATAACAGCAAAGGTATGGCTGCAGTATTGAATGTAGATACCAATTTTGCTGATTTTGCTACTATTTCTGCCTCAGGGAGAAAAAGTACGATCGGGTTCGGAGGAATAGAACAAGGACCAAATGACAGAAATCGTGAAGATACTCAGCAATATAATATAGTAACAAATTTCAGTTTAGGTAAGTTATTGCCACCAAAATGGAAAGTTAATTTGCCATTCAATTTTGCTGTTGGAGAAGAAACGATTACTCCTGAATACGATCCTTTTAATGCGGATATCAAATTAAAACAATTGTTAGACAATACTACTGATGCGGATGAAAAAGACAATATCAAAAATCGAGCAGTTGATTATACCAAAAGAAAAAGTATCAATTTTATTGGTGTAAGAAAAGATAGAGGAGAGGCACAAAAGCAACACATATACGATATAGAAAACTTTACCTTTTCTCAATCATTTAATGAAGTGGAACACCATGATTACGAAATAGAACAATTTACAAATCAGGAGTCCAGTACTGCTGTAGATTATGGTTTTAGTTTTCAGCCGAAGCCGGTTGAACCGTTTAAGAAATCAAAATTTACTAAGAAAAGCACCTATTGGAAAGCTTTGAGCGACTTCAATTTTAATTATTTGCCAACCAATATCAATTTCAATACCAATATTATTAGACAGTACAATCGTCAACAATTCAGGCAAGTCGATGTACAAGGAATCGGACTTGATCCATTGTACAGAAGGAACTATGCTTTTAATTACAATTACGGATTTAATTATAATTTGACTAAAAATCTGAAATTCAATTACAAGGCGTCTTCAACCAATATTGTAAAAAATTATCTTAACGAAGATAATGTTCCAAATGATGATTTGACCATATGGGATAGTTATTTGAATGTGGGACAGGCGAATTTCCATATGCAACAATTGGTGATGAATTACGAAATCCCGTTAGACAAAATCCCAGTATTTAGTTTCTTGAAAGCCAATTATTCCTATACTGGTGATTATAGTTGGCAACGTGCGTCAGTAGCATTGTCTGAGATTAACATTGGAGGTGTCGATTATAATCTTGGAAATACAGTCCAGAATGCGATTTCTCATAATTTGAATGCCAATATGAATATGGATTTGTTTTATAAATATATTGGATTGACCAAGCGTTCACAACTAAAACCTAAACCAAAAACAGCGCCAAAACCAGGAGAAAAATTGACTAACACCAATGTTTTGGAGCCAAGAAAGAATGATTTTGTAAATGGTTTGATAGGTGTGCTGACTAGTGTCAAAACCATCCAAGCAACGTATACCAAAAACAGTGGTACCGTTTTACCGGGTTATACACCTGGAGTAGGCTTTTTTGGGACTTCAAAACCTACCATCGGATTTATTTTTGGTAGTCAAGATGATGTTAGATATGAAGCGGCAAAGAACGGTTGGCTTACAGCTTATCCGGACTTTAACCAAAATTATACTCAAGTAAATAACGAAATATTTAAATCAACGGTAAATATTGATTTATTGCCTGATTTAAAAATTGATTTGTCATTAGACCGGTCCTATTCAGAAAATTTTTCAGAACAATACGATGTAAGTAACGGAATTTATAATTCTAGATCGCCTTATAATTATGGAATGTTTGCGATTTCAACAATTTTGATTAAAACATCATTCTCTAAAAGTGACGAAAATTCTTCGGCAGCGTTCGACGATTTTAGAAGCAATCGACTGCCTATCGCCAATCGACTTGCTGTCGAAAGAGGAATTGACATCAGTAATCCGGCCAATATTGATGCCGAAGGTTATCCTAAAGGTTTTGGAAAAAACAACCAAGCAGTATTGCTGCCTGCGTTTTTAGCGGCTTATTCGGGCGAAGATGCCTCAAGTGTTTCTTTGGGAATCTTCAAAAGTTTTCCAGTGCCTAACTGGTCAATTAAATACAATGGTTTGATGCGCTATAATTTTTTCAAAACTAATTTCAAGCGTTTCTCATTACTTCAAAATTATAGAGCTGCCTATACTATTAGTGCTTTTCGATCTAATTTCGAATATGATAAAAATCCAAGCGGAGTCGATTTAAGCGGGAATTATTACAATGAAACTATCATGTCTAACGTAAATTTAGTCGAGCAATTTAGTCCTTTGTTAAGAATGGATTTCGAACTGAAAAACTCATTAAAAATTCTGACTGAAGTCAAAAAAGACCGTGCATTATCGATGAGTTTTGATAATAATTTATTGACCGAGGTTAAGGGAGTGGAGTATATTGTGGGAATGGGATACCGGATTAAGGACGTGATTTTTTCATCAAGCCTTGCCGATAATCCAACTGGAATTATAAAAAGTGATATTATTATAAAAGCCGATTTTTCATATCGAAACAATAAAACAATCGTTAGGTATTTAGATTACGACAACAATCAGTTAGCCGGAGGACAAGATATTTGGTCATTAAAATTAACGGCCGATTATTCCTTTAGTAAGAACCTGACGGCGATTTTCTATTACGATCACGCTTTTTCGCAAGCCGTTGTATCGACATCATTCCCTTTGACAAACGTTCGTTCAGGGTTTACGCTTCGATATAATTTCGGAAATTAATTTTTTGATTTCAGAGCAATTTTTGAATAGAAGATTGTTACATTTGCCCTATGAATTTTTCAATATAGTAGGCTATAGCAATCATCATCGAAATATCTAAAGTCTATTAATTTATAATCAAAGATTAGCGTTGTAATCAATGCAATCTGCAATCTATAATAATTATGAGCGTACCAGCAAATTTAAAGTACACAAAAGATCACGAATGGGTAAGCATTGATGGTGATATTGCAACAGTAGGAATTACTCATTTTGCACAAAAAGAATTAGGAGATATTGTTTATGTTGAAGTAGAAACTTTAGACCAAACATTGGATAAAGATGAAGTTTTTGGAACTGTAGAAGCAGTAAAAACAGTTTCGGATTTATTTTTGCCATTGACTGGAGAGATTGTTGAATTCAATGATGACTTGGAAAGCAATCCAGAAAGTGTAAATACCGATCCTTATGGAGCAGGGTGGATGATTAAAATAAAAATATCTGTTCCATCAGAAATAGATTCGCTTCTTTCTAGTGAATCTTACAACGAATTAATTGGTGCGTAAAAAGATATTTTTAGCTGCAGCCTTGTTTTGGACCGGAGTTATATTGTTTTTTTGTTTGGAAAACGCCAAAGATATTCCGCAAATAAACATACCTTATATTGACAAAGTTGTACACGCAATATTTCATTTTGTATTTACAACGTTGTGGTTTTTGTATTTTAAAAAGAAATTAAGTAGCTCGATTATCGTTCAACCGTTGACTTGGTCTTTTGTTTTTTCGCTTTTATTCGGAATTTCAATTGAATTGATGCAGCAATATATTACACTGACGAGAAGTGCAGATGTAATTGATGTTTTAGCTAATACAGTGGGAGCAAGTCTTGTAGTAATTACAATTCTTTTGTTAAATGCACGCACCCGAATTGTAGACAAAATTTAATTCAACAATCATAGGTTATCTCAATGAATTTTAAGCAATACTTAGATTCGACTTATTTAAAAACACCTTCGCAAGCTGGACTTACAGAGGCTGAAAATACCATTATTGCAAAAGAATTTATTCAAGAAGCTATAGATGAGAATTTCAAACTCATTATGATTCGACCTGACATCGTGACTTTAGCCAATAAAATGATTACTGAGTCTAAATCCCCTGTTCAAATAGGAACTGTAATCGATTTTCCAGAAGGAAAAGGTGGATTAGAAGCTAAACTTGCCGAAGCCAACCAGGCTATTCAAGATGGAGCAGACGACCTTGATTTTGTATGTAATTACGAAGCTTTCAAGGCTGGAAATGTTGATTTGGTAAAAGAGGAAATCCTGAAATGTACGCAATTTGGTCTTGCAAACAGTAAAGTTGTAAAATGGATTATCGAAGTGGCAGCGCTCACCGATAAACATATTATGCAACTTTCGGCTTTGATCAAAAACTTGGTTATTACTCATTTTAAAGAAGAAAATTACGCTTCGGTTTTCGTGAAATCGTCAACAGGTTTTTTTAAAACCGAAAACAATCTTCCCAACGGAGCTACTGTTCCCGCCATTATTATAATGCTTGAAAACGCAAATCCACTTCCAGTAAAAGCCGCTGGCGGAGTGAGAACCTATGAAGAAGCTGTCGAAATGATTCGTTTAGGGGTAAAAAGAATAGGTACATCTGGGGCAAAAGCCATTGCAAACGGCCAAAAAGCCGACGGCGGTTATTAAACAAAAACATAAATGAAAAAAGGAATACTGACTTTGTTTTTGTCACTTTTCGCTTTTATAGCGTCATCTCAAAATGTTGCTACTAGCTCAAAACAATCGGTACTTTCCGCCGATCAATTCCCTATTTTTCCGAACTGTGAGAGTTTACAATCCAAAGACTTAGAGAACTGTTTCTACAATGAAGTGCAGGATTTTGTTTTTCAAAATTTTGTAGTTCCTGAAAACTTGACTCAAACCAATTTCAAAGGAAATGTAAAAGTACTTTTCGAAGTCGATAAAAATGGTGTCTTCAAAGTGATTTATGTCAATACTGTTGACGAAGCCTTGAATCAGGAAGCCAAAAGAGTTTTTGCTAAATTCCCAAAGATAAAGCCTGCCACCTACAATGGGAAGCCTACTTTTTCCCAGTACAATATTACCATTGCGATACCGCTAAAAAGTGTTGAGCAAAAAACTGCCGAAGCCGCCGCTGTGGCAGCAACTGCAAAAGTAGTTCCAAAGCAACTGACTGAATTGGATAGTATTGTTTATAAAAAGTTTAATAATCCACAATATAACAGTCATTTGAATGTGCCTTTTTCGCACAGTTATTATGCTCATTTTGATCCTGCAATGAATCAAGTTGGGGCCAATAATCACACTGCTTCTAAGCCTTATACTTATGTTGAGGTGGCCAAATACTACAATCTAGTCGAAGAGAACGAAAAGATTAAGAAAAACAAAAGCAGCTGGTGGGGACGAAAATTATGGAATGAAAATTTGGTCGAACTGCAAGGCGAAGACTATTGGTTTATTGTAAATCCCATTTTCGATTTGCAAGTTGGAACAGCTTCGGGGAAAAAGCAAGTCAATACATTCATTAACACGCGCGGAATCAATGTTAGCGGAGGATTAGGAAAACAACTTAATTTTACCACAACTATTTATGAAAGCCAAGGACGTTTCGCCGATTATTACAATCGATATGCCGAATCTATTAGGCCTGCAGGCGGGAACCCAGCCATTATTCCCGGAATTGGGATTGCCAAAGATTTCAAAACCGATGCCTATGATTTCCCTTCGGCTGATGCCAATTTGACTTTTGCTCCAGCGAAATTTATCGATTTGCAAATGGGTTATGGTCGCAATTTTATTGGCGACGGCTATCGATCTGTTTTCGAAACTGATGGCGCAAGTCCGTATCCGTATTTTAAAATCAATACTAATTTTTGGAAAATAAAATACACAAATACCTATATGTGGCTTAAAGATGTGCGTCCCGAAGTGACTCTCGAACGTACGTATGCAACCAAATATATGGCAAACCATTATTTGAGTTTGAATGTTACAAATCGATGGAATTTAGGTCTTTTCGAATCCGTTATTTGGACCGATACTAATAATAGAGGATTTGACATGCATTTTGTGAATCCAATTATTTTTTATCGCTCTGTTGAGTTTGCTTCCTCGGCTCGAACAGGAAATGCCGTTTTGGGTTTGAGTTCTAAATACAAATGGAATAATAATGTGACGCTTTATGGGCAGTTCCTTTTGGATGAGTTTTCACTTGGAGAGGTAAAAGATGAGAAGAACAGTTGGAAAAATAAATTTGCCTATCAATTAGGTGTGAAATATTTCAATGCTTTCAAGGTGGATCATTTATTATTGCAGTTAGAATACAACCACGTTCGTCCGTATGTGTATTCGCATAGCGTGCCGATTACCAATTACGGCCACAACAATCAAAGCATCGGGCATCCTTGGGGAGCAAATTTCCAAGAGCTTCTGCTGATTGGTCGTTACCACAAAGGAAGGCTTTATGCTGATGCTAAGATTACTTTTGGCGCCAAAGGCTTGGATTTTGATACAACAGCGGATAGTTTTAATTACGGAGGCAATATCTACAAAGATTACGATGTCAATAGACCTTATGATTCGGGTGTGAAAGTAGGACAAGGAAACAAAACCAATATTTTCATCACCGATTTGCAAGCCGGATATTTGGTTAATCCAATGACGAATATGAAACTTTTTGGTAGTTTTATTTATAGAAACTTCAACCCAAATCAAAATACTACAACCGTTTTCAACGAAAGCACTACTTGGTTTTCATTAGGCATTCGCTCGGATGTGTTTAATTGGTATTTTGATTATTAGATTTTCAATTCAAATATGTAAATTGAATTTCAAATATTTTTTAATTTTTCAATCCAAGGATTATAGAAGTCAATATTCACAATGTCATAAGTAAAGGCATTGTGGTCAACTAATTTGAATGTTTTTAGAGCATTTTCGAAATCCTGTTTTAAATAAAAATTGATAGATATAGTCAAGAGCAAAACATTATATCTGCCTTTTTGAAAATAGTTCTTTACTACAGGAAAAACAGTAATGTTTATTGTTTCTAGGAAGTCTATATTTTGTTTGTCTGATTTGTAAATCCAAAGCAATCGGCTTGCGATAACTGCAAAATCAGCAATGTCAAACGGGTTTTCCAATCTGTTGAAATAGTCGTTAATTGCAAATGAATTTCCTTTTAAAATCATTTCCCAAACCCCAATTCTTGCTTTTAAAATAGAATGAATTTCATTATTAGAATGATTTAATTCGGTTGTTGCTATATCCAGATATTGTAATGCTTTTGGAATATTATTTTCGTTAAATGCTTTCTGACACAAAAGAATGTTTTTGAAAAGCAATAAATTTGGTAATGAATTTTCTTGAACGGCTTCAAACCAAATTCCTAAAAAACTATCCAGATAATTTTCATTTACATAGGTGAAACAATGTTTCCATTTTCGTCTAATTCAATAATGGTGTTTTTGTTGAGTTCTTTAGTCTCTACAATTTTATGGTCATTAAAATAAACCAAAAGGGTGTCAGAATCGTCAAAATAAGTAACTCTCATAATTCATAAGGTTTAATGCTTCTGTCAAAAAAAGCGTTGTGAATGTTGAATTGATAAAACAGAGCAATCGCTGAGTTTTATGACTTTAAATCAAGTCTGAATTTTTAAGGAGTTCTAATAAAGTTTCTTTAGGGATGTTTTCGAACTGGCTTTTGTCGAAAATATGAATCAAATAAATTTCGTTATTTTGGACAAGGAAGAAATAAATTACTCTGGCACCACCAGATTTTCCTTTGTTTTTGCTTTCAACAGCAAGTCTGATTTTATATAAGTTGCCTCCTAAAGCTATTCCACCAATGTTGTAATCTTCTTCAAGTTTTTCAACAAGTTCAGCTAAATCATTTTTTAGTGAAGGATATTTTTTGTAGAGTTTCTTGAAAAACTTTATAAAGTCTGGTGTTGGAATTACATTATAGTTCATTCAAAAATTCTTTGGCAGATTGTTTAGGTAATTTCCCCGATTTCATTTCCTGAACTTGATTTAGGCTACTTTGAATTTCATCAATAAAAATAGAATTATCATCTTGTTTGGTTAACTCAAACTTGATTTTTAAAGCTTTCATAAACGCTTTTACCGCCTCAATTTGTGAAGTATCTTGAGTATATGCCTTGATATTAATAGGTTGCATAATTTTGTATTTTAAGATGTGTAAAATTGTTTTCCAAAACAAAGATAAACAAAAGTTGTGGTTTTTTATTTTAAAAAAAAATCCCCAAAATGAGGAAACCCGTAAGGAAGTCAATTTTATTGCATTTATGTTTGTGCCGTAAATAGTAAACTACTTTATGAAAACTATCGAAATTGAATCTATTGAGGCTATTTCAAGTCTTGACCTAAGTTATGTGATTTTCTTTTGGAAAGAATACGAGCCGAATTCGGTAGTATTGGCCTACGACGAACTAGTAAAAAGAGGCTATCCCATCTCCGGGAATTTTTACGATAAAATGTCGGAGTTTCGAAAAAAGAATCCGATTTCAGAAAGTGAAAAAGGGGTATTGTAAAGAAACCCTGATTCAAAAAAAGGGATAAACAAACTTTTTCGTTTTTGAAATGATATTTCTCCTTTTTTATGAATTGTTTTTTGCCTATTCCCTTTTGATAAACTACTTTTGCAAAAGTTTTAAAAAATAGACTTTGAATAGTTCGTCAAATACCATTTCCATTAAATCCATTTACGTCGATTTCAAGGCAATCACAAAAGCTGGTTTGGCTATTAGCGTTGTTTTTTCGTCAATTGCCGGATTTTTGTTGGGGGTAAGTGATTTTCAATCCTTGCATTGGCTGATCTTGCTAAAATTAGCAATCGGTGGTTATTGTATGGTGGGCGCATCGAATGCATATAATCAAGTTATTGAGAAAGACCTTGATGCCTTGATGGACCGAACTAAGAATCGCCCAGTTGCTTCGGGAAGAATGGCGCCAAATTTGGCTTTAGTTGTTGCAAGTGTCCTGACCCTAGTTGGGATTGCCTTACTTTATACCATTAATCCGAAAACAGCGATGTTTGGTGCGATTTCAATTTTTTTGTATACAAGTATATATACGCCTTTAAAGACCCTAACGCCTTTATCTGTTTTTGTTGGAGCGATTCCTGGTGCGATACCCTTTATGTTGGGTTGGGTGGCTGCAACAGGTAATTTTGGTATCGAAGCAGGGACATTATTTTTGATTCAGTTTTTCTGGCAATTCCCGCATTTTTGGGCGATAGGATGGTTTTTATATGAAGATTATGAAAAAGCAGGCTTCTTTATGTTGCCTACTGGAAATAAGGACAAAGGAACGGCTTTGCAAATTATTTTGTATAGCGTTTGGTTAATAGTAGCCTCACTTTTGCCTTCTCTGGGTTATACAGGACAATTATTTATTTCGCCAGTAGCCACAGTTTTGGTGTTTTTGCTTGGCCTTTGGATGCTTTTTTATGCAGTAAAATTATATCAATTAAGAACTGCTAAAGCCGCGAGAACTTTAATGTTAGTAAGTGTCTCGTATATTACATTATTACAATTAATTTATATATTTGACAAAATTTTAAGATAGATATGACAACTACAATGACCGCCGAAGAGCATAAATTAAGAACAGCTAGATCATACAAATTGCTGTTGTTGTTTGCCATGATCAGCATGATTATGATGTTTGCTGGGTTAACAAGTGCTTTTGTGGTAAGTAAATCTAGAGCCGATTGGTTGAAAGATTTTCAATTGCCAACCGCATTTTATTATAGTACGATTGTTATAATGGGTTGTAGTCTTACATTTCATTTGGCAAAGAAAGCAATCCAAAAGGACCATTTAAAAGCAACAACTTCATTTTTATTAGCAACTTTAACCTTAGGAGTGTTATTTGTAGTTTTACAATTTGTTGGTTTCGGACAAATAGTTGAAAGTGGTTATTATTTTACCGGAGCCGAAAGTTCGATTACAACAACATTTTTATATATTGTAACTCTTGTGCATTTGTTGCATCTTGCAGGAGGATTAATCGCGCTTTTTATTATTATATTCAAACAATTGAAAGGCAGATATAATGCATCTGAAACTCTTGGGATTGAACTAGGTGCTATGTATTGGCACTTTCTGGATTTATTGTGGATTTATTTATTTTTATTTTTATTTTTCTTTGAATAAGAAAAAATTGTAGATTTGAAAACTTTTAACTAAAATTTTTTTATGAGTACAGTAACAACTGCAAATAGTGGAGAAAATGTTTGGGGAGGTGGAGACAACCAACCAATGGGTGCTAGCTATGGCAAATTGATGATGTGGTTTTTTATCCTATCAGATGCATTAACATTTTCAGGATTTCTTGCCGCTTATGGTTTTTCAAGATTTAAATTTATTGAAACTTGGCCATTAGCCGATGAGGTATTTACGCACGTTCCGTTTATGCACGGTAATCCTCAACCAATGCTTTATGTAGCATTTATGACTTTTGTTTTGATTTTTTCATCCGTAACAATGGTACTTGCTGTAGACGCAGGACATCAAATGAAAAAAGATAAAGTAGTCGTTTATCTATTTTTAACCATCATTGGAGGTTTGATCTTCGTTGGTTCACAAGCTTGGGAGTGGAAAAACTTTATCAAAGGAGAGTTCGGCGCTGTTGAAACCAAAGGAGGAAGTTTACTTCAATTTGTGGATACACAAGGGCATAGAGTTGCTCTTGCCGATTTTGCTGTTACTTTGCCAGAAGAAAGAGAACAGTTGACTCGAGATAAAGGTAAATGGTTTATGAGCGAAGCTACTTTGCCATCTTATTCGGTTGCTGAAGTTCAAGCAGGTTTCAAAGCTCATCCTAATATTTTGGTAAGAACAGAAACTATTGTCGACAAGAAGAAGCAAGTTCTGACTAGAGCGGAATCGGAATTGCGTTTGAAAGACGCGACCTTGGTGGTCGAAGGTGCAAATCTTACTAGAAATGAGTATGGTAGCAAATTATTTGGTGATTTCTTCTTCTTCATTACTGGTTTCCACGGATTCCACGTATTTTCTGGGGTAATCATTAACATTATTATTTTCTTCAATGTTTTGCTTGGAACTTACGAGAAAAGAAAAAGCTATGAAATGGTGGAGAAAGTGGGATTGTATTGGCACTTTGTTGATTTAGTTTGGGTATTTGTATTCACCGTTTTCTATCTAGTTTAATTTACAAAAAGATATTATTATGTCACACGAACACGTTTCTAACACAAAAAGAATTTGGACAGTTTTTGGAATATTGTCAATAATTACAATCGTTGAGGTAATTCTGGGAATTATTAAACCAGCATCTTTACACAATAATAGCTTAATAGGTATGAACTTGTTGAACTGGATTTTTATTATTTTAACAGGTGTTAAAGCTTATTATATTGTCTATGCATTTATGCATATGGAAGGGGAGAAATCATCTTTAAGATATGCTGTTATTGCTCCCTTGATTTTTTTGGTTGCCTATTTGCTTTTCATTTTATTAGTTGAAGGTAATTATGTATTCGAGGTTTTTAAGAATTCTACCATCAAGTGGAATTTTTAACAAAATATTAATTCAATAAAAAGGGTGCGCATTGCGTGCCTTTTTTTATTTTTACACTTTATTTACTTGGCACAATTATGAAAAAAAATATTGTTCTCTTCGTTCTTTTTGTTTTACCAATTGTAGCCTACCTTTTTTTTGCGTCAGGAGTTAATAGTTTTACAAAATTACCAGTTATCACTCCCAAGGTAGCCGATTTCGGTAATTGGAAATCTCTCAAAAATGAAAAAGTAAGTCTCGACGGTAAAATATCGATATTGGGTTTTTCCGGAACGGATATTTTAAAAAATCGCGGTAATTATTTTAATCTAAACGCAAAAATTTACCAACGCTATCACAGTTTCAAAGATTTGCAATTTGTAGTGGTTTGCCCGCTAGGAACAGAGGAGGACGCGCAAAGAATTGTAGATGCTTTAAGCGCTAATACCGATGTAAGCCAATGGCATTTTGTATTTACTTCTACAGAAGAGATACAATCCTTTTACAACCAACTGAAATTAGCCGGAAAACTAGATTCACATTTTGGCACTCCCAACGTTTATATTGTTGACAAAGAAAGAAACCTCCGCGGAAGAAAAGAACAAAAAGGGTACAAAGAAGGGTACAATACTTTTCATCCTTCGGAATTGAGTAACGAGATGCTGGATGATTTCAAGGTTATTCTTTATGAATATAGAGCGGCTCTCAAGAAAAATCATAATGCTTCTAAAAAACTTTAATCTATACTGTAATGTTTAAAAATAAATCATACATCGGAATTTCTTTTATTATCCTAGTTTTCGGTATTTATGCCGTTCCTAAAATTGTAGATCGGTTTCAGAATAATGAAGTGGTAAAAGGTGACCGATTAGACAAAGTCTCGAACGCAACTACAAATACTGGAAGTTTGGAAACGATTGGTCCAGCTCCCAAATTTGAATTAGTGAATCAAGACAATGTCAAAGTGTCCAATGAAACTTATAAAGGAAAAGTCTATGTTTTGGAATTTTTCTTCGCGACTTGCCCAACTATTTGTCCTAAGATGAATCAAAGTATGTTGCAAATTGAAAAGACTTTCTTCGGAAATCCGAATTTCGGACTAGTTTCTATCACAATCGATCCCGAGCACGATACTGCTGCTGTTTTGAAAGAGCATCGCGATTTATTAGGAGTAAAATCATCCAATTGGAATTTTCTAACAGGTGACAAAGCTTATATTTTTGATCTTTCGAATAAAGGTTTTAATTTGTATGCTGGCGAAAACAATAAGGCAAAAGGAGGTTTTGAACACTCAGGCTTGTTCGCTTTAATCGACAAAAACGGTAATATTCGTTGTAGAAAAGACGAGTTTGGAAACCCAATTTTATATTATGACGGTTTGGATAAAAAAGGCGTTAGAGACATTCAGCAGGACATAGCAATTTTATTAAAAGAATAATTATGGAAGATAAATCAATCGAAAAAAGATTCAATACGTTTATTGTTGTAGTGTCTATTTTAATTCCAGTAGTAGTTGCGATTCTATTCGGAGTTAAATTGAAAGAATTTGGGTATAATGTCGAACCACTTTCTTTTTTACCTCCGATTTATGCTACTATAAATGGAGTAACAGCTGTTGTTTTAGTTGCTGCTGTATTGTCTATTAAAGATGGGCGAGTAGCCTTGCATAAAAAGTTGATGACGGTCGCAATTGTATTGTCTATTGTTTTTTTAGTGATGTATGTTGCTTATCATATGACCTCAGAGTCTACCAAATTCGGTGGCGAAGGAATAATTAGACCTATTTATTATTTTATTTTAATATCGCATATTTTATTATCTGTTGCGGTTATCCCTTTAGTACTTATATCTTATGTTCGTGCTTTGTCCGAAAGATTCGACGCTCATAAAAAAATTGCCAAAATAACTTTTCCAATTTGGTTGTACGTAGCAGTTACGGGAGTTATTGTATATCTAATGATTTCTCCATATTATGTTAACTAAAGTTAGAAGTCAGGAGTTAGAAGCAGGAAGTGAAAAAGGGGAAATGCAATATCTAAAATCCCAAATCCCAAATTCTAGATTAAAAACTGTTCTTTTTGGAATTTGTTTTTTCTTTTTTGGAATTTGTTCTTATGCTCAATGTGCGATGTGTCGCGCGGCTCTGACCAGTGAGGGAAATGCCGTAAAAGCACAAGCCGTAAATGACGGAATTGTATATTTAATGGTAATTCCATACATACTTGTTGCTGGAATTTGGTATTATATTTATCGAATGCGGAAGAAGAATAAGCAATAACAATTTCAATGACAATGTTATTCTGAAATTTTTACTCACAAAATTTCATAATTGTTAATAATAGGCTCCCTTCCTTTCGGGGAGGTTCTGTGAGGGGATTACTTCAATCCATCAACAGACACATTGACTGTTCCGTTCACTTTTATAAAAGCAATAATAGCTTTATTGGTCAGTTGTATTTTCTGAAACTGTACATTATCCATTTTGCCATTTACAAAAACACCCGGCATAGGCGAATAATTTTTCAAATAAGTAGCCATTGTTTGTTTGCCTTCTTCTAAATTTGGAACAATAGAATAGCGACAACTTTCCTGAATTTTTCTCAAAACCAGTCCTTGTGCTAGCCAATTGGCCGTGCGCATTAGTTTGTTTTTGGTGTCTAGTGCATAGTCCAATTTATCGAAAAACACTTCTTTAGTTTGGTCATTGTACTGAGGAAATCCGGTCAAATAGATGGTTCCGTTTACGCTTCCCAATACATCCAAAGCAATCACCATTTTGTTGTCTTTGTGCCAAATTGCTACTTTTTGAACTTTTACTTTCTTACTTCCTGAGCCAAATTCTTGTCCTGAAAAATTCTTCGTCATTATTTTTGATGCTTCGGCAAAAGTCGAAACCGCGGCGATATTAGCACTGATTTGGTTGGGAATTTTAGCCACTCCTTTCAAGCTGATTTTTGAAGCATCAAATTTTGATTCGGGTTTGTTTCCTATCAATGTTGTCATTGTACATTTCATTCCCATATCCATTAAAAGGCTATCGTCTTTAAGAACTGCATTGGTCGAATAAATTTCAATTGGAGTAATTCTGAGCCAGCTTTCATAAGCCTCACTCATTTGAAAAGGGGAGCAAATTTTTTCCAAAGCTGCCAAAACATTTGGCTTGAAGTTCATAGATTTTTCAATCGCAGCATCAATTTTGGTTTCGATTTTTGATTTAAAAAGTTTTACTGTGGGATTGATAAGATAAGTTACAGGCATATTCTTCCCAAAAACCATCATCGTTGGGCTTTCATTCCAATCCAATGATTGAAGCTTGGTTTTGGTGCTCAGTTTCCAGTTGGTTAAGTCCACATCACTTATTAGAGTAACTACGCCATTAAGGTTAAATTCCTTAGTATTGTACAATTCAACACCCAGAGTTTTGGTACCAATCCTGTATTTTATCTGTGCTTTTAGGGGCAGGATTGTTTTTATTTTCCCTCCAGATCCTAAGCTTTGTGATTCTTTGTCATTTTCGATGGTTATTGGGGCCAATTTCCAAATTTTCATCTCGATATTGTCATCAGTGATGTCATTGTCTTCGTAAATTAATCCATTCAAGAGCGCATTAGTTTGATTTTCGACATCTTTCAGTTTTACACTAATAGGCATATTAATAAAGGAAGCTGCGGTTTCGTAAACTAATGGGCTAGCATCGTCTGGTTCTGGTTTCAGGGCTGCTATTTTATTGGAGGAGGAGCAACTTGCAAGGATAAAAACAATCAGAAAAACGACTAGAACAGAAAGGAATCTCAACATTTTATTTGGGTTTTATGAAGCAAAATTAAGAAAACGAATATATTTTTTGGCCTTGACTGTAACATATTTGTATTAATTCTGTCTTATACCAAAATAGAATGAAACCTTTAACGTTTTCTTGTTAATTTTTATTCTCTTGAATGTCTAAATTTGTTTAAAAGTTGCTATAATGATTGAAATAAAAGACTTACATAAATCCTATTCTATTGGGAGTTCTGAATTGCACGTGCTAAAAGGAATCAATTTCAACATCAAAGAGGGTGAGCTCGTTGCCATTATGGGTTCCTCAGGTTCTGGGAAATCTACATTATTGAATATTCTCGGAATTTTAGACGAAGCCGATTCTGGACTATATACTTTAGACGGAGTACCTATCAAAAAACTAAACGAAACCATCGCTTCAAGATATCGGAATCAATTTTTGGGTTTTGTTTTTCAATCTTTCAATTTGATCAATTACAAAAGTGCTTTAGATAATGTAGCTATGCCTTTGTATTATCAAGGCCTGAAACGAAAAGAACGCAACGAAATTGCAATGCGCTATTTAGAAAAAGTAGGTTTGGCATCGCATTCACATCATTTACCTAATGAACTTTCTGGTGGTCAAAAACAAAGGGTAGCTATCGCTAGAGCTTTGGCTTCAAATCCTAAGGTTTTGTTGGCCGATGAGCCAACAGGTGCACTAGACACAGTGACTTCTTATGAGGTTATGGAGTTGATTCAAGGTATAAATGATGAAGGAAAAACAATTTTGATTGTGACTCACGAGCCGGATATCGCCGCTATGTGCAAAAGAAACGTGGTTTTGAAAGATGGAGTAATCATCGATGACAAAATGGTAGAACAAGTAAGAGCATCTTCTTATGTTTAATATTGAACGCTGGCAAGAAATTTTTGAGGCTATTGCCAAGAACAAGCTGAGAACTTTTCTCACCGGTATTTCTGTGGCTTCGGGTATTTTTATTTTGGTGATTCTTCTTGGCGCTGGAAAAGGCTTGCAAAATGGAATTGCGAAACAATTTGAGCGAGATGCCGAAGGTATTATCGAAGTTTGGTCAGGTGTTACCAAAAAGGAATACAAGGGATTGAATCCAGGCAGAGAAATACAATTTCGAAATAGTGATTATGATGTTACTGTGAAAAAGTTTGATGACAAGCTGGACAGAAAATCTGCTGTTTACACCTATTGGAACGGCAGTATTGTTTATGGTAAAGAGACAGGAAATTATCAATATCGAGGGGTTTATCCGGATTATTTAGCCTTAGAAAATGCAACCATAGTCAACGGTCGTTTTATCAATGATAATGACTTATTGAATAACGAAAAAGTGGCGGTAATTGGGCAAAAAGTAAAATTAGATTTATTTAAAGACAAAAATTCATTAGGGCAAGAGATAGTAATCAATAGTGTTAATTTCAAAGTAATTGGGGTTTTTACTGATCCTTCAGGGGAGAGGGAAGAGTCAAGAGTGTATTTGCCCATTACTACTACTCAAAAAGCCTTCAGCGTTGGGGATAAAATCAGTAATATGCAATTTACGCTGAATAAAATGGCTACTTACGAGGAAGCGCTAGCACAATCTACTAAGTTCACAAATGAGTTAGGAGCGTTGCTGCGTAGCAAAAATACCGTAGCTCCGGATGATGAAAGTGCGATTGGAATTAATAATTCTATCGAGAACGCGAAACAATTTTATGATTTAAATCTATACATTCGGTTGTTCTTTTGGTGGGTCGGAATTTGTACTATTATCGCAGGAGTTGTTGGAGTCAGTAATATTATGTTGATTATTGTAAAAGAGCGTACCAAAGAAATAGGTATTAGAAAAGCGTTGGGCGCCTCACCGGTTTCTATCGTGGGGATGATTTTGCACGAATCTATTTTTATTACGACAATCGCTGGATTTGTGGGTTTGCTCTCTAGTTTGCTGTTACTTGAATTGGCTGGGCCTTATGTAAAAAGCGAGTATTTTTTGAATCCGGAAGTCGATTTTGGTGTGGCGATTTCAACACTTATTTTATTAGTGTTCGCTGGTGCTTTGGCAGGTTTTTTTCCAGCCTATCACGCCGCTAAAATTAAACCTATTGTAGCACTTAGAGACGAATAATTATGTTTGATAGAGATAAATGGGGTGAGATTTTAGAAGCATTGACGGCAAATACCTTCCGTACAATTCTTACGGCTTTTGGTGTTTTTTGGGGAATTTTTATTTTGGTAATTCTACTTGCTGCTGGCAATGGTTTGGAAAATGGAGTAAAAAAAGGATTTGATGGTATTGCAACAAATACCATGTTTATGTGGTCACAAACTGCTTCAAAACCCTATAAGGGATTACCCGCTAACCGAGAATTTGATTTTAAAAATGGCGATGTTCCTGCATTAAAAGAGAATTTCCCTGATTTGTTGTATGTGTCGCCAAGGAATCAATTAGGTGGTTTTGAGGGAGCAAACAATGTAGTTAGAGGGACCAAAACAGCAGCTTATACTATTTATGGCGACTATCCAGAATTGATCAAGCAAGAGTCTATGGATGTTCTTTCGGGGCGTTTTTTGAATCATCAAGATATTAACCTTAGGCGAAAAGTGGCCGTTATTGGTCTTGGAGTGGTCAAAGAACTTTACGATTCTGCAGAGGAAGTAATGGGGACTTATGTTAAGATCAACGGAGTGAATTTCATGATTGTTGGAATTTACAAATCAAAATCAAACAATAGAGGTGGTGGCGAAGAAGAGCAAAAGAAAATTTTTATTCCTTTTACTACTTTTCAACAAGCTTTCAATTTTGGAGATAAAGTGGGTTGGATGGCAATTACGGCTAATGACGGTGCTTCGATAACAGAATTGAAGCCAAAAATAATCGAATTTATGAAAGGTAGACACACGATTAATCCTGCCGACAATAGAGCCATAGGAAATTTTGATTTGTATGCCGAGTTCAGCAAAGTGCAAGATTTGTTCGGTATTCTGCGATTCATTGCTTATTTCGTCGGGACTTTAGTGTTGCTTTCAGGAGTCATAGGAATTTCAAATATTATGCTGATTGTAGTGAAAGAACGGACGAAGGAAATCGGAATTCGACGGGCGCTAGGTGCAACACCAGGAGCAATTAGAACCCAAATTTTAACCGAAGCTATTTTCTTGACGATCGTGGCAGGAATGTTCGGAATTGCAATGGCAACAGGAGTTTTGTGGGTTTTGAATCTGATTTTAGATTCAATGCCTAGTGATGATATGATGTTTGCGAATCCTAGTGTGGATTTGACAGTAGTGTTTTTTGCATTAATAATTTTGGTAGGATCAGGCTTGCTAGCAGGATTTATTCCTGCACAAATAGCTATTAGAATCAAACCAGTAGACGCATTAAGAACAGAATAAAAATAGAGTAAAAACAATTAACCGATTAATAAAATGAAAAAAGGAGTAACTATAACTATTTTAATTGCAATTGCACTTGTGTTTTTTGGTGCTTTATATTATTTGTATACGAAAAATCAAGAGCCTCCAGTAGTCTTTCAAACGGATAAAACCGAAGTTAAGACCATTGTAAAGAACACAATCGCTACAGGAAATATCGTTCCAGACGAAGAAGTACTTATAAAACCAAACATTTCTGGAATTATACAGGAAGTGTATATCAAAGCTGGCGAATCGATAAAAGCTGGTGATTTGATTGCAAGAATTAAAGTAGTTGCGAATGTTTCGACTTTGAACAACACTCAAAACCAAGTGCAATCAGCTAAAATCGATTTGGATAACCAAGAAAAATTATACCAACGTCAAAAAGTATTATTTGACAAAGGGGTTATTTCTGCTAATGATTTCGATGCGGCTCAAGTAGCGTATAAACAATCCAAACAAAATTATGCTGCCGCTAGAAAAAGTAATGATATCGTCAAAACAGGAACCACTGATGGGATGGGTAATTATGCCAATACTTTGATTCGCTCCACTGTAAACGGAATGGTACTAGATGTCCCTGTTAAAGTCGGAAATCAAGTGATTGAAAGTAATAATTTCAACGAAGGGACTACTATCGCAAGTGTTGCCGATGTAGGAAGAATGATATTTGTTGGAAAAATAGACGAATCTGAAGTGGGTAAAGTCAAAGAAAATTTACATATAGAGATTACTGTTGGTGCTATCGAAAACAAAAAATTTGACGCCGTTTTGAATTATATCGCTCCTAAAGGAAAGACTGAGAATGGCGCTATTCAATTTGAAATAAAAGCGAAGATGACTAACAGAGATGATACTTTTATTAGAGCAGGATTAAGTGCCAATGCCTCGATTATTTTGGAGAAAGCTGATAAAGTATTGGCAATTAAAGAAGCTTTAGTTCAATTTGATAAAAAAACTCAAAAGCCTTATGTTGAAGTTCAAGTAGGGCCTCAAAAATTCGTTCGTAAGGATTTGGTTTTGGGTGTAAGCGATGGAATTTACGTTCAGATAAAAAGCGGAATCAAGGCTAGCGATAAGATAAAAATATGGAATCAAGGACTGCAAACCGAAGAGCCAAAACCATAAGCTTGGCTAGTAAAAAGAATTAAAGTTTTAAAATAAATGTTAAATTAGTGTAGTATCTTTGCTATGCTTTCATTCAAAATATATGAAAAAAGTTAATTATTTCTCACTCGCTGCTCTTTTGCTTTTTAGCTTTTCGATGCAGGCTCAAACCAAAAAATGGTCACTAGAAGAATGCGTAAAATACGCCATTGATAATAATATCTCTATTAAAAATACCGAGTTAGATACCAAAACGGCTGATATCAATAAAAAAGATGCTTTTGGTAATTTTCTACCTTCGTTAAATTCAAATGCAAACCATTCGTGGAATATCGGTTTGAACCAAGATCCGACTACTGGGCTTTTACGTAATCAAACTACGCAATTTTCTACAATGGGGGTTGGAGTAGGTTTAGATATTTACAAAGGCATGCAAAATCAAAACACCCTACGTAGAGCGAATCTTTCAATCATTGCTGCCAAATATCAACTGACTAAAATGCAGGAAGATGTGGCGCTAAATGTAGCCAATGCTTTCTTGCAAGTATTGTTTAATAAAGAAAATTTGAAAGTACAAAAAGAACAAAAGGCCAATAACGAAAAACAATTGGCTCGGTCGGAAGAGTTAGTAAAAGCAGGTTCTGTTCCTCGTGGCGATTTATTAGATATCAAAGCGACGGTTGCTGCAGATAATCAAAGAGTGATCAATGCAGAAAATGCTTTGTTGATTTCTAAATTGAGTTTGGCTCAATTGTTACAATTAAAAGAGTTTTATGATTTCGACGTTACCGATGATACTAATGCCAAAGACGAAAATAATATATTGTCGCAAACTCCTTTGGCAATCTATGACAAAGCAAAGGAACTAAGAACAGAATTGAAAATTGCCAAAACCAATTTAGAAATCGCCGAAAAGAATGTGACCATTGCGAAAGGGGCATATCAGCCAACATTGCAAGGGTTTTACAATATTAATACGCGTATTTCGTATGCTGACACGTTCGATTTTCAAACAGGAACCTCTAGGCCAGCAGAGCCGTTTGGCACTCAATTCACAGATAATAAAGGACAAACCTTTGGAGCCCAATTATCAATCCCAATTTTTAACGGTTTCTCAGTCAAAAACAACGTCGAGCGTTCCAAAGTAAATTTAGAAAAGTCCAAAATTGCAATGGAACAAGAAGAACTGACTTTGCAACGAAATGTTTACACCGCTTTTACCGATGCCAAAGGCGGATTGAATGCCTATGAATCGGCTATTTCGGCATTAGATGCCAGACAAGAAGCATACAATTATGCTAAGGAAAGATATGCTGTAGGAATGATGAATTCTTTTGATTTCAATCAGTCGCAAACATTGTATACCGTGGCTCAGTCTGAAGTGTTGAGAACCAAATACGATTATATTTTCAAAATAAAAATCCTTGAATTCTATTTTGGAATTCCAATCATTAAAAATTAAATATTATGTCAAAAAAAACTATTTATATACTAATTGGAGCAGCCGTTGCGATTATTGCTTTGTTGATTGTACTCTCCAAAACGGGAGTTATAGGAAGCAAGGACAAAGGCAAATCTGTTGAAATTTCTAGCGTTACCAATATGACTATTGTTGAGACTGTTTCGGCAACAGGGAAAATTCAACCCGAGATTGAAGTGAAGATTTCCTCTGAAGTTTCAGGAGAAATTATCGCTTTGAATGTTATTGAAGGGCAAGTGGTCAAAAAAGGAGATTTATTAGTAAAGATAAATCCCGATTTGTATACTTCGGGATACAATCGCACAGTTTCTAATTTATCGGGAACCAAAGCAGGTTTAAGTCAAGCCGATGCATCCTTCAAGGAGGCTAAAGCCAATTATGACAGAAATAAAACATTGTTCGACAAAGGGATTATTTCTAAATCAGATTGGGATAAAGCTGTGGCTTCTTTTGAAGTGGCCAAAGCCAACAAACAATCCGCTTATTATAACGTACAAAGCGCAACTGCGACTGTAAACGAAGCCAAAGACAATTTGGGAAGAACCACTATTTATGCGCCAGCCGATGGTACAATTTCGGTGCTTAATGTAGAATTGGGCGAAAGAGTTTTGGGAACTCAACAAATGGCGGGAACAGAAATTCTGCGTGTGGCCAATCTCAATAATATGGAAGTGGAAGTCGACGTAAATGAAAATGACATCGTGAAAATTAAAGTAGGTAACGAAGCGAAAGTGGAAGTTGATGCTTATCTGAAAAAACAATTCAAAGGCATTGTAACTAGTATTTCCAATTCAGCAAGTTCGACGCTAACTGCAGATCAGGTCACCAATTTCAAAGTAAAAGTTAGAATTTTAAAAGAATCGTACCAAGATTTATTAGAAGGGAAACCAGATACTTATTCGCCGTTTAGACCTGGTATGACAGCAACTGTGGATATAATTACCAAGACAAGACCTAATGTTGTGGCCGTGCCTATTAGTTCGGTAGTGGTAAAATCAGATACTACAGCCGTAAAAGCTTTTAAAGTGGAAGATGAAGAAGAGAAAAAAGCAGCGCCAAAAAGCGATAAAAAACTGGAATGTGTTTTTGTAAAAGTGGGTGATAAAGCGAAAATCCGCATCATCAAAACGGGAATCCAAGACGATACCAATATCGAGGTACTTAGTGGACTCAAAAAAGGAGATGTAGTGATCACAGGGCCTTATTCGACTGTTTCAAAAGAATTGAATTCTGGTGATAAAGTAACCACTGAAAAAGCTAAGGAGAAAAAATAGTGCCAGTTGCCAGTGATCAGTCATCAGTAATTTGTGTTTAATAATCAGTATTCAGGTTGTAATGTTCAGTTCTTTGTATCGAACTTTTAACCTATAACTTTAAATATTTAACCTTGTCTTATATTTTAAATATCGAAACTGCAACTAAGAATTGTTCTGTTGCTTTAGCCAAAGATGGAATTACAGTTCTTTACAAAGAAATAGCCGAAGAAGGCTATTCTCACGCCGAACGTTTGCACGTTTTTATTGAAGAAATTATCAAAGAAGCCGGAATTGGTTACCAAGATTTATCTGCGGTTGCCGTAAGTCAAGGTCCAGGTTCTTATACAGGATTGCGAATTGGTGTTTCGGCCGCTAAAGGTCTGTGCTATGCTTTGGGAATTCCGCTAATTGCGGTAGATACTTTGCAGGTTTTGGCCTCGCAAGCAAAGGTTTCCAGCGGATTGATTATTCCAATGCTAGATGCCCGAAGAATGGAAGTCTATAGCGCTATTTTTAGTCCAAATTTCGAAAATAAAAGAGCCGTACAAGCCGAAATCATAATCGAAAATTCATTCGAAGGTTTACAAGAAACACTTTATTTTGTGGGAGATTGTTCCGAGAAATGCAAAACGGTTTTGACCAAGGAAAATTTTGTTTTCTTAGAGGAAATCAAGTATCCATCAGCAAGAGAAATGAGTTTTCTTAGTTTCGAAAAATACAAAAAAAACGATACTGTTGATGTCGCTTATTTTGAACCATACTACTTGAAGGATTTTATGATGACTGTTTCGAAGAAGTAGTTTTTTTGTTATTGCTTGGAAACAAGCAATCTTAGGTTTTTTATTTAAAATTCTAAAACTGCGGGTTTGTCAACTTTTCAAAAGTTGACAAACCTTTTTATTTGAATGTGTTTCAACTTTTCCCCGAAACCTCTTTCACAAAAGGTTGAATCACAATTCCAGCAGCGTCAAATGCTAGTTTACAGCTTTCCAAAGTGTCAGAGAAAACGGCGCCAAAATCTGCATTGTTTGCCCAAGGTCTAACTGCGAGTTGAATAGAGCTATCGGTCAAAAGTTTTACAGAAACTTCAGCTTCGGGTGTTTTTAGTACTTTAGGGTTGTTTTTCAAAACTTCAGTAATGATGTCTTTAGCTTTTTTGATATCAGTGTCATAAGAAATAGAAAGCGTCAAATCGGCTCTTCGAATTCCTTGCAAGGAATAGTTGGTAATTACGCCATTCGATAAGGAACCATTCGGGACAAAGATAGTTTGATTGTTGGCGTTAATCAATTTGGTGACAAATATTTGAATTTCACTCACGGTTCCAATCATTCCTTGAGCTTCAATTGTGTCTCCAACTTTAAAGGGTTTGAACATAATAATAAGCATTCCACCCGCAAAATTAGATAACGAACCTTGAAGAGATAAACCAACGGCAAGTCCCATTGCACCTAGAATGGCAACAAAAGACGAGGTTTCGATTCCTAATTTCGAGATGAAAGTCACAAACAATAAAACCCTTAAGACCCATAGTAAAATGTCCGCGAGAAACTTGGTCAAAGTGGGGTCTAAATCTCGTTTTACCATTATTCTTCGGATCAGCCTGTTGATTATTCGAATCACGTAAAGTCCTGCAAAAAAAATTAGAAAAGCTGAAATAAGCTTTGGAGAATAATCAATTAAAACTTTGATAAAAGTTTCTGCGTAATTGCTGATGTTTTCTGGATTGACTGCCATTTTGTTGTAAATAAAAAACCTTCTCAATGGAGAAGGTTAAGATTAAAAAGCAAATATACTTATAAATTTTAAAAAATTATTTATTGTCTTCTTCAATTTTTTTCACTGTTTCTTCAACCGTTTGTGCAGGGGCTGCATCAGTAGTTAATTCTGAAATTTTTTCTTTTACAGTTTCTGAGGTATTAGTAGCTAGTTCTTCAGCTTTTTCAGCGTATTCACTGGCTTTTTCTTTTACCGTTTTAATAATGTTGTCAATAGTTTCTTCTGCAGCAGGTGCATATTCCATAATTTTTTCCTTTGCTGTTTCAGCCAAATCTTCCACTTTTTCCATAAGCGGTGCAGAAACTTCTTTCGTTTTTGCAATAGCATCCGAGGTCAAACTTTCAGCTTGATTGGCTAGCGAATCTACATCTATATTGGCTTTGCCAAAAAGATTTTTAAAAAATGATGATACTCCCATAGTTTTTTGATTTTTAATTAGTTAACAATAATAAGAAAATTTATTTTAACTTAAGCTAAATTGTCCATAATTTCTTCAAAATCATCTGTTGGAGCCAAACAAGTACGATTTTGGCAAAGATAAAACTGTATTCGATTGGCATCATAACGTTCTTTCAAAAACGGAAGGGTTGAAAGTTTTTCTGTTCCTGACAATTGAATATTAGGTAAGTATAAGCTATTTATTTTGCTGCAATATTCTAATGCATTTTTACTACAGATGGCTAGTTCTTTGTTTTCTTCTGAATAATTTAATGCTAGGTCCATCCATTTGGAATAGATCTTTTTCCATAGCTGAATTTTGTGACCGGATGTTTACTACTATTTATCCGTTTACGGCTTCAACCTTAATTTCTTCGTCGTTTAGCATGCTTTTTAGCATATTTTCGATTCCGCTTTTTAGGGTAAAAGTTGATGAAGGGCAACCACTACAAGCACCTTGAAGAATTACTTTTACGGTTTTATCGGTTTCGTCGTAGGATTCAAATACAATATTTCCACCATCAGCTTGAACAGCTGGTTTTACATATTCTTCTAAAATATTGATGATTTGCTGTGAAGTAACATCAAGATTGTCAAACTCTTGCGTTTTTGCTTTTTCTTGTTCGGCTTTGGCCACGATGAGACTTTCGTCAAGAACAGTTCCTCCGTTTTCGATGTATTGTTTGATGAAAGTTCTCAATTCCAGCGTGATTTCGTCCCAATTATTAATGTCATATTTGGTTACTGAAATATAATTTTCGTCGATAAAAAGCTCTTTAACGTAAGGAAATTTAAAAAGTTCTTTTGCCAAGGGAGAAGCTGCAGTTTGATCAATATTTTTGAATTCGACTGCGCTTTTGGTCAGCATTCTGCTTACCACAAATTTTAATGCAGACGGATTTGGAGTTGTTTCTCCATAAACGGTTATGGGTTGTTTTTTCGTTTGGTTATCAGATGTAGTAACGATTTGTCCGCCATTAGCAACATAAGTTTCTATTTGATCCGCTACTGCATCTTTTACATCATTCCATTCTACAATGCTAAATTTTTCTATAGCAATGAAGTTCCCAGAGATGTAAACTGTTTTTACGAAAGGAAGATAAAAAAGTTGTTGCGCAAGAGGCGAATTTTTGGTTTCATCGATATTTTTGAATTCGAAACTCTCGTTTTTAGTAATGAAATCTTCAAATTCAAATTTTAAAATACTTGGATTTTGTGTTTCCTTGATGGTTATTTTTGACATAATTTTTGTAATTTTTTACAAATTTAACAAAGATATTTTCCACTATTGACTATATTTGATTTTTTAAAGAATAAATTAACGTATAAAACGTTTTTGTTTATACCGTAATGCTTTTTTTATTTAATTGTTGCCCCCAATTCTAAGTATAATTCTTGTTGAATGAGTCATAAATTTAAGATTTTTATAATTCTGTTTTTTATAGCACATAGTTCCTTTTCTCAATTGGGAATACCTGTCTATTCCGACTATTTGTCTGATAATTATTATTTGCTACATCCGTCAATGGCTGGTGCTGCTAATTGTGATAAAATTAGGCTTACAGCCCGTAAGCAATGGTTCGATCAGACAGATGCTCCTGCATTACAAACCTTAAGTTATAACGGTCGAGTTGGAGAGAAGTCTGGTGTAGGTATCATACTTTTTAATGATAAAAACGGCTATCACTCTCAAAAAGGTGCGAAATTAACCTATGCGCATCATCTGATGTTTTCAAGAGATAATATTGATTTGAATCAGTTGTCTTTTGGTATGAGTGCCTCTTTATTGCAAAGTCAATTGGATGAGACAGAGTTTTTGCAATCTGGTGATTTTGACCCGATAATAAACGGTGCTATTGTGCAAGATGCTTCTTATTTTAATCTAGACATTGGTGCTTCATATAATTATCTTGATTTTTATGTCCACGCCACTATTCAGAATATAATTGAGTCAGATAGAAATATATATACTGAGTTTGAAAGTACTAATTTGCGCAAGTATTTGTTGAGTGCAGGATATGTTTTTGGTGATAAAGACAAAATTTTATGGGAACCATCGCTTATGTTTCAGCTTGTTGATCAAACTAAAGAAAAGTCAATTGATGTCAATATGAAAGCCTACAAAAATTTCGATTTTGGAAGGCTGTGGGCTGCTTTATCCTATAGAACTAGTTTTGACGGAGCAGAATATTTGAGTGGAAGTGGAGTTTCTTCGCAAAAATTACAGTATTTGACGCCGATTTTTGGTATAAATTATAAAAAATTTATGTTTGCTTATACGTATTCCTATCTTTCAGGAGACGTTAATTTCGATACTGGTGGGTTTCATCAAATTACTTTCGGAATCGATTTATTTTGCCAACGCGAAAAATACGAGTGTAATTGTCCTGCGATCAATTAAAAGCAAATTTCATCACCATTTAATTTTCTTGACATGCTAATAAAATCTGTAAACGGAAAAACACCTTCTATTCCAGAGGATTGTTATGTAGCCGAAAATGCTACCATTGTTGGTGAAGTTAGTTTTGGACACTCTTGCAGTGTTTGGTTCAATGCAGTTGTTAGAGGCGATGTGCATTTCATTACCATTGGGAATAAAGTAAATATTCAGGATGGCGCTATTATTCACTGCACATATAAAAAACACCCTACAATCATAGGGAACAATGTCTCTATCGGGCATAATGCGTTGGTTCACGGTTGCGTGATTCACGATAATGTATTGATTGGAATGGGAGCAATTGTTATGGATAACTGCGTTGTGAATAGTAATTCAATTATTGCGGCTGGGGCTGTTGTTACTCAAAACACAGTGGTCGAGTCGGGCAGTATTTATGCAGGCGTGCCAGCTAAAAAAGTAAAAGAAATCGATCAATCTGATTTTGCTGGTGAAATTGAGCGGATTGCCAACAATTATGTGATGTATTCTAGTTGGTACAAGCCGCAAGAATAACTCTGAGACAAAGCAACAGTTTCAAAGCTAAAAAATCAGCCACAAATTACACAAATTACACCAATTTGGATGTCATAATATTCCACTAATCTGCCAAAGGCAGATTAAATTGCTGCAATTCTATTTTTAGAAGCACTAAAATTTGTCCAAATTTGTGTAATTCGTGGTAACAAAATAACTGCGGAGTTTGCCCTACATAATCTCTTATGGTCTTCAAAAATCCTTTTCGATTATTTCATATTTGTTCTGCAAAATATCCGATAGTACTTTTGGATTGGAGTTGGTGTAGAATATTGGTTTCGTATTCTCAAGAGTTGAGAATCCTACTTTATCTCTCAATACATTTTGTGTTTGTCGGGCTACAGCTTCGCCTGAATCTATTATATGAATATGTGAAGGAAGTATCTTTTTTATTTGTGGGATTAAATAGGGGTAATGACTGCATCCTAGCACGAGATAATCGATGTTTGCGTCGATCATAGGAGTTAGATAGGAGTGAAGCAATTTTGTCATTTCAAGGGAGTTTATAGCTCCGCCTTCGATGAGGGGCACCAATCCATGTCCTACTTGTTCTATAATTTTGGTATCTTGAAACTTTTCGACATTTTTATTAAAAAGTGCACTATTCAAAGTGCCTTGAGTGGCTAAAATTCCTATCGTTTGTGTTTGCGAATGTGTTGCGGCCGGTTTTATCGCGGGTTCAATCCCAATAAAAGGCACGTTGTATTTTTCACGTAATTCTTGAATGGCGTTTGTCGTGGCGGTGTTGCATGCTACTACAATTAATTTGCAGCCCAAATTAAGTAAGAATTCTGTATTCTTGATGCTTAGCGCAATAATTTCTGCTTTGGATTTTTGTCCGTAGGGAGCGTTTTTGCTATCGGCTAAATAGATTGTTTTTTCATTGGGGAGTAACTGATGGATTTCAGCCCAAATAGAGGTGCCTCCAATGCCTGAGTCAAAAATTCCTATCGGTCGATTGTTATCCATAGTAACAAAGTTAGGTGCAACTTTTTAAAAAACCTAGAAATTGAGATCATAAAAAAAGCTCAATTAAAATTTGATTGAGCTTTTTTAATTTATTTCAGGTTTTGATTAGAAACCTAAGTCTTTTTTAACATCAACAGTTAGGTTTGGTCCGTCTGCAAGCAAAAGAGTTGAACCATCAAGAACATATTGAAAACCTTTCGCTTTACCCACTTTTTGGATTGAAGCTCTTACTTTTTCGTAGATAGGTTTTGTGATTTCTTCTTGTTTAGTTTGCAATTCTTTTTGTGCATTTTGTCCATAATCTTGGATTCTTTTTTGCATATCTTGAACCTCTTTTTGACGTTCAGCGTTTACTGCGTCAGTAACTGTAGCAGCTTCAGCGTCATACTTTTTTAACTTAGTTTGAAATTCTTCTGCCATTTTTTTGTACTCTGCATCATAGGTTTTGCTCAAAGTCTCCAATTGTTTTTGAGCATCAATCATCGCAGGCATTTTTGTCATAATTTCGCTTACATCAACATGAGCTGTTTTTGCTTGTGCATTAATAGTTTGGCTGGCTCCTAAAATAAGTATTGCAGCAATTAGTAAAGTTTTGATTTGTTTCATCGTTTTAAAATATTAATTAATTATTGTTTGTATTCTCTTTTGTTGTTTTTATTTTTTCTTCTTGTGCTTTTTTCGCAGCTTCTCTATCTTCTAATACTTTTTTTCTTTTTTCTTCTAAAGCTTTTTTGCGATCTTCAATTACTTTGTTTCTATCTTCTATTGCTTTTGCTCTTGCATCAGCTTGTTTTTGTTTCTCAATTTCTGCTGCAGTTTTGGCAGTAGTTTCTTTTGTTTTGGCAGTTTCTACTGTTTCTTTGACAGGTTCGGCTGCGGTTTTAGCTGGTTCTTTTACTGTATTCTCAGAAACCGTGCCAGTTTTTTTTGTTGCTTTAGCATCTATAGCTTGTTGCCTTTTCTCTTCTTGTGCTTTTTTGTTTTCTTCTGCTGTTTTTTTGCGGTCCTCTAAAGTTTTTGCTCTGGCATCGGCTTGTTTTTGTTTTGCTTCAGCTGCGGCAGATGTTGCTTCAGCTGCTTTTGCAGCTTTAGTTTCAGCCTCAGTGCCAGTTGCTGGTGCAGCAGATGGATTTGGTTGAGTACCGCCTGTTTTTTTGGCAGCTCTTTCTTCAATAATTTGTTGTTGTCTTTCTTCTAATGCTTTTTTCTTATCTAATGCAGCTTGATTTCTCTGTTTAATAGTTTCGTTTCTTTGATCAATTTGAGCTTGCCTCGCAGCGGCAGCGGCAGCAGCTTTATCTACGGCAGGGGCACCTGCCGAAGCTTCTGTTTTTACAGTTGGTGTGGCTGTTCCATTTTTCTTTGCAGCTCTATCATCTATGATTTTTTGTTTTCGTTCCTCTGCTGCTTTTCTTTTTTCTTCTTCAGCTAACAATCTATTGGCTATAACGAGATCACGTGCTGCTTTTTTTGCGTCTAATGATTTTTGTTTTTTTGCCAATTCTGGATTGTCATACATTGCTTCTTCCTTGGCTTCTTTTTCAGCTTCTTCTTTGAGTTGTTTTTTTGTTAGCTGCTCTCTCTTTTCTGTTTTATTTAAAACACGAACTATTTGGTCGCTAATGTCATATCTTTTTGCTGCGAAGAGCATAGTCATATCAGAAGTTTTATCAAAAATAAAATCATAATTTTTTACTTCGGCTATGTCTTGAACGATCGAAAAAACTTGGTCTTGAATTGGCTTTGTTAAGCCATTTTTCTGGGTCATCAAATCCCCATTTGGTCCAAATCTTTTTTGTTGATATTCTAATAACTCATTGTCAAGGAACACGATTTCACTTATTCTTTCTTCTATCAGGCCTTTTGTAAGTAATGCTTTTTCGGCTTTTAAAGCTTCTTTTAGTTTGTTAATTTCGGTTTTTTTGGCTTCAATTTCTTGCTTCCATATTTGGGCCTTCGATTCAAGTTGCGTTTGAGCTTCAGTATACCCTGGAACATTTTGCAAAATGTATTCCATATCAATATAACCCACTTTTGTACCTTTAGTTTGTGCCTGTATTGTATTAGATACAAACAGGGCTAAAAATATAAATAAAAATCCTTTTCTCATAACTTTGATGTATTAGAAAAATTTATATCAAACTATTAAAATTGTTGTCCAATGATAAAGTGAGTTTCCCAACCATTAGCTTGTGGTCTAAGTAAGCCATTAGGCAAAGGTAAGCCATCAAATCCATATCCGAAATCTATTCCTAATAATCCAAATGCAGGCATAAATACTCTTAAACCAGCGCCGGCAGAACGACTTAAAGCAAAAGGATTGTAATTTTTGAAAGTATCAAAAGAGGAACCCGCTTCTAAAAATGTTAAAGCATAAATGGACGCCGATGGTTTTAAGGTTATTGGGTATCTTAATTCTAATGAAAACTTATTGTAAATTGTTGCTCCAATTGGTTCTCCTTGGCTGTTTATAGGTGTCAATGAGCTATTAGGATAACCTCTTAATGCTATTACTTCTCTTCCGTCCATAGCGAAGTTTTGCATTCCATCTCCTCCTAAGAAGAACCTTTCAAATGGGATAATTCCTCGGTCTTGATTGTAGGCTCCTAAGAAACCAAACTCAACAAGAGAACGCAAAACCAATGGGCTTTTTGGAGTTCCTAATACTTTTGTGTACCAATCTGCTTTGAATTTAAGTTTGTAATATTCTAGCCAATTGTATTTCTTTTGATCCACTTTTGCAGGGTCAGCAGCAGCATCTTGATAATTTGACACACTATTTGGGGTCGGATTACTTTGGCTAGGAATTGCCTCTAAATAATCACCATTGTTTACCCTGATTCCATTCGTGCCAGTATAAGATGGTCCTGAATAAATGTATTTGTATTCTTCTTGATCGCCTAGAGTTGCATAATCTACACCATTAACCAAGGAATAAGGAAATGTAAACTTACCTACTATACTAAATTCAGCTCCGTAAATTGGAAATATGGGGTTGATACCTTTATTGCTTCTGGATAAACCAATAGTATACGCTAAGTTTCTTGATGCTCCGTCTCCAAAGGTGAATAATCCAGTATTGTAATTTTTTAGGTCGTAATGTTGATAACTCACCGTTTGTGACAATCCAAAGTAGTCATCTGGAACAGTAAGTCGTTTGTAAATCCCTGCCGAAATCGTCATGATATTAAAACTACGACTTTTGTCCACTCTTTGCGTTTGGAAATTATTATAAAACTGCTGAGTATACGAAAAGGAGGTATTTAGCTGAACTGGTTTTTTACCTCCAAACCAAGGTTCAGAAAATGACAAACTATAAGTTCTAAAAAAGGAACTTGCTTGAAGTCTTAAAGATACTTTTTGACCATCACCCATAGGAAGAGGTTTGTAGGCTTCTTTGTTGAACAAATTTCTAGCTGAAAAGTTATTGAATGATAAACCTAAAGTTCCAATAAAACCTCCACCGCCATAACCTCCTTGAAGTTCTATCTGGCTCGCACCTTTCTCAGTCAAAGGATAATCGATGTCTACTGTACCGGCTGCAGCATCTACGTTTTTGAATTTTGGCTCAATCGATTCTGGGTCAAAAAAACCTAATTGCCCAATTTCACGAATAGTTCGGATCAGTAAATCCTTATTGTATTTTTCTCCCGGTTTAGTTCTCAACTCTCGATACACAACATGGTCGTTTGTCTTGTCGTTTCCAGAAATTGTAATCTTGTTGAAATACGCAATTGGACCTTCGGTAATTCTAATTTCAAAGTCGATAGAATCGTTGGCTGTCTTGGTTTCTACAGCATTGATATTAGAGAACAAATAACCATTATTTTGGTATAAATTGGTAATATCATCCCCGTCTGGTTTGGTTTTATCAGCAATTCTTTTTTCTAATAAAACTCCATTGTAAGTATCTCCTTTTTTAATTCCTAACATGCCAAGAAGTCCCTCGTCAGAATACACAGTATTTCCAAGGAATTTAATGTTTCCAAATCGATATTTATTACCTTCTTCGATTTTAATTTTAATCATGATAGCCTTTAGTTCCTCATTATAAGCAACTGAATCCGAAAGTATTCTAGCATCTCTGTATCCTCTTTCTTTATAAGCTGCAATTACCTTTTCTAAATCGTCATTGTATTTAGCTTGAATAAACTTAGATGTTTTTAGACTTATCAATGTTTTTCGCTTCGTATCTTTCATTGCGGCACGAAGTGTTTCAGATTTTATCTCTTTATTTCCTTCAAATACAATGTCTTTTATTTTGACTTTCGATCCTTTATCAATCTTAACCAACATGTTAACATGGTTTGTCATTGAAGTATCTATAACGGTATTTATGTTTACTTTGGTATTGAAAAAACCGTCTTTTTTGTATTTATTTTCGATATAATACTTTGTAGTAGCGATTAAATTCTCATTAACCACTTTTTCCTTGGTAAGACCATTGTCTTTTATAAGGGCTTCAATCTTGCTTTTGTTTACGCCAACAAACTTTACTTCGTTTAATTTCGGTAGTTCTTCAACGTGCAAATCAAGGTAAATGCTGTCTTGTTCGATTCTATTTACATAAAAGGAAATCTCGTCAAAAAGCCCAAGTTTTCCCAGTTTTTTGATGGCATTACTAATTTCTTCTCCCGGAACTGTTATTTCCTGTCCCTTTTCGAGGCCAGCAAATGTGGTTACTGTATTTGCGTTAAAACTTATTTTTCCAACGATGTCGACTTTGGCTAGGATATATGTTTTTCCTTGGTCGAACGGTACTCTATCTTGTGCTTTAATTTGCGAAAAACTTCCAAAAATCAAAAGGCCTATGAGTATCTTTATGCTTTTTTGTAACACTAAAAAATTATTTAATTTGTTCACTTGTTTTTCCAAATCTACGCTCTCTTTTTTGATAACTAATGATAGCCTCATATAAATCTTTCTCCTTAAAGTCCGGCCATAATACATCAGTAAAATACAACTCTGCGTAGGCAATTTGCCATAACAAAAAATTACTTATTCTATGCTCTCCACTTGTTCTAATCAATAAATCTACATCAGGTAAATTTCGGGTGTAAAGATGCTCATTTATAATTGAATCGTCAATATCGTCTATTGAAATTATATTATTTTTAACTTTATTACTTATGTTTCTTACAGCATTTACAATTTCTTCTCTGGCGCCGTAGCTTAAAGCGAGGGTTAGGGTCATTTTTGTATTATGCTTTGTTTTTTCCATTACATCAAAAAGTTCGTCTTGAGCTGACTTTGGTAATTTTTCTAAATTGCCAATAGCATTCATTTTGACATTATTTTCTTGTAGGGTTTTGAGCTCTTTCCTTAATGATTTGATTAATAATTTCATTAAAGTTTCGACTTCTATTCTTGGTCGGTTCCAATTTTCTGTCGAAAAAGCATATAGGGTAAGGTATTCTATTCCCAAATCGGCGCAAGTTTTTATGTTGTCTTTGACCGATTTTGATCCTCTTTCGTGTCCGAAAGCGCGGAGAAGCCCCTGTTTTTTTGCCCAACGGCCATTGCCATCCATTATGATAGCGAGGTGATTGGGCAATCTGGTTATGTCGATTTCGTCTAGTAAATTCATTTTTTTATTCTGCGCAATAACAAGGTTTGTTTCCAAAGGTATAGGTTAGTGTTATTCCTGAAAAAACATACCAATCGTTATTATTTATATTTCCAAATTTTGTCCAACTGTCGTCCGTTGGATTACTTCCGTCTAAATTATCCGTAAATGTATATCGAGCCCCAACTTCTAAAGCCAAAATCAAGTGTGGCCATACATTCGATTTTACACCTACTGTCATCGGAATGGCAAACGCGCCAATTCTTTCCTGCGTTACAATGTTGTTTGAATCTAAATGGCTATCACGAAATCTTAAATAATTAATTCCGGAATGCACATATGGCGTATATTTTCTTTCAACCTCGTGCAAATTAAAATCAAAAAAGTTAAATTCAAGCCCTAAAGATACTTCTTTTATACTATTTTTAAATTGATATCCTCTTTGATTTCTCCCTGGTTCCTTAGAATCAAGATCGTCAGCTTGATAATAAGCGCCATTCAATGAAAATCGGTAGGCAAGCCTCGGGTTTTTATTATACTTGTACAAAATTCCCATTGCTGGTTGGTTTGGTGCGATATAGGTTGTTGAGCCAACATCGCCTATGTAGTTGCTTCCGCCTACAAAAATACCAACTTCGTGAATCTGTGCATTCATCGAAATGAAGCAAAATAAAAAAATTAGCTTGAAAAATTTATACATTTAATTAAAAATTGCGTGCAAATATAATAATTATCGACGCCAATCAATACTCATTATGGTAAATGTGTAACTAATTGGTTATTTGAAACAAAATTTTCTAAAAATTAGTGCTTCAATACTAGAGAAACGATAAAAAGAAGGATTTTGTATATCGAGAAGCGAATTAGATTTAATTTCTTCGGTCCTCGCCCCAAAAAAGTTTGGTTCGCAATGTTTTCAGGAAAGTTGCGTCGGGGATTTCTACCATATTTATTTTAAAGGGAGATTTTTTGATATGTAAAACAGTATCATTTTTTACAGAAAACAATCTTGAATCTAGAGAAACTAAATAGTGATCGTCGCGGCCGGAAACTTTAAGCCTAATTTCGGTATTGTCTGTTACGACAAGTGGGCGAGCGTTTAGATTGTGAGGTGCAATTGGTGTAATAACCAAGCTTTTTACATTTGGAGTAAAAATTGGCCCTCCGCAGCTCATCGAATAACCTGTAGAGCCCGTTGGAGTTGCTATAATCAATCCGTCAGCCCAATAAGAATTTAGATATTCGTCGTTTAGATAGGTTTCAATGGTTATCATCGAAGTCGTCTCTTTTCGGCTAACAGTAATTTCATTAATAGCAAAATTGAGGTCTTTGATAGCTTCGTTTTCAGGAGAACAAGACAAGCTTAACAAGGTTCTTTTAGAAATAGAATACTTTTTATCGATGATGAATTGCATAAATTCAGCAATGTTGTCTTTTTGAACAGTTGCTAAAAAACCTAATCGACCAGCGTTTATTCCTAATATTGGCACGCCTGTATCTTTTACCAAAGTGGCTGCTCTTAAAATAGTTCCATCTCCACCAATGCTTATTAGTAAATCGAAACTACTATCTAATTCTGTATAGGATTGATATGTTGAATGTTTTTTTTCGAACAGATTTTTTTCGAATAACATATCCAAAAAATTAGCTTCGATAAGGGTTTCGACATTATTCTTAATCAGAAAAATGAAAATATCTTTTATGATAGGTTCGGTGCTATTGAGATAGTATTGACCGTAGATGGCTACTTTCATTAGGGCTTATATATTAAGGTATTTGTCTAAGTAATCAGAACGCTCCTTCAAGGTGTTGATGTAATTGTCTTCGAAATGTTCGGAAATGATTTCGTAATCATACCGTCTGAATGATTGTATTATTTCATTCATTACTCCTGAACTAATTTTGACAGTCACTTGGGTGTTTTCGGTATCAGATGCTGAGACGAATAATCCCAATATTCGACCATTATTACTTTCTATTATTTGAGTTATTTCTCCAATAGCATAGCCCAAAGTCTTTTTTTGTATCACAAGAATTGCTCCAGATTCTTGTAAAAAAGGAGTTTCGTGAAAGAAATTTAGAATATCACTAATTTCATAATACCCCAGATATTGATTTTTTTCATTCAAAACGGGAACTAAATTGGAGTGGTTTTTAGCAAAAACCTCCAAAACATCCAGCCAAATCATATTTTCTCTTGCAAAAAAGCCTTCAAGCGAATACCTGTAATCGAAAATTTTTTTAAAACTGTCGAAAGTTTCTAGATCTTCAGAAGCAATACTGCCAATATAAATTCCTTCTCCAAGCACAGGAAAATGCGAAAAAGTACATTCATCAAAAAACTCTTGAGCTGCAGAAATAGTTTCCTGACTGTCAATTGCTTTATAATCATTGGTAATATAGTTGGTGATCTCCATCATAAAGTCTTCCCGAAAATTTGATGCAAAATAATCAAAATTATGCAATAACAGCTAGTTTTACTTTGTATTTTTGCCATTCAATGACTGAAAACTATTCTAATGACAAAGTTAAGTGTAAATATTAACAAAATAGCTACTTTACGAAACGCTCGTGGAGGAAATGTTCCTGATTTATTAAAAGTTGCTGCCGATATTCAAAAATTTGGAGGTCAAGGCATCACTATTCATCCCCGTCCTGACGAAAGACACATTCGATATCAGGATGCTCGTGATCTAAAGGCGATAGTGCACACTGAGTATAATATAGAAGGAAATCCAGAAAAAAGTTTCGTCGATTTAGTTCTCGAAATCAAACCAGAGCAAGTTACTTTGGTGCCTGATGCTGTCGATGCGATTACTTCAAATGCGGGTTGGGATACCATTCAACACAAAGGTTTTCTGATGGAGATGGTGCAAGAGTTTCAAAGAAACGGCATAAGAACCTCGATTTTTGTGGATCCAGTCCTAGAAATGATTGAAGGCGCTAAAGTTATAGGAACCGATAGAATCGAATTGTATACCGAAGCTTTTGCACACCAATATGCTTTGGGTAATAAAAACGGAATAGACCCTTATGTGAAATCGGCTGTTTTGGCCAATGAACTCGGTTTGGGAATAAATGCCGGTCACGATTTGAGTTTGGATAATGTTGCGTTTTTTAAACAAAACATTCCGGGACTTTTAGAAGTTTCTATCGGACACGCTCTTATTTCCGAAGCGATTTATCTTGGTTTGGATAATGTAGTGAATATGTACTTGCAAAAACTGAAATAGTTTTTAATAAACCTAAAAGAATTTGGATAGCAATCTGCAATCTAAAATCTGCAATCTAAAATCTGCAATGAAATGTTGTACTCAAAAATTGAAGGCGTAGGCAAGCCACTGTTAATTCTCCACGGGTTTCTTGGAATGTCCGACAACTGGAAAACAATTGGACTGCAATTTGCGTCAGATGGTTTTCAGACTCATATACTAGATCTACGTAATCACGGCAGAAGTTTTCGTTCTGGTGAATTTAGTTATGAACTAATGGCTGAGGATGTTTACAACTATTGCAAGGCCAATAATCTGGAAAAAATCAATATTCTTGGACATTCAATGGGAGGAAAAACAGCAATGCTTTTTGCTGCGGAACATCCCGAAATGGTTGAAAGGTTGATTGTTGCCGATATCGGACCTAAATTTTACCCGCAACACCATCAAATTATTCTTGAAGGATTGAACGCCGTCGATTTTTCTCTGAAACCTAGCCGAACAGAGGTCGAAGAGATTTTGGCAAAATACATTCCGGATTTTGGTACGCGACAATTTCTTTTGAAAAGTTTGTACTGGCAAGAGCCTGGGCAATTGGCTTTCCGATTTAATTTGGCTGTTTTCAATGAGAGAATCGAAGAAATTGGAAAACAACTTTCGGGAAATGCTGTTTTTGCAAATCCTACACTTTTTATTCGGGGTGGCAACTCCACTTATATTTTAGATGAAGATTTAGAGTTAATCCATGGTCATTTTCCAAATTCTATAGTCGAAACAATTCCTAATGTTGGGCATTGGCTTCACGCCGAAAACCCAAAGTTGTTTTATGAAATAACTAGTTCTTTCTTAAAATAAATCGTGAAAAGTTTTAATGTAAAATACATAGCGGGTGTTTCTGAGGAAGAATTATTAGATTTTTAAGTCGATTTTAAGTTGTAATCTGGATTAATGTGGTCATAAAAAGGATTTTTTAGAATATTTTTTTTACATTTGAAATAACCAAAACATAGATTTTAGAAATAAGATGTTTTGTAATCATTAATATTCATTTAATAAATTGCACATGAAATTACTTTTTAGAATCCTTATTACGGCTGGTTTGGTTATGCTTATTTCTAGTTTGATGTCAACTGTAGATATCGATGGTTTTACAACTGCGGTAATAGTTGCGGCAGTTTTGGGTTTGCTTAATATATTTGTAAAGCCCATTTTGACTATCCTAACATTACCCGTTACATTCCTTACATTGGGTTTGTTTCTATTTGTACTGAATGGAGCAATGATTAAGATATGTTCGACGTTAGTTGACGGTTTTAGAATAAATTCATTTTGGACTGCTATTGTTTTTAGTATAATTCTTTCTATTAGTCAGTCAATTGTGTTTAAAATGATTGGCGAAGACAAATAGTTTACTACTGTTTTTATATAAACCGAGGGGCTAAATTACAATCTCGAAGGTTCGAGATTAAAAACTTGTTTGGGTTGCGAAAATTTTATATTTTTGCAACCCAATTTTATTATGTAAATTAAAGAAGAAGATGGATATCAAAAGAGTAGCATTAGACGCAGTAAACGAGACAATTGTAATGACAGTTGTTCATATGGATTACAAAGGTCAAGTAGCAAAAAGAATAAATGAGAAAATGCCTTTGGCAACTGTAAAAGGTTTTAGAAAAGGACAAGTTCCTAAAGACCTTGTTGAAAAACAATACGGAAAAGCCATCAAACAAGAAGAAGTAAAGAAAGTTGTTGACTTAGCTTTGGAGCGTTTTGTGCAATCTGAAAGATTAAATCTTCTTGGAACTCCGCTTGCAAAAGTAAACGAAGATTTCAACTGGGACAACGAAGAATTGGTTTTTGAATATGAAATCGGTTTGGTTCCAAACTTCGAATTAGATTTAGATGCTAAAAACGAGATTGTAAAATATATTGTAAAAGCTGACGATAAATTAATCGACGGTCAAGTAGAACGTATCCAAAAACAATTTGGAACTCCAATTACTCAAGAAGTGGTTGTTGAAGGTGCTGATTTGAAAGGAATATTTACTAACGAAGCCGAAGGAATCGGAAATTCAACTACAATTAATTTGTCAGTTTTCAAAGATAAAGCGACTGCCGATAAATTCATTGGTAAAAAAGTTGGTGATGTCGTTACTGTTAATACAAAAGGATTGTTTCAAGATGACCATCAATTGATGGATTATTTGAAAGTAGGTCACGACAATGTTCACGGTTTAACTATTGATGTTGACTTCACTATCGAAGCGATTACAACTTCAGAACCAGCAGAATTGAATCAAGAATTATTCGACAAATTGTTTGGTGCTGGAAACGTAGCTTCATTAGAGGAATTGAAAGCCAAAATCAAAGAGGATGCTGAAGTTCAATTTGCTCAACAAGCAGACCAAAAATTATTAGGTGATGTAACAGAGTTTTTAATCGAGAACACCAAATTCGATTTGCCAGCGGAATTCCTTAAAAAATGGTTGCAAACTGTAGGTGAGAAAAAATTATCACCTGAGGAAGCTGAAGTTGAATATGCTCGTTCTGAAAAAGGATTGCGTTTTCAATTGATCGAAGGAAAAGCGATGGCTCAATCGGATATCAAAATTACTTTCGAAGACTTGAAAGCGTTTACAACTAAATCTATTCGTCAGCAAATGGCACAATTCGGACAAACGAATCCTACTGACGAAGAGGTACAAGGAATTGTTGCTAGAGTTTTATCTAACCAAGAAGAAGTAAAAAGACTTTCAGAGCAAGTTGTTGCTGAGAAATTATTAGAATTATTCAAGGAAAAAGCAAATCCAACAACTAAAGAAGTAACTTATGAGCAGTTTATTGCTGCATCTTATGGTGAGTAATTTTTAGAAAAAATTAGTATCTTTGGGCGTCAAAAGAATAATCTTTTTGACGCTCTTTGTTTTTATTTGTTTAAGGTCAAATGTTCAATGTTGAGCAACCTTAAACTTTAAACCTTAAACTTTTTAACTATGAATTTCGGTAAAGAATTTAAAAAATTTGCAACAAAGCACCAAGGTGTAAACGCAATGTACTACGACAAAATCGTAGCGGCAATGAATCCAACTAATATGACGCCTTATATTATTGAGGAACGTCAGCTGAATATTTCTCAATTAGATGTTTTTTCGCGATTAATGATGGATCGAATTATTTTCTTGGGAACAGGAATCGATGATCAAATTGCAAACATCGTTCAAGCGCAATTGCTTTTCCTTGAAAGCGCAGATGCATCAAAAGACATTCAAATTTACTTGAATTCTCCTGGAGGAAGCGTTTACGCAGGATTGGGAATTTATGATACAATGCAATACATCAAGCCAGATGTAGCTACAATTTGTACTGGAATGGCTGCTTCTATGGGCGCTGTATTGTTGTGCGCTGGAGCAGCAGGAAAGCGTTCTGCATTGCCACATTCAAGAGTAATGATTCACCAACCATCAGGCGGAGCACAAGGTGTGGCCTCTGATATGGAAATTAATTTGCGTGAAATGTTGAAATTGAAAGATGAATTATATAAAATCATTTCACACCATTCAGGACAACCTTTTGATAAAGTGTATGCCGATAGTGAGCGCGATTATTGGATGATTTCTGATGAAGCGAAAGAATACGGAATGATTGATGAAGTGTTAAGAAGATAAATTCAGTATTCAGTGATTAGTATATAGTGTTCAGTTCAATCTGCTCACTGAATACTACTCACTGACCACTGACCACTAAGAAAAAATGGCAAAACCAAAATTAGAATGTTCGTTCTGTGGAAGAAAAAAACCGGAAACCAATTTATTGATTGCCGGAATCGATGCACACATTTGTGATAAATGCATCGAACAAGCCCACGGAATTGTATTAGAAGAATTAAAATCAAGCAGTAAGAATCACTTGCCGACGGACTTGGTACTGAGAAAACCTAAAGAAATTCGTGCTTTCTTGGATCAATATGTTATTGGTCAAGACCAAACCAAAAAGGTAATGGCGGTTGCGGTTTACAATCACTACAAACGTTTGATGCAACAAGAATTGCACGATGAAGTTGAGATCGAAAAAAGCAATATCATAATGGTAGGTCAAACCGGAACCGGAAAAACATTGGTCGCCAAAACCATTGCCAAAATGTTGGATGTTCCTTTGGCGATTGTCGATGCGACTGTATTGACAGAAGCTGGTTATGTGGGAGAAGATGTCGAAAGTATTTTGACGCGTCTTTTGCAAGCTGCCGATTATGATGTGGCTAAAGCCGAAAGAGGCATCGTTTTCATTGACGAAATTGATAAAATTGCCCGCAAAAGCGACAATCCATCCATCACACGTGACGTTTCAGGCGAAGGCGTTCAACAAGCTTTATTGAAATTATTAGAAGGAACCGTGGTAAATGTTCCGCCAAAAGGAGGAAGAAAACATCCAGACCAGAAATTTGTTGAGGTCAATACCCAAAACATCTTGTTTATTGCCGGTGGCGCTTTCGACGGAGTGGAGCGAATCATTTCCAAACGTTTGAATCGTCAAGCAGTAGGCTATTCGACTTCCAAAAATGTGGATAATATCGATAAAGACAATTTGTTGCAATACATTATCCCAAAAGACATCAAGGATTTTGGATTAATTCCAGAAATTATTGGTCGTTTACCGGTTTTGACGCATATGGATCCTTTGGACAGAGCCACTTTGAGAGCGATTTTGACTCAACCCAAAAATGCCTTAATCAAACAATACCAAAAATTGTTTGCAATGGATGAAGTGGAATTCACTATCACAGACGAAGCATTGGATTTTATTGTCGAAAAGGCATTGGAGTACAAACTTGGAGCCCGTGGATTGCGTTCGTTATGCGAAGCCATTCTAACCGATGCGATGTATGAATTGCCAAGTTCTGATGATAAAATCTTGGAAATCGACGTGGATTACGCCAAAGAAACCTTGAATAGAAACTTATTGAAACGATTGGAAATCGCTTCGTAATTCATTTGATAGATTTGACAACTTTTTGAAAGTTGTCAAATCTTTTTATTTCAAGGGCAATAAAAAGTAAAATAAAGCTCCAAAACGGGTGTTTTTGAGCTTTATTTGTTTAGGTTGAGAGCTTAAAAGTATTTTCTGATGTAACGTTTGGTATTGGAAGTTTCTTTGATTAAACTTAGTATGTGTAAACCTCCAATTCCCTCTCCCAAAAAAACCTTCAATATCCTTTTTTATAACCAATAGATTGTCGATTTTTGCCCATCGTAAATTAATACAATGCAAATGGCAATAGTAGATAAAGAGATTATTTTGTTGAAAGTTTCTGGTCAGGACAAACCTGGGGTAACTGCGGGTTTAACCGCTATTTTGGCCACGTATGGGGCAACCATTTTAGATATAGGACAAGCCGATATTCACGATACGCTTTCCTTAGGAATTTTATTTGAAGTAAAAGCAGGTTCCGGTTCTGGAAGCGTTTTAAAGGATTTATTATTCAAAGGATATGAATTGGGAATTAAAGTTAAATTTATTCCGATTTCGATTGAAGACTATGAGATTTGGGTAAAGGGACAAAGCAAACAGCGATATATCATTAATGTTTTGGGCGAAACATTGACTGCTGTGCAATTGGCGGCTGTAACTAAAATATTGTCAGACCAAAAATTGAATATCGATTCTATCATTCGATTAACAGGTAGGACTTCGGTGGTGGAAGTTGAAGAATATCCTCGTTCTTGCGTACAGTTATCGGTAACAGGTGAAATTAAAGATAAAACGGTAATGACAGCCAATTTTATGGCAATTTCGGGAGAATTTGATGTTGATATTTCTTTTCAAGAAGACAATATGTACAGAAGAAACCGCCGTTTGGTGTGTTTCGATATGGATTCGACTTTAATCCAAACAGAGGTAATCGATGAATTGGCTGAATTGGCTGGAGTTGGAGAGCAAGTTAGAGCCATTACTGAATCGGCAATGAATGGCGAAATTGATTTTAGCGAAAGCTTCAAAAAAAGAATGGCTTTGCTCGAAGGTCTTAGTGAAGATGTTTTGCACAATGTGGCTATCAACTTGCCAATCACCAAAGGCGCACATCGATTGATGAAAGCCTTGAAATACTATGGCTATAAAACCGCTATTCTTTCCGGAGGATTCACTTATTTTGGGGATTATTTGCAGAAAGAATTAGGCATTGACTACGTTTACGCCAATCAATTGGAAATTAAAGACGGTAAACTAACTGGGAAATATTTAGGAGAAATTGTTGATGGAGCGAAGAAAGCTGAATATCTGCGAGCTATTGCCGAAAGAGAAGGGATTCACATCAACCAAACTATTGCCGTGGGCGATGGTGCTAATGATTTACCAATGTTGAATTTGGCAGGATTAGGCATTGCTTTTCACGCTAAGCCAAAAGTGAAAGAAAGTGCTTCAACGTCCATTTCAAGTTTGGGACTTGATGGTGTTTTGTATTTACTAGGCTATCATGACAGACACATTGACATGATGCAAGAATAAGCGAAACCTTTAGTATAAAAAACAGAGAATCCCGAATTGAAATTTTCAAGACGGGATTTTTTATCTAAAAAAGTATTTTATTAAGAGTTTGTTTTGGTAGATTTTGCCTTGTTTTCACAAATTCCCCTTGCGCCACAACTCATCCTATGCGATCCACAAGACCCAGTTGTTATGTTCCTCCCATTTAGAAGGGATTTTATACTCAGGATTTTTAGAGTACAAACTATCGATTGCAATTTCTATTTTTTTCTTCGATACAGGAAAACTAATAATATTAAAACCGCCTAAAGTTCCATCGCAACTAATTAAAGTAAAGAAGAGTAAAGAAAAGCATATTCTTATTGAGTTATTAGTTAACATATTTTATTAAGAGTTTGTTTTGGTAGATTTAGCCATGTTTTCACAAATTCCCCTTGCGCCACAACTCATCCTATGCGGTCCACAAGACGCCAAAAAAGAAATCGCAAACAGTAACAAAAGGAGTTTTTTCATATTATTGATGCACAATTTCTTGCATATTTTTCAGTTGTTCCAAATAATCTCTTTCGTTGGATAATCTTGGAATTTTGTGCTGACCGCCCAGTTTCCCCTTTTCTTTCAACCAATCATAGAATAAATTAGGTCTTGCAATATTTATTATTAGAGGATTCAACGTCATATTGTTGTAACGTTTGGCCTCGTAATCGGAATTTAAAGATTGTAATGTTTCGTCCAATACTTTTTGGAAATCAGCAATGTCGTCTGGGTTTTTCTTGAATTCTATCATCCATTCGTGAGCGCCTTTTTCTTTGTCTTTCATAAATACCGGAGCAACAGTATAATCAACCACTTCAGTTCTTGTTATTTGGCAAGCTTTGGCAATGGCTTGATCTGTATTTTCTACCATCAATTCTTCGCCAAAGACATTGATGTGATGCTTTGTTCTACCCGTCACCCTAATTTTATAAGGACTTAATGAAGTAAATCGAACGGTGTCGCCAATCAGATAACGCCATAAACCAGAATTAGTGGTGATAACAATAGCATAATTTTTAAAAAGTTCCACATCACACAATCGAACCGTTTTTTGATTCGGTGTTCCAAAAGTATCCATTGGAATGAATTCGTAAAAAATGCCATAGTCCAGCATTAGCAATAAATCACTGGAATAATTCAAATCTTGAATGGCAAAAAATCCTTCAGAGGCATTGTATATTTCGTAATATTTGAAATCTTTTTTAGGTAGTATTTTTTGGTATTGTTCGCGATACGGTTCAAAATTCACACCTCCGTGAAAATAGACTTCCATATTTGGCCAAAGTTCCAGTAAATTCCCTTTGCCAGTTTCCGTGAGTAATTTATTCATCAAAACTAATAACCATGAAGGAACTCCGGCAAAACTGGTTACATTTTCATTTTTAACTTCGTTAATTATCGCTGGAATTTTAGTTTCCCAGTCGCTCATCAACGAAATTTCTTTGTTGGGTGTGCTGCTAAAATCAGCCCACATCGGCATATTTTCAATTAAAATAGCGGATAAATCACCAAAGGAAGTGTTGTTGTCTTCATAAATTTGGGCACTCCCGCCAAGACGAAGACTTTTTCCTAAAAACATTTCGGAATTTTCGTTGTTGTTTAAATACATACACAACAAATCTTTTCCTCCTTTGTAGTGGCAATCTTCTAAAGCTTCCGGACTTACGGGGATAAATTTACTTTTGGCATTAGTTGTTCCGCTTGACTTGGCAAACCATTTTATGGGTGTTTCCCAGAAAACATTTTGTTCCCCTTTTCGGGTGCGTTCTATCAAAGGTTGTAATTCTTCGTAGGTCGAAACGGGAACTCTTTCGGCAAAAGTCGCATAAGAATATATAGAATTATAATCGTATTGTTGACCTACAACTGTATTTTCAGAAGCTCGAATCAAATTCATCAACAATTCCTCCTGAACTTCATTCGGATATTTTATGAAAAGTTCAATTTGATGAATCCTTTGTTTAAGCATCCAAGAAGCAAAAGAATTGATTACGGCTATTGGCATTCAGATTTCAGATTTTAGATTTGTAAAAAGGCGAACAAACACTAACTTTACAACTTTATCAAAAATAGTGTTTTTTTTTTAAGTTTTGGAAATTTCTAATTTCTATTTCTTGATTCTAAAATCAAAAATCAAAAAGCAACAATGACATACGAAGGCACGCTTACTAAAATGCAAACCGAATTTGCAAATCCAATTCAATATTATTTGGTGTTTGAGAATAGTTTTTTGAATGTCAATCAATTGCTGAACAAGAATTTGGAAATCAATTTTATGGGTTACCAATGTTTGAATTGTGGTAAAAAGAAGAAAATTTACCGTCAGGGATTCTGTTACGACTGTTTTTATTCGAGTCCAGCCGTTGGCGATTGGATTATGAAACCTGAATTGAGCACGGCACATTTGGGAATTCAAGATCGTGATTTAGTTTATGAAGAAAAAGTGCAATTGCAGCCGCATATTGTGTACTTGGCTTTGTCCAGCGAAGTAAAAGTTGGTGTAACTAGAAAAACTCAAATGCCCACAAGATGGATTGACCAAGGCGCATCCCAAGCCATTTCTATTGTAGAAGTTCCCAATAGGTATTTGGCGGGAATTACGGAAGTCGCCTTGAAAAATCATTTTGCCGACAAAACCAATTGGCGCAAAATGCTGCAAAATGACGTGGAACAAGTCGATTTAATTGCCGAAAGGTTGAAAGTGGAGAATTTAATTCCCGCTGAAGTTCAGGAGTATTTTTACAATGAGAAAAATGATTTATACGAAATGCACTTTCCTGTTTTGGAATATCCAAAGAAAATAATTAGTTTGAGTTTAGAAAAAACATCCAATTTTCAAGGCAAATTAACTGGAATAAAAGGACAATATCTGATTTTTGAGGACGGGACCGTTTTTAATGTGCGCAGTTCCGAAGGTTATGTGGTGCAAATTAATATTTAAAAAAAAGCCCTTTCAATCCAATGGCGCAGGACTAAAAGGGCAAACTATTAAAATAAAATTTATTGAATGGTAATTTCAAATGGCATCATCGCTTGAATTCCTTTGCGAGTTTGCACTTTTTTAATCTGTTGCATCAAACGATAGGTTTCTTCTCCTAATTCTTCTTTGATAAAAGATTCTTTTGATTTTGCAAAAGGAAGACTTTTGAAAATGTCGTTCATATCTTTTTCATATTCAGGAAAGTTCTGAGTGCTGTATTTCTTAGTTTTTGATAAGCTTGCAGCTTCTTTTATTGCGGCATCCAATCCTCCAATTTTATCTACAAGACCAATTTTCAATGCCTGAGAACCCGACCAAACTCTACCTTGCCCGATTGAATCGACTTGAGCAACAGTCATTTTTCGTCCTGCGGCAACGTGCGACACAAATGTTTTGTAGATATTTTCAACGCTTTCAAGAGTGACCGTTTTGAATTTTTCGTCCATCGGCACAAACGGGCTATATTCAGAAGCATTTTCATTGGTTTTCACTTGTTCGGTATGAACGCCAATTTTTGTGGCTAATTGAGTGAAATTAGGCAATATTCCAAAAACACCTATTGAACCGGTAATTGTGTTGTTTTCAGCAAAAATTTTGTTTGCATTACAAGCAATATAATAACCTCCAGAAGCTGCATAATTCCCCATTGAAACCACTACTGGTTTCACTTTTTTAGTCAATTCAATTTCTCTCCAAATCAAATCTGATGTCAAAGCACTTCCACCAGGACTGTCCACTCGAAGTACAATAGCTTTTACATTTTTATCTTTTCTAGCTTCGATTAGTGAGCGATTTATTGAGCCTTCTCCAATAGTATTGATGTCACCTTCTCCGCCCATAATTTCGCCTTGAGCATATATTACTGCTATTTTATCTTCAGCAGCAGAAATTTCAGCGGTGGTAGCTACTTTTTGAGCGTAGTCAAGAATGCTTAATTTGTTGTAATCTTCGTCTTTGTCTACTTTCAATAATTTTTTGATGGCGTTATGATATTCATCTTCGTAAGCAATCACATCGACTAATTTTTCAGCTTTTGCCATTTCCGGAGTGCGAGCAAGCAAGCCATTGGCTATTTCGTTTAATTTGGTTACCGAAATATTTCTACTTTTCGAAATGTCCTCTAAAACAGAACTCCAAACAGAATTTAATAAAGACAAAGTTTGTTCTCTATTGGCATCGCTCATTTTGTTGTCTAAAAACGGTTCGACAGCACTTTTGTATTTGCCGTGACGAATAACTTCCATTTTAACCCCTGATTTTTCTTGTAAATCTTTGAAAAACATCAATTCGGCAGAAAGGCCTTTGAAGTCAAATTCACCAATGGGATTGATATAGATTGTATTGGCGACGGAATTTAAATAATACTCTTTTTGGGAGTACGTATTGGCGTAAGCCATCACAAATTTCCCTGATTTTTTAAAGTCTTCTAGTGCGTTTCGCAATGCTTTTCTTTGCGCCATTCCCAATTGGGAATCATTATTCAATATAGAAATTCCCTTGATATCATTGTCTGTTTTTGCGTTTTCAATTGCAAGGAGGATATCGGACAAGCCTACTTTTTCGCCGTCAGACAAAATTGCTACCCAAGGATCCTTATACTTTCCTGCATAATCATTGGTAACGTCGGTTAATTTTAACTCGATTACAGAATCACTTTTTACCGATATTTCTTCAGATTCACCTCCAAAAATGGCTGCAATTATTACAATTCCGAAAAAGAACATCATTAAAAACACAAACAAACCAACGATGGTTGCTAAAACATTTCCTAAAAATCTCATAATAATTATTTTTTCTATATGTAGTCAAAAGTGTTGATATGTTACATTTATTTGAAAAAAAATTGTAAAAAATAGTTATCAACACCCAGGCAAATATAGTTTATTTCTAAAATTGTTTTAGTTAATTTGTGCTTCTTATGAAATCACAAAATCAAGTCATTTTATCACTCGGAACGAATCAAGGCAATCGCGTTCGAAATATTGAAAATTGCATCCATTTGATTCATCAAGAAGTGGGCACAGTAATCAAAATTTCGAAGTTGTATGAGTCTCCGTCTTGGGGTTTTGATAGCGATGCGTTTTATAATTGTGCCTTGGTTTTACATACCTTTTTATCAGCTGATGCTATTTTATCCAAAATTTTGGAAATCGAAATCCAACTCGGACGTATTCGAAACACTTCTTCAGAATACCAATCTCGGATTATTGACATTGATTTGATTGCTTTCAATGAAGAGATTATTGACAATGATAATCTTCAAGTGCCACATCCTTTAATGCAAAATAGAAATTTTGTTTTGTTGCCAATGTTGGATTTGAACTTGAACTGGATTCATCCTGTTTTTCATAAAAAAATAGCTGAATTAGTCGAGATTTCATCTGACGAAAGTGTTTGTACATTCGTACAGAATTTAAAAAATCCCTTGGATTCGATTCCTTTGGAGCAATTCAACTATATTGCTTTTGAAGGAAATATTGGTGCTGGTAAAACAACTTTGTCCACGAAGATTGCCGAAGATTTTAATGCCAAAACCGTTTTGGAGCGCTTTGCAGACAATCCGTTTTTGCCAAAATTTTACGAAGATCAAAATCGCTATGCTTTTCCACTCGAAATGTCTTTCCTTGCGGATAGATACAAACAATTATCCGATGATTTAGCTCAGTTTGACTTGTTCAAGGATTTTATCGTGGCCGATTATCATATTTTTAAATCCTTGATTTTCGCGAAGATAACACTTGCGGAAGACGAATATCGATTGTATCGAACGCTTTTTGATATCGTGTACCGTGAAATGCCAAAACCGGATTTGTATGTTTATTTATATCAAAATACGGAGCGTTTACTGCAAAACATCAAAAAAAGAGGCCGAAGTTATGAGCAAAATATTCCTGCTGATTATTTAGATAAAATCAACAGTGGTTATCTGGATTATATTAAATCTCAAACCGATTTGAATGTTTTGATAATAGACGTTTCGGATCGAGATTTTGTTAAAAACCAAGAAGATTACCTTTATATTTTGGACGAAATCAGGCAAAAAATACACCAATAAATTAGCATTAGAACATTATCTTTTTAGCGAAAAATGCCCTTTTATTTCAGGTTTCCCGTTTCCTAAATTTAAGATATACCAATAATCGTCGGATGGTAAAGGGGAGCCGTTATATGTTCCGTTCCAGCTTTTGTTAGTTGTATTTAGTGTGGTTAGATACTTTCCGTAACGGTCGAATATACGTACTTCGGCTTGAGGGTATTTGACCACTCCTTTTATTTCCCATACATCATTATAACTGTCTCCGTTTGGTGTGAAAAATTTAGGAACTCCCACGAGTATAATTTCTTGATTAACGGTTCCACAACCATTTTTATCATTAACATAGACGATGTGAACACCGGCCGGTACATTATCAAAGAAATTCGAATCTTGCCAGAAACCATTAGGTTCATTTAAGCTATATTGGTAATCACCAGGTCCAGTTGCGTTGACTGTTACGGTATTGACATCGGATAAATCTACAACATCAACAGTGAATTCTGCAAGATTGGAAGCGGTCACTGTTATAGTTCTAGTTTTAGTACAACCACTACTATTGGTTACCTCCACTATATACACTCCTTTTTGATTTACTGGTAAAGTATAGGTATTTGCACCTATGGCAACCCCATCTTTTTTCCATTGGTAAACATAGTCATTCGGGTCGCTTCCGTCTTGAAGACCTGCATCAATTTGGACAAAGAAACTCGGATCGTTTTGGCAAACTAATTCGTCGTCCTTTTTGTCGGTATTTAAGTTGATTTTTGGTGTTGGCTGTACAATAAATGGGATTATAACTTCGGCACTACAAATGATGTTTACTGGGTTTTGGACAATAACTTTCACATTTTGGGTGCTGCTTACAAATGGATTGGGCAATGGACTTGGCAATGCATTTCCATTTTGGTCAAAATACTTTACAGTCATTCCCGTTTGACCGTTCAAAATGGTTACTTCAAAATTTGTTGTGGCAAAAGCAACCTTGCCATCTTGTTGCAAAGGATCTGTTTCATCGTCGCAAATGGTTGTTAAATTTGGATCGATAGGAAAAGCTTGAGGCGAATCATCTACTGTAAAAGTGATGGTGGTTTCGTCAAAACAGCCTTGAGGTGTATTGTTAGTAACCACGGCTTTAATAGTTTGAGATTTTGATGCAAAAGTTGTTGGAAACGGACTTGTAATTGCTGCTCCGTAGGCATCTTGTAGCGCATTATTGGCTTGGTCAAAATAAGTAACCGTCACATTGGTTTGGCCTTTTAATAAATCAGATTCTAGCGTTGCAGTGTTAAATGGGAAAATGCCATCCGCATTATCATCACATTGTCTAGTAATGGTTACTGCATTGGCAAAGGGGAGTGCCTCCACGTTTAAAGTCAAATAAGGACCTAATCCATAGCAGGCATTGTCTACATCGCTATCAATACGTATCCAAATATCTTGAGAGTTAGGATAGCCAATGTTTCTGTAATTAGAAATATCGGGAATGACATTCAATTCTGCCAAAGCATCTGCTTCGTTTTTATAGTATTTTATTGTATATGTTTGAGTGGTTGGGAGTAAGGCTAGTATAGTTCCTTCTGTCGAAGAGAAATCGAAAGTGGTTATCCCGTCACGCTTATTATTGTTAGCATTATTATTTCCATTAATATCTAAAAAGTCATCACATACTGGGTCGAAGGGAATCTTATAGGTGGGAGGAATATTTGTTGCGGGTACTTTCAAAGTGATTTTTCCGACGCTGGCACAGCTAGTAATTTTGTTCGTAATTCTAGACCAAACATCCATTTGAGTTGGTATGGTATTTTCGAAAGCCAACGGATTTGAAATCAAATCTGCAGGGACAGCATTTTTTGCTCCATTCAGACTGGTGTAATACGCAAAGTTTTCGTTGGCGAAATTGCTTGAAATTTCAGTATTTTTTACCGTTAAATTGAAAAATGTTTTTCCGTCTACAACAAGATCAGTATCACATTGAATAATAGTAACATCATTTACAATTGGCAGCGGATTTACGGTAGCAGTCATAGGAGTTCTTGGAGAACATCCATTATCAACATAATAAGTGGTAGTGATAGTAAGTGCAGGTGTTTCAAAACTACTAGGACTAGTTCCTGTTTGCAGCAATGTGCCTCCTGTTGGTGTATTATACCAGTTTATAGTTCCCGATACGGCAGTAGCCTTAAGCGTTGTTTTTTCACCAGAACAAACTGCACTTGGTGCAGTGACGGTCAGTTGTGACATTGTAATTTTCGTACTTGCTGAAATTTGAAGGACAGGATCGCCAGGCATACCTCCATATTCTACGATATAACCGCGGGGATAATAGTCTCCCGAAGTACCAGCGTTTGGAAGGTCGTTCCAAGTGCCCGGATTGGTAGAGGTAGAAGGCCTGATGTGAGCGTAATCTTCATTAAAGGCATTGTTAGGTTCGAATGAAGGATTCCAATTCGCATAATTGAAGGGTGGTGTAGCGGCTCCAAATTGGGTTCCAATCCAAAAAGTAGTTCCAGCTTCAGGTCCAGTTACCCACCTCCATTCTCCTTCTACTGCAGCATCACTGCCGCCAATCCAGCCGGCTCCGGGGGCTTGTGCTCCGCAAAGTTGTGCTTCGTCGGCCGCGGTCAAAGTGGCCAAATAGCCTTGTAATCCATAATAATTTTTACCTTTTGCTAGTACTTCGGCAGCAATCCAAGTGATTCCTGGACTTGCAATATATTCATAAAAATGCCCATTTCTGGGTAAATAATTGGCTTCGCCAAAACCTATATTTATCGAAAAATCTCTCGTTCCAGAGGGTGATGTAGAAGAATTTGAAAACTCCACATCTTTTATAGCCTTTTCAAAATCGGCATAGCTAATTTGAAATCCTGTTGGGTTAAAGAGTTTTAGTTTTCCTTCTGAAGAACTCCAATTTGTAGTAATAGTAGGGTGCAAAAGAGGATTAGCGAGTGCTAATAGATCCTGACCTGAAACATATCCCGATGAAATTTGAATGTAAATGGCATCAGTACCTGTTTCGGACGGATCGTGAGTTATTGTTACTCCAGTAACTATTTTGATGCTTGTGACTGGACAATAGGTTTGATTTCCTGTTGCTTTGATTACGGGCGGGTTAATTGCGAAAGTATTTTTCGGAATAAGTAATAATAGGCCTAAAATTATCTTAAAAAAAAACATTAATTTTCATTTTATAAAAGTAATAATTTTCTTTTAAACATCTTTTATTTAGGCCATTTCATTTTTTGGAACAAATCCCAAACGACTATTCCAGCACTCACCGAAATGTTTAAAGAGTGTTTGGTGCCCAATTGTGGAATTTCGATGCAGCCATCGCAGATAGCTACAGCTTCTTGAGAAACGCCAAATACTTCGTTGCCAAACACCAAGGCGTATTTTTTATCTTTTTCTATTTTAAAATCTTGGAGGAAAACAGCACTTTCCACTTGCTCAATTGCCAAAACGGTTACTTTTTCATCTTTCAGATTCTCGATTACTTCAAGGACATTGGCATTGTGTTCCCAAGCTACGGTCTCGGTGGCACCAAGAGCCGTTTTGTGCATTTCCTTATTGGGTGGAGTTGCCGTAATGCCACATAAATAAATTTTTTCAACCAAAAAAGCATCGGCGGTTCGGAAAACAGAACCAATATTGTGCAAACTCCGAATGTCATCTAGGACAATGATGATGGGTGTTTTTTCGGATTGTTTGAAATCTTCAACTGATTTTCGGTCGAGTTCACTGTTTTCTAGCTTTCTCATAGGTTGGAATTGGGGTTAAATGAAAAAAGCTTCCAAAATAAAGGAAGCTTTTCTGTGGTATTTAAAACAAATTTAGCTTTTTGGAGCGTCAGCAGCAAGCACAGTTCCTTTGATGGTCAATACTTTTGATGGCATTCCTTCTGCATTTGAAGTGATAGTGATTGTTTTTGTAAACGCACCAACTCTAGCAGTGTCATATTTAACGCCTATTACTCCTTTTGCTCCAGGAGCGATTGGCTCTTTTGGATAAGCAGGAATTGTACAACCACAAGACGACCCAACATTTGTAAGTATCAGCGGTTTATTACCGTTATTGGTAAAAGTGAATTCGCGTTTTCCATCGGCGTTGTGCGCAACAGTGCCGTAATCGATAGTCTCAGTTGCAAAAACCATTCCTGCGCCTTCTACTTTAGGAAGTGCTGGGGCAGTTGTTTTTGCGGTTGTTTTTTTAGCAGATTTGGTCGCTTTTGAAGTCTCTTGTGCATTTGAAAAAGTGAATCCCAAAAGAGCTATTGAAAGAGCAATAATTTTTTTCATCGTTAATTTATTTATGATTTGAATGACAAATTTATGGAAAAAATCGAAAAACCAACTTAAATTTTACTTAAATGTATTTTAAATATGGAGACTGCTCGTAATTTGCTACAAAATATATAAATTCGCCTTCTGTTTAAATTTAAAAAATACATTTTGTCATCAAAAGGAAAAGAGGTCAAGGAAACCCCGTTAATGAAACAATACAACGAAATAAAAAGGAAGTATCCTGATGCTTGTTTGTTGTTTCGTGTGGGGGATTTTTATGAAACATTTGGCGAAGATGCGGTTCGAGCATCTAAAATTTTAGGAATAACCTTGACCAAGCGAGGCGCAGGTTCTGAGACGGAGACCGCCTTAGCGGGTTTTCCGCATCATTCTATAAATACGTATTTGCCTAAACTAGTCAAAGCAGGACTTCGGGTTGCCATTTGCGATCAGCTTGAAGATCCAAAAATGACCAAAACCATTGTGAAACGTGGTGTTACGGAATTAGTTACCCCCGGTGTTTCAATGAATGATGAGGTATTACAATCGAAAACGAATAATTTCTTGGCGGCTATTTATTTTGCCAATAAATCGATCGGAATCTCCTTTTTAGATGTTTCGACAGGTGAGTTTCTCACCGCCCAAGGCAATGCCGAATATGTTGATAAGTTGTTACAAAACTTCAGTCCAAGCGAAGTTTTGGTTCCTAAAAACAGCAAGACTAATTTCCGTGAAACTTTCGGAGATGATTATCACAGTTTTTATCTCGAAGACTGGATTTACAAAGAAGATTACGCTTTTGAAACTTTGACGAAACATTTTCAAACCATTTCTCTAAAAGGTTTTGGAATTGAAGAATTGCACGAAGGAATTATCGCTTCGGGAGCAATTTTATATTATTTATCCGAAACCCAACACAACAAAGTGCAACACATCACGGCGATTCAGCGAATTGCAGAGGATGCCTACGTGTGGATGGATCGATTTACAATCCGGAATCTCGAATTATATCATAGTTACAATCCAAATGCGGTCACGCTGCTGGATGTTATTGATAAAACGCTTTCGCCAATGGGTGGTCGTTTGCTCAAACGTTGGTTGGCTTTGCCGTTGAAAGATGCAAATAAAATTCGAAATCGCCATCAAGTAGTTTCGTATTTGAAAGAAAATCAAGAGGTGTTGAAAAACATTCAAAAACAAATCAAACAAATCTCCGATTTAGAGCGCTTGATTTCGAAAATTGCAGCAGGAAAAGTGTCGCCTCGCGAAGTGGTGTATTTGAAGGAATCATTAGATGCTATTATTCCAATAAAAGCCCTGGCGTTAGCAAGTCCGCAAGAAGCGGTCAAAATTATTGGAGACAGCCTGCATAGTTGTGATTTATTGCGGGAAAAAATCAAAACGGTTTTGAATCAAGATGCGCCCGTGGCTGTAGCCAAAGGAAATGCAATTGCCAAAGGCGTAAATGCCGAATTAGACGAATTGCGTGCGATTTCGACCTCTGGAAAAGAATTTTTAGAAGGAATTGAAAAACGCGAATCCGAAAGAACAGGAATTTCATCCCTGAAAATTTCCTTCAATAATGTTTTTGGCTATTATATCGAAGTTCGAAACACGCATAAAGATAAAGTACCCGCAGAATGGATTCGAAAACAAACTTTGGTTAGCGCAGAACGGTACATTACCGAAGAATTAAAAGAATACGAAACCAAAATTCTGGGTGCCGAAGAAAAAATTTATAAAATTGAAGTCGAATTATTCGAGCAATTAGTTTCTTGGATTGCCACGTACATTAAACCTGTTCAAATGAATGCCAATTTGGTGGCGCAACTAGATTGTTTGTGTTCGTTTACCCAATTGGCGATTGAAAACAAATACGTTTGTCCAGAACTCGACGAAACATTCGAATTGGATATCAAAAACGGCAGGCATCCCGTTATCGAAAAACAACTGCCCGTTGGCGTGCCTTACATTGCCAATGATGTTTTCTTGGATAGAGAAACGCAGCAATTAATAATGATTACGGGTCCCAATATGTCGGGTAAATCAGCTATTTTGCGTCAAACTGCTTTGATCGTACTCTTGGCTCAAATGGGAAGTTTTGTTCCTGCAGAGCATGTTAGAATGGGAATTATTGATAAAATATTTACTAGAGTAGGAGCAAGTGATAATATTTCGATGGGCGAATCTACTTTTATGGTCGAGATGAATGAAACCGCTTCGATCTTGAACAATATTTCCGACCGAAGTTTGGTGTTGTTGGACGAAATAGGACGCGGAACCAGCACCTACGATGGAATTTCCATCGCTTGGGCAATTGCCGAGTTTTTGCACGAACATCCTGCACGACCCAAAACGCTTTTTGCGACGCATTATCACGAGCTGAACGAAATGAGTGAATCCTTACCGAGAATCCAAAATTACAATGTTTCGGTAAAAGAGTTAAAAGACACCGTTCTTTTTATTCGAAAGTTAGTAAAAGGAGGAAGTGCGCACAGTTTTGGAATTCATGTAGCTAAAATGGCGGGAATGCCACAAATCGTGATTTTGAAAGCGCAGAAGTTGTTGAAGAAATTGGAGAAAGACCACTCTAGTGAAGCTTTGAACGGCATCAAATCAGCGAAGGACGGCTCGAGACTGAAAGGCGAACAGGCGGAGCATATGCAAATGAGTTTCTTCAATCTGGACGATCCTTTGTTGGAAGAAATAAAAGACGAGATTTTGAGTCTCGATATCAACACGATTACGCCAATGGAAGCTTTGATGAAACTCAACGAAATCAAAAGAATGTTGACTAAAAAATAGTTTCTTTGTGTTTAAAGTTTAGGTTATCAGAAGATTATCTTTTGTCTGCATATTTTTTACAAAAAAGGCTTGTGTAATTGAATTAATGTCTTAAATTTGCATCCGCAATACGATTAAGTATTGAGTTCTTTTTAGAATGTAAATGCGAAAATAGCTCAGTTGGTAGAGCGCGACCTTGCCAAGGTCGAGGTCGCGGGTTCGAGCCCCGTTTTTCGCTCAAAACCATACGCTTAGTAGGTTTTAAATCTTAATGAATTTTCAATTGGGTTTTAAATCAAAAAGTAAAAATGCTCGGATGGTGTTGTATTTAATTAATTTTTTCTAAAAATTAGATATAACATCGAAAAGTAAAAATGCTCGGATGGTGCTGTATTTAATTAATTTTTTATAAAAATTAGATATAACATCAAATTAGTAAAATGCTCGGATGGTGCTGTATTTAATTAATTTTTTCTAAAAATTAGATATAACATCGAAAAGTAATGCTCGGATGGTGAAATTGGTAGACACGCTGGACTTAAAATCCAGTGAACAGCAATGTTCGTGCGGGTTCAAGTCCCGCTCTGAGTACTTAGTTAAACCGTAAAGACTTAATTGTTAATTCTTTGCGGTTTTTTAATTTATAGCTTTTAGATTTATATATTGGTTATTACTTCGTAATCTCCCTAAAAACTGCTTCTAGATTTTTATTCTTCTGATTAAGCTGTAGTGTTTTCAAGCCATTGGCATTCGCAAAATCAAAAACTGCGGGACGCATGTCTTTATCGGCGTTGAAAGTCAATTCCCAAATCATATCGTGCGTGTTTTTACAAGAAGTCAGATTTTCGATTTTTGCAAGTAATTGTTCTTCTACTTGATTGTCGAATTCCACTTCAATTATTTGTTCTTTTTCTTCCGAAATTAGGTTGTCCAGTTTTTTATCGGCAACGATTTTCCCTTTGTCAATAATAATTACGCGGTCGCAAATCGCTTCTACTTCCTGCATAATATGTGTCGAAAGGAAAACGGTTTTGTCTTTGCCCACGTTTTTTATCACGTTTCTAATTTCGACCAATTGGTTGGGATCTAATCCAGTTGTTGGTTCATCGAGAATCAAAACGTCAGGATTGTGCAATAAAGCATTGGCAAGTCCCACGCGTTGACGGTAACCTTTAGACAATTCACCTATTTTCTTATGGCTTTCATTGGACAAACCTGTCAATTGAATCACTTCTTCTATTCTGGATTTAGATACTTTATATACATCGGCATTGAAGGCCAAATATTCTCGAACATACAAATCCAAATACAAAGGATTGTGTTCTGGGAGATAGCCAATGGATTGTTGCACGGCTTTGGCTTGTGAATTAACATCAAATCCATTTACAGCTGCAGACCCTTCATCAGCAGCAATATAGGTAGTCAATATTTTCATTAAAGTTGATTTTCCAGCACCATTAGGCCCTAGAAAACCAACGATTTCTCCTTTTTTGACAGAAAACGAAATGTTGTCCAGTGCTTTTTGAACACCATAACTTTTCGATATGTTATTTACTACTATTGACATTGAAATTTATTTGTAGCAAAAGTAAACAGAAAAAACTTTTATTTATTGTTTTTGTATCACATTGATATTTATCAATGTTCAAAACTTTAACAAACGTTGAGGACTTTATCGTTTAGATTTATATATTTACCTAAATTTTTTAAAATATGGCTAGTCAAAGTAAATCATCGGGCAGTTTCTTGAAAAACTATAGCGAAATTTTGTTGCTTTTAGGAGGAATAATTTTGGGAAGCATTTTAGGGTTAGTATTCGGAAAAGGAGTGGAGGTGATAAAACCTTTAGGTGATATTTTCTTGAATATGCTATTTACCGCGATCATTCCTTTGATTTTCTTTACGATTGCAACCTCTGTTGCCACTTTGGAAAAAACCGAAAAACTTGGTAAATTATTCAGCATTATGTTAGGCGTTTTTTTGGCTACCGTTTTAATTTCAGCGGTAGTAATGATTATAGGTGTATTGCTTTTTCCAATTAATCAAGATATTGTACTATCTAAAATCCCAGTAGAAACTATTCAGGACAGTAGTGTAGGAACGCAAGTAACCCAATTGCTGACTGTGAATGATTTCTCAGAATTGTTGACCCGAAAAAGCATGTTGGCGCTGATATTGTTTTCTTTTTTAATTGGCTTTGCGACTTTGCAATCGGGTGAAAAAGGGGAGAACTTCAAAGGTTTTTTAAAATCCGGCGATGAGGTGATGAAACAATTGCTTCATTTAATAATGAAAACAGCTCCCGTGGGATTAGGAGCTTATTTTGCGTATCAAGTTGGTATTTTTGGACCGCAATTATTTGGCACCTATGCGAAGCCTTTGGGACTATATTATGGAGTTTGCTTGTTTTATTTTGTTGTGTTTTTTAGTTTGTATGCTTTTATGGCGGGAGGAAAAAAAGGACTGTCAATCTTCTGGAAAAACAACATTACCCCGTCTTTGACTGCTTTGGGAACTTGCAGCAGTATTGCGACAATCCCTGCAAATCTCGAAGCAGCCGAGGAAATTAAAATACCTAAGCATATCAGTCATATTGTGATTCCGTTGGGAGCGCCTTTACATAAAGACGGCTCGTCAACCGGGTCTATCATAAAAATTGCCATTCTTTTTGCCATGTTTGGCAAAGATTTTACAGAACCAAGTACTTTGCTTTTAGCAATAGGAATTACTGTAATTGTTTCAGTTGTTGAAGGAGGTATTCCAAACGGAGGTTATATAGGAGAAGTATTGGCAATAACTGTTTATGGATTGCCAATGGAGCAAGCCTTGCCGGTTGCAATGATTATCGGAACATTGATTGATCCTATGGCCACTTTATTAAACGCCAATGGCGATTTGGTTGCATCCATGATGGTTACCCGAATTTCTGAAGGAAAGAAATGGATGTCTAAAACGAATGAAAGTCTATGATTTTAGGGAGATTAGGATAAGTGCCGGTTGCTTTAATTTTGATTTTGGAGTTCTTTTTTGATTATTATTGAATTAAAAGCAAGCTTTTTTGATAATTCTTTTTTTTGACTAATAAAATCATCTTTTTTTTTTGGTTGCTAAAATTAAATTTATACATTCGCAGAGGATTTTAAAAAAAACCGTGATATTTATGTCAACTAACCGTTTTTATTTTAGCAATACTTACTATTTCTTCTTTAGGAAGTAAGGATTGTCTATGGTTATTTGAAAGATTATAAAAACAAATAAAGCTAATATACAATCCTGATGAAAATCAGGATTTTTTTTTGAATATTTATGAGTACAATTATTGCAATACAAGGTATAAAAGGTTCTTTCCACCATCAGGTGGCACAAGAATATTTTGGCAATGAAGTTGAGGTGGATGAATGTTTGTCATTCGATAAATTAATTGACAGTGTATTGTCTGGTAAATCGGATCAAGCGGTTATGGCCATCGAAAATTCTATTGCAGGACCAATTATTCCAAATTATGCCTTAATTGACAAAAACAATTTGCATATTATTGGAGAGCATTATTTAGATATTCATCAAAATTTAATGGCTTTAAAAGGGCAAAAAATCAAAGATGTTTTAGAAGTACATTCACATCCGATGGCGTTGTTGCAATGTATGGAATTCTTAAAAAAATATCCTAAAATAAAATTGGTCGAAGACAAAGATACCGCCGAAACAGCTCGTAGAATTCAGAAAAAACAACTTTCAGGAATTGCCGCCATTGCCAGTAAAACAGCGGCAGAAATGTATAATTTAGAAATTATAGCCCCAGAAATCCAGACGATTAATAACAATATGACGCGTTTTGTTATTATTAAAAAGGAGAATTCTTTTGTTTCTAAAGAGGAAATTAACCGTGCTTCAATTAAATTCGAATTGGATCACAAAAGAGGTAGTTTGGCAGCTGTTCTCAATGTAATGAGCGATTGCAAACTGAATTTAACCAAAATTCAATCCTTGCCAAAAATAGAAACACCTTGGAAATATTCGTTTTTTGTGGACGTGACTTTCGATAAATATGAAGATTACGCCAAAGCAAAATCATTGATGGAAATTATGGCGGAATATTTCAAAGTATTAGGAGAATATAAAAATACAAAACCGTAGGAAAAGGAAATTCCAAAAGGCAAAAAACAAATTCCAAAAAGGAGAGCATTAGTGAAAATTATGAATATGATTACAACAGCAAAAAGATTAGATATAGTTGAAGAATACTATTTCTCCTCAAAATTGAGAGAAGTAAGACAATTGGCTTCCGAAGGAAAATCCATTATCAATATGGGAATTGGAAGTCCAGATTTGAGACCGTCACAAGCAGTTATTGATGCCGTAACTTTGGCAATGCAAGAAGAAAATGCGCATCAATATCAAAGTTACCAAGGTTTGCCAGAATTGAGAACTGGAATGGCTGATTTCTATGCAACTAATTATGGAGTTTCCTTAAATCCGAACACAGAAATTTTGCCTTTGATGGGTTCCAAAGAAGGAATTATGCACATTTCATTGGCTTTTTTGAACGAAGGAGACCAAGTTTTGATTCCAAACCCAGGGTATCCAACCTATTCTTCGGTGACGAATTTGGTTGGTGCAGTTCCAGTTTATTATGATTTAACAGAAGTAAACAATTGGGAACCTGATTTCGAAGCTTTAGAAAAATTAGATTTATCGAAAGTGAAAATAATGTGGTTGGGTTATCCACACATGCCAACAGGTGCGAGAGGGAGTCTGGAATTGTTCGAAAAATTAGTGGCTTTCGCCAAAAAGCATCACATTTTATTGATTAATGACAATCCGTATAGTTTTGTTTTGAATGACAATCCAATTAGTTTGTTGCAAGTCGAAGGAGCTAAAGAAGTGGCTTTAGAATTGAATTCGCTTTCTAAAACCTTCAATATGGCAGGTTGGCGAGTTGGAATGGTTTTAGGAAATGCAGCCTGTATCGACGCTGTTTTGAAAGTAAAAAGTAATATGGACAGTGGGATGTTTTATGGAATTCAAAAAGGAGCCATTCAAGCCTTGAAAAGCGATAGATCGTGGTTCGATTCGATGAACGCGGTGTACAAAAAAAGAAGAGTTTTGACAGAACAACTAGCAGAGAAGCTAGGTTGTGAAGTTTACAAAGAAGGAGTTGGATTATTTGTTTGGGCTAAATTGCCTGCCGGAATTGCCTCTGCTGAAGATTTTATTGATAAAATATTGTATGAGAAATCAATTTTTATCACGCCTGGAACCATTTTTGGGTCAAATGGTGAAGGTTACATTCGATTTGCACTTTGTGTAAAAGAAGAAAAAATACAAGAAGCAATAGATAGATTTTAACAAATGAAAGTACACGTAATAGGAATAGGATTAATTGGAGGTTCGATGGTTTTGGACATCAAATCACTACATCCAGATGCGACTATTTATGGAATTGACAACAACAAAAGTCATTTGGCAGAAGCCATTGCCCTTGGAGTTGTTGATCAAGAGGCCACATTCGAAGATTTGGCAGAAGCCGACTTTGTGATAGTTTCAGTTCCCGTGGATGTTGCCTTGACCCTTTTGCCAAAAGTTTTGGATGCTATTGGTGACAACACGATAGTTTTTGAAGTGGGTTCTACCAAAATGCCAATTTGCGAAGCAGTAGCGAATCATCCGCGAAGAAGAAATTTTATTGCCACACATCCTATTGCTGGAACGGAATTTTCGGGGCCATCAGCGGCGATAAAAAACTTGTTTCAAGGGAAAACGAATATCATTTGCGAAGTCGAAAAAACGACTTTCAAATTACAGGAAAAAGCGTTGGATTTGTTTAAAAGTATCGGAATGAGAATCCGCTATATGGATCCAAAATCGCACGACAAGCACATTGCTTATGTTTCGCATTTGTCGCACATTAGTTCATTTATGCTAGGAAAAACGGTTATCAATAAAGAAAAAGACGAACAAGATATATTTGATATGGCAGGTTCTGGTTTTGAAAGTACCGTTCGTTTGGCTAAAAGTTCACCAGCTATGTGGACTCCGATTTTCAAGCAGAATAAAAAACAAGTAGTAAAAACATTAGAAGAGTATATTTCAAATTTATCTAAGTTCAAAGAACTATTAGAAAAGGATGATTACGATGCTATTTTCAACGAAATGCAAAGCGTCAATAGGATCAAGGAAATATTAAATGGAATGAAAAAATAGTCAGTTTGCAGTTTGCAGATGGCAGTTAAAAAGAACAATAAACAACAAACAATAATCGACAAACAAAAAATAAGATGGAAAACAAGAAAGAAATGAGAAATTGGTTGAACGAATTCAATTTGACTCATCCATTTGTAATTGCAGGACCTTGTAGTGCTGAAACCGAAGAGCAGGTATTAAAAATTGCTCACGAATTAAAAAATTCTGATGTAAGTGTATTTAGAGCTGGAATTTGGAAACCGAGAACGCGTCCGGGAGGATTTGAAGGGGTAGGAGAAATTGGTTTGAAATGGTTGAAGAAAGCCAAAGCCGAAACAGGAATGCTAATGGGAACTGAAGTTGCTACAGCTGCACATTGTAAATTGGCTTTAGAAAATGATATCGATGTTTTATGGGTTGGTGCTCGTACTACTGCGAATCCGTTTGCGGTTCAAGAAATTGCCGATACATTAGCAGGAACAGATAAAATAGTATTGGTAAAAAATCCAGTGAACCCTGATATGGCTTTATGGTTGGGTGGTGTAGAACGTCTGTATGCCGCTGGAATCAAAAATTTGGGAGTAATTCACAGAGGGTTTTCTACTTACGAAAAAACAAAATACCGAAATATTCCAGAATGGCAGATTGCTATCGAATTGCAAAATAAATTCCCTGATTTGCCATTGATTATCGATCCTTCGCATATTACAGGAGATCGCAAAATGATTCTAGAGGTGACTCAAGAAGCCTTGGATTTGAATTATGATGGAATGATTATCGAAACGCATAATGATCCTGATAATGCTTGGTCTGATGCGCCTCAGCAAGTGACTCCAGATGCTTTGAAACAAATTTTCAAAGACTTGAAAATCAGAAATTTGAGTGGCGATAGTGATTTCGAAAATAAAATGACGAAATTGAGAGCCAATATAGATGTTTTAGATGCTAATTTATTGGAACTTTTAGGAAAGCGTATGAAAGTGGCTGACGAAATTGGTCAAGTGAAAAAAGAAAATAATGTGGCTGTTTTGCAAAACAATCGTTGGAATGAAATTCAAGCCAAAATGGTTGCCGAAGGTGCTAAAAAAGGATTAACAGAAGAATTTATAATAAAATTATTCAGAGGAATTCACCAAGAAAGTATCGAACACCAAGAAAAAATATTGAATTCTTAATTCTTTATTTTGAATAAACTAAATCTCCACAGTTTTCATTGATTGTGGGGATTTTTTTATTTTTAACATTGTAAAAAAGCGCTACATTACACTTTAAACTTGAAACAAAATTTTACCTTTGCCTTATGACAGGAACCGTTTATAAATCTACAGGAAGTTGGTACACCGTAAAATCCGATAAAGGCGATTTTATCGAATGCCGTATGAAAGGGAAATTCCGAATCAAAGGCATCAAAAGCACCAACCCAATCGCAGTGGGCGATATTGTAGATTATGAACTCGAAGAAACTTCGGATACCGTTACTGGAATTATTCATAAAATTCATGACAGGAAGAATTATATAGTTCGAAAGTCGGTAAATCTTTCGCATCAAATGCACATTATTGCGTCGAATATCGACCGTGTTTTCCTTTTGGTAACCATCAATAATCCACCAACAACTTTCAATTTCATCGACCGATTCTTGGTTACCGCCGAAGCTTATGGAATTGAAACCATATTAGTTTTCAATAAAATTGACACTTTCGACGAGGCGACCTTGGATGAACAATTGTATATGCAACATGTCTATCAAGAAATTGGATACCAATGTTTGCGTGTTTCTGCTACAACAGGTAAAGGAGTCGAGGAATTAAAAAAAATGATGATAGGTAAAGTGACTATGTTTTCGGGTCATTCAGGCGTTGGGAAATCGACTTTGGTCAATGCTTTAGAACCCACTTTAAATCTAAAAACCAAAACCATTTCCGAAGCCAGCAAACAAGGACAGCATACCACTACTTTTGCCGAAATGTACGATTTGAGTTTTGATGCTCGAATAATTGATACACCTGGAATCAAAGGCTTCGGGATTGTCGATATGGAAAAAGAAGAAATCAGTGGTTATTTTCCAGAGTTTTTCAAGTTGAAAGACCAATGTAAATTTAATAATTGTTTGCACAAAGAAGAACCACATTGCGCCATAAAGAAGGCTTTAGAAAATGACGAAATCGCTTGGTCAAGATACAGTAGTTACCTTAAAATTTTAGAAGGTGACGACGAAAATTACCGCACCGATTCCTTCGACGAAGAAAGAAAAGCGAGTGACGAAACGAGGAAATAGTGCTCAGTTGGTAGTTTTTAGTGTTCAGTACTCATTTTTGTAAGGTTTGTCATTCCGTAGGAATCTCAGATAATATAGAGAATTATGAAAATAGTTATCCAAAGAGTTTCTCAAGCATCAGTTGCAATCGACTCTAAAATCGTAGCCGAAATCCAAAAAGGATTATTGGTTTTAATTGGAATTGAAGATGCCGATAATCAAGAAGATATTGTTTGGCTTTGTCAAAAAATAGCCAATCTCCGTATTTTTGGCGATGAAAATGAGGTAATGAACCTTTCGGTCAAAGATGTTGATGGCGAAGTAATTGTTGTTTCTCAATTTACCCTTCAGGCATCAACCAAAAAAGGCAATCGTCCTTCCTATGTTAAAGCGGCAAAAGCTGAAATTGCCATTCCAATATATGAGCAATTTGTGCAACGATTTGAAATTGAATTAGGTAAGAAAGTACAGACGGGAATTTTTGGAGCCGATATGAAAGTAGCTCTTTTAAACGATGGCCCAGTGACAATTTTAATTGATAGTAAAAATAAAGAATAATGAACCTAAAAGACTCCCAATTAGTCGTTGATACGTGGATCAAAGAACATGGTGTTCGCTACTTCAACGAACTCACCAATATGGCACAATTGACGGAAGAAGTAGGCGAGGTAGCCCGAATAATTGCCCGTCGATACGGCGAACAATCCGAAAAGGAAAGTGATAAAAACAAAGACCTTGGCGAAGAACTAGCCGATGTGGTTTTCGTAGTTTTGTGTTTGGCAAACCAAACCGGAATCGATTTGCAAGCCGCTTTCGATAAAAAAATGGACTTGAAATCAGTTCGGGATAAAGACCGTCACAAAAACAATGATAAATTGAAATAATTGTGAATTTTAAATTAGGAATTGTAAATTGCACCGCTAAAAAAATCAAAGAACTTTGCGCCATAGCGTCCTGGCGGTAAAAAAGATAATTACAAAAATGAATTTACTTCTGCAATCTGCAATCTGCAACCTTAAAGCTGAAATCTCAATAACGGGTTCAAAATCCGAAACTAATAGATTACTGCTTTTGCAGGCTTTATTTTCGAATATTTCTTTGGCCAATACTTCAAACTCTGATGATAGTGAAGTAATGCAAAAAGCATTGAAAGGGAATGGAGAAATAGTGGACATTCATCACGCAGGAACAGCAATGCGTTTTCTTACTGCCTATTTCGCTGTAAACGAAGGTCGCGAAGTCGTTTTGACAGGTTCGCCAAGAATGAAAGAACGTCCTATAAAAGTTTTGGTTGAAGCTTTACAACAATTAGGAGCTCAAATCTCATATGAAAATGAAGAGGGCTATCCACCCATTCGAATCACAGGGCAAAAAATTAAAAAAAACAAAGTCAGTATTCCTGCTAATGTAAGCAGTCAGTACATTTCGGCTTTGTTATTAGTTGCACCAAAATTGCAAAACGGTATCGAAATAACTTTGGTTGGCGAAATAACTTCTGTTCCTTATATCAAAATGACCCTGGCATTGCTCACTGAGATTGGTGTCGAAACTAGTTTTGAAGGGAATACATTAACCGTAAAACCACTAACAACAAACCTGAAACCAAAGACCCTTACAGTCGAATCGGATTGGAGTTCGGCATCCTACTTTTTTAGTTTGGTGGCTTTGTCTAACGAAGCCACCGTTTCATTGTCTAGTTATAAGAAAAACAGTTTGCAAGGCGATTCAGCTTTAGTCGAAATTTATTCCAAAATGGGAGTGGAGACTCATTTTGAAGAAAACAAAATAACATTAGTGAAGCAACCGAACTTTATACTTGAGACTTTAACCTTGGATTTGAATAATACTCCCGACATTGCTCAAACTATTGTGGTGACTTGTCTTGGATTGGGAATTGGTTGCCATTTGACAGGATTACATACCTTGAAAATAAAAGAAACCGATAGATTAGAAGCTTTAAGAATTGAAATGACAAAACTCGGAGCCAATATTTCGGTGACAAATGATAGTTTGACTTTAGAACCAGCAACCAAAATCAATCCGAATGTAAAGATTGCTACATATAACGACCATAGAATGGCGATGGCATTTGCTCCTTTGGCTTTAAAAGTGCCCATCATTATAGAAAATGCCGAAGTAGTTTCGAAATCCTATCCCGATTTTTGGGTCGATATGGCTCGTTTAGGATTCCAAACAATAGAAATTAACTAATTAACTCTTCGCGACTTGGCGTGTTTGCGGTGAAAACTAAAATAAACGGCAAAACACTTGACAACGCCTATCTCGCAATCGTATATTTGCAGCCTGAATTTTAAATGGTTTAAGTAAACAACCTTTAAACCTTTAAACTTTTAAACTTTTAAATATTTTCAAATGAAATTATCACATTTTCAATTCCATTTACCAAAAGAACTTCTTGCCGAATATCCAGCCGAAAATCGTGACGAATCACGTTTAATGGTTATTGATCGTAAAAAACAAACTATTGAGCACAAAATGTTCAAAGACGTTATCGATTATTTTGATGAAGGCGACGTTATGATTCTTAATAACACCAAAGTTTTTCCTGCCCGTTTGTACGGAAATAAAGAGAAAACAGGTGCAAGAATCGAGGTTTTTTTACTTAGAGAACTTAATGCCGAGCAAAGACTTTGGGATGTACTAGTAGATCCAGCGCGTAAAATCCGTATCGGTAACAAATTGTACTTTGGAGATGATGATTCATTAGTAGCTGAGGTAATCGACAATACAACTTCACGCGGAAGAACTTTGCGTTTTCTATATGATGGTTCATACGAAGAGTTCAGAAATAAATTGACAGAATTAGGAGAAACCCCAATTCCAAAATACATCAACAGGGAAGTAACTCCAGAAGATGCAGATCGTTATCAAACTATTTATGCCAAAGAAGAAGGTGCTGTTGCAGCACCAACTGCCGGTTTGCACTTTTCTAAGCATTTGCTGAAAAGATTAGAAATCAAAGGAATAAAATTTGCTGAAGTAACGCTACACGTAGGTTTAGGAACTTTCAATCCAGTTGAGGTTGAAGATTTATCCAAACACAAAATGGATTCTGAAGAGTTGAAAATTACTCCAGAAGCCTGCGATATTGTAAACGCTGCCAAAGTAACCAGAAATCGTATATGCGCCGTAGGTACTACTTCAATGCGAGCAATCGAAAGTTCAGTTTCATCACAAAGAACCCTAAATCCTTACGATGGTTGGACCAATAAATTTATTTTTCCTCCTCACGATTTTAGCGTTGCAACTTGTATGATTACAAACTTTCATACTCCAAAATCGACTTTATTGATGATGATTTCCGCTTTTTGTGGACACGATTTAATGAAAAAAGCTTATGAAGAGGCAATAAAAGAAGGATATAAATTCTATTCTTACGGCGACGCGATGTTGATTATCTAATATACACATTTCTCCTCCCTTTCCTTTGGAGAGGGTTGGGGTGAGGATTGAAAAATCTCGTCAGCAATGGCGAGATTTTTTTTGTTTTAGAAAGTTCGATTTTGAGTGTATTCCTTTTTTTAAATAGTCCAAAAAATAACTATATAGAATGTCATTTTTTTATATTAAATTTCGAAGTTTTTATAAAACTGTAACACTTAATCGGTTGTATTTAATTTAGTTTCAAATGAAAAACCTTAAGAAGTTCCTGCTCGTAATGCTAGTTTTGGTTGCCTTTTTTGTATTGGCGTTAATAGGATATTATTTTTATTCAAAACCAAATTATGAGGGAGAACTGCAACTGAAGAACATTCAACAAGAAACTACTGTGTATTTTGATGATTTTGGCGTGCCACACATTTATGCCAATTCTCAAAAGGATGCAATTACAACATTGGGTTATGTTCACGCTCAAGATCGCTTATGGCAGATGGAGTTATTGCGACGAATTGCGCCGGGAAGGCTATCAGCAATGTTTGGTTCTAAATTATTGAAAACAGATATGTTTTTTGCGGGATTAGGTATCGATGAACATTCTGAAAAAGCAATTGCTAAATTGGATAAAAATTCAGAAGCCTATCGACTGTCAATGGCTTATGTCGATGGAATAAATCAATATCTGGAAGAGGGCAAAACTCCCATTGAATTTCAATTATTGGGATTAAAGAAAGATAAATTTACACTGAAAGATGTTTACAACATTTTTGGTTATATGGCATTTAGTTTTGCAATGGCACAAAAAACGGATCCATTATTGACCGATATTCGTAATAAATTAGGTGCTAATTATTTGAAAGATTTTGGCCTAGACGGTTCTTTAGGAACAACTCAAATCAAAAATTTTGATGGGAAAGCAATTGAATATTCCGCAATTTCTACATCGATTGCTAGTTTACTCGATAATTCGCCAGTTCCGGCTTTTATTGGCAGCAACAGTTGGGTAATTGCTCCTCAAAAAACTAAAAACGGCAAAGTAATTTTTGCCAATGATCCGCATATTGGATTTTCACAGCCGTGCACTTGGTATGAAGCACATATTGTCGTTCCTGATTATGAAATGTATGGCTATTATTTGGCCGGAACTCCTTTTCCGCTTTTGGCACACAATCGTGACTATGCTTACGGATTGACGATGTTCGAAAATGACGATCTCGATTTGTTCCAAGAAGAGGATAATCCAAAAAGTAAAAAGCAATACAAAACCAGTGCTGGATTTCAAGATTATATCATTCGAAAAGAAATTATTAAAGTAAAAGACAGTTCTGATGTGGTTTTGGTAGTGCGAGAAACACAACACGGACCAATAATGAATAATTTATTGGATGGGATTTCAGGAAAGAATCCGGTTGCAATGTCTTGGATTTACACCCAAGAAAACAACCATATACTCGAAGCCGTGTATTCGCTTTCTCATTCCAAGAATTTGGAGGATTTTAGGGAAGGAGTTTCTTTAATTGCAGCACCGGGTTTGAATATTATGTACGGCGATGCCAAAGGAAATATTGCTTGGAACACTTCGGGAAAACTCTATAAATTGGATAAATCTGTCAATTCAAATTTTATTTTAAATGGTACAAACGGCATAGATGATAAGAAAGAATTTCTGGATTTCTCCACAAACCCTCACGCAATTAATCCAAGTTGGAATTACATCTATTCGGCTAATAATCAGCCAGAAGCGGTTGGAGGTTATCTATATCCGGGCTATTATTTGCCACAAGACAGAGCCAAAAGGATTTCAGATTTATTGCAACCAAAAAATAATTGGACAAAGGAAGAAGTTGGGAAAATGTTGAATGATAATATATCCTCAATTACGCCAAGTATTGTAGGCAATTTAATTACTGCATTAGATTCAAAAGTACTTTCAAGCAACGAGAAACAAGCGGTTTCAATTCTAATAAAATGGAACGGTTCATCAAATCTAAAGGATATAGCACCCACAATTTATCAGAAATGGATTTATCAGTATTTAAAAAATACGTTTCTAGACGAGTTGGGCGAAGCCAATTTTAAAATGCTGCTAAGTACTCATATCGTCAAACAAATGATTGAATCGCAAAGTAAAAATGAAAATTCGATGTGGTGGGATGACGTGAACACTAAAGACAGAAAAGAGAGTAGGGTAGTTATTCTCAATAAATCCTTTCGTGAAGCGATTGTCTCGCTCGAAAATCAATTAGGAAAAGATGTCAATTCTTGGGCTTGGAATCGAGTTCATACCCTGGAACATCAACATCCTTTGGGACAAGTGGCTGCTTTGAGAGGGGTTTTCAATGTTGGCCCTTTCGAAGTGACTGGGTGTACAGAAGTCATCAATAACTTGTTTTTTAGTTTTACAGATACTGGTGAATATGACGTAAAAGGCGGCCCATCAACCCGAAGGGTAATCGATTTTTCGGATATTGAAAATAGTATGAGCATTTTGCCAACTGGGCAATCGGGCAATCCGTTTAGCAAACATTACAACGACCAAGCCGAGATGTACAACACCGGTAAATTCAGGATAATGAAAATGAACAAGGAAGAAATCATGAAGACTTCGACAAAATTGGTTTTCGTTCCTAAATAATTTTTAATGGCAATGGCAATGGCCATGGCAAAATTCAATTTCAATATTCGGCATTGTTATTGTCAGTGCCATTGATTTTTGAGATTAAATTTATTCTTCCTCCCGATGCACTTTATTGAAATCAAAAGCGGGAGTGCAAATGGCGATATAATCGCAAGGAGCATCAAATGGGTTTGAATATTGAACTCGAGTATTTTTCTCAATTTTTATCGATTGCCCCGCTTCGAGAATTAAGGTTTCTCCGTCGATAATAAATTGTTTTTTTCCTGATATAATATAGGTGTATTCTTCAAATTCTGGTGTTTGAAAAGGTTCTTTCCAATGCGGTGGTGCAATCATATGTGCAATAGAAATTGCTGGATTGTTTGTAGTTGGAATACCGTGGTGCTCTTCTATAAGTTTTCCATCGGTTGTAGGAACCACAAAAGGAGTTTTTTGAATAAAATATTTTTTCATTTATAAAATAATTGTAATTGACTTTGACATTAAAATCATTTCCTCATGATTTTGCTTAATATACTAAACGCTCCACGAATAAATGTAGCACTTGTCAATACTTTAAGGACTGATTTTCCAACAACAGTGGCGGTACTTGGCTCTGAAGTAGCTTTTTTTTCAGCTGTTTTTGCTTCCTCTTGTTGAGCAGCTTCTTCTTCTACAACAGCAATTTTTTTATTCAGCATTTCATAAGCGCTTTCTCGGTCTATAAGTTCAGAATATTTCCTGACTAACTTTGATTTAGCATTGATTTCCTGTATTTCACTTTCCGTTAAAACATCCATTCTGCTTTCTGGTGCTCGCATCATTGTTGCGGCTAGAGGGGTTGGAATTCCTTTTTCGTTTAAGGCGGTGACCAAGGCTTCGCCAATGCCAAGACTGGTCAATAATTCATCCGTTTTGTAAAAATCAGATGTTGGATAATTGTCTGCCGTTTGCTTGATGGCTTGCCTGTCATTGGCCGTAAAGGCTCTCAATGCATGTTGAATTTTCAATCCCAATTGAGCTAAAACACCACTAGGAACATCCATCGGGTTTTGTGTGATAAAATAAACGCCAATCCCTTTGGAACGAATTAGTTTTACAATGGTTTCAATTTGATCCAACAAGGTTTTGCTCGCTTCTTTGAATATCAAATGGGCTTCGTCTATAAACAGCACCAATTCTGGTTGGTCGGCGTCGCCTTTTTCAGGCATTTGTTGGTATATTTCAGCCAATAAACTCAACATAAATGTAGAAAACAGTTTTGGCTTATCTTGAATATCTGTCAAGCGGATGATGTTTACGTACCCTTTTCCATTTTCGTCAAACCGCATTAAATCGTTGATATCAAAAGACATTTCTCCAAAAAATAAATCGGCTCCTTGTTGTTCTAATTCGATTATTTTTCTAAGTATGGTACCAGTTGTCGAGGTTGAAATTTTACCATAATTTTCTTCAATTTCTGCTTTTCCTTCTTCGGTAATGTAATTGATTACCTTTTTGAAATCTTTCAAGTCCAAAAGCGGCATTTTATTATCGTCACAATATTTGAATATCACCGAAACAACTCCAGCTTGAGTATCATTCAAATCGAGAATTCTAGAAAATAATACTGGTCCAAATTCCGAGACCGTAGAACGGAGTCTCACCCCACTTTGCTCGGATAAAGACATTAATTCTACAGGAAAAGCAGCCACTTTGTATGGAATATTGATTTTTGCGTGACGTTCTTTGATAAATGATTTTTCTTCACCTTCTTTGGCAATGCCACTAAAGTCACCTTTGATGTCCATCATCAATACAGGGATTCCAAAAGAGGACAATTGTTCGGATAATACTTGAATCGTTTTGGTTTTTCCGGTTCCAGTGGCTCCAGCGATTAATCCGTGTCGATTAAGCGTTTTTAAAGGAATTTTTATTGGTGCATCACCAAGGGCTTCGCCGTCAAGAATTGCACCTCCAAGAATTATGCTGTCTCCTTTAGAAAGATAGCCTTCATTTATCAGTTTTTTGAAATCTTTTATTCTGTTCATGATGGTTTTGATTTTAAAACAATTGCAAGTTATTATTTTTTTTGAGCAATAAAGTAAAAATTATTTATTTTAATTGAATTGTATTTTAATAAAACCCTAAAAATTTGCCTTTTATAAATCTATAAATGTGTTGAAATATTGTGTCTAAATGTCATAAAACAGTGTTTATCTTTTTGTAATAAATCTAATTTTCGCAAAGTATTTGATTTTTATATAAATCGGAAAATCGTCCTTATCGTATTGCTAATTTTAAATTAATGAAATTAACACAAAAAAAGTTTTTTTATTTAAACTAAAAAATTAAATTTGCTCCTCAACAAAGTTTTTTATAACAAAAAAAATAAATTATTAAAACTATTAAAATTAAAAAAAATGGCAAACGTTAAAAAAGAAAAAGGTGCAGGTTTAGGAGGAAGTATTTCATTAATCATTATTGCACTATGTATTTTTGCAGGATGGATAATTTGGCAATTCATTATGGGTGATGGAGCAAATTTTGAAGGAGGAGTAAATACAGGGCATCCACTTCCAGGAAACTATTTAGCAATGGTGTACAAAGGAGGTCCTATTGTACCGGTTCTTATGGGATTATTATTGATGGTAATCGTTTTCTCATTCGAGCGTTATGCTGTAATATCTAAAGCTGCTGGAAAAGGAAATCTTGATAAATTTATGGCAGAGGTTCAAAAAAGCATCAAAGCAGGAGATATCGATGGTGCAATTGCTGCTTGTGACAAACAACAAGGTTCAGTTGCAAATCCAATTAGATCTGCATTAGTTAAATATCAAGAAGTGAAAAAAGAAGGACTTGATAGCGAAACTGCTGCCGAAACTCTTCACAAAGAAATTGAAGAATCAACTTCACTTGAAATGCCAATGTTAGAAAAACATATGACTATTCTTTCTACTTTAGTTTCTCTTGGAACTCTTGCAGGATTATTAGGAACTGTAACAGGTATGATTAAAGCGTTTGGTGCATTGGCAAGTTCAGGAACTCCTGACCAAGCGATGTTGGCAAATGGTATTTCTGAAGCTCTTATCAATACAGCAACAGGTATCTCTACTTCTGCTTTAGCAATTGTTACTTACAACTTATTTACTTCAAAAATCGATACTTTAACGTATTCTATCGATGAGGCTGGTAACACAATCGTGAATACCTACAGACATTTCAGAGGTACACAAACTAAATAATAATAATTTTTATGGAATTAGCGTTATTCAATTAATACGCTAATTCCCTAATAATTTAAAGATAAAATTAATGGCTGTAAAAACGCAAAAAAAAGCAACGTCTATTGATATGACGGCTATGTGTGATGTGGCATTCCTTTTGCTGACCTTCTTTATTTTGACCGCAACGGCCAAAATTCCAGAAGCACTGCCTGTGGATACGCCACAATCTACCGTACAGACCAAAGTCCCTGAAACGGATTTGGCTACACTGACCATTGGTAAAGGAAAAGTGTTTTTTGATTTGAAAGGAAGAGAAGTTCGTGTAAAAACTCTTGAATTGATGGGTCAAAAATATGGTGTTGAATTTACTGAAGATGAAAAATCGAAATTTGCCTTGATGGAAGGAATTGGAGTGCCGGTTCTGAATTTGAAACAACTTATTGCAATGGCAACTGCTGAACGTAGTAAAGCAGGTCAGCCAGGTGTGCCAACAGATTCGCTTGACAATCAGTTGAAAGAATGGGTTTATAATGCTCGTATTGCAAATATTGAAGTGAATGACAAAGAATTGCAAATAGCCATAAAAGGGGATGCAAAAGAGGAATATCCTTCTATCAAAAAGGTAATGGATATTTTACAAGATCAAGGAATCAATAGCTTTAGTTTAGTTACGGGGTTAAGAGGAAAGAATTTTTAATTAAAAAAAATACACTAAAATGGCTGAATTAAATACAGGCGACGGTGGTGGCAAAAAAGGAGACAAAAAGGTAAGGAGTAAAAAACAAAACTCTAAAGTAGATTTAACTGCTATGGTGGATTTGGCCTTCTTATTGATTACCTTCTTTATGCTTACTACGACCTTGTCTAAACCTCAAGCGATGAATTTGGGGTTGCCAGATAAAGAGAAAGATAATGAACCACAAGCTGATATAAAGGTAGATGAGAATCGTACGGTGACTATTTTGTTAGGAAAAGATAACAAATTGGTTCGTTTCGTTGGTTTACTTGCAACGCCAGTGGCTGGTGGAGCTCCTAAAGATTTTACTTATGGTAAAGAAGGAATTCGTGCTGAGCTAATCGACAGAAAAGCGAAAGTACAAGCTTATTCTGCTGCCAAAGGCAAACCTAAAAACGGGATGATTGTGATTATTAAACCAAGTAAGAAATGTACTTACAAAAATTTAGTAGACATACTTGATGAGATGGCAATTGTAGATGTTCCGACCTATGCAATTGTTAATGAATTTACACCTGAAGAAGCAAAATTGTTAGAAGGAAAGTAAGATGATTTAATCTTATGAACCCAATAACCTAATAATTAAGAAATATGAAATTAGATTTATTAAATAATAATTGGCTTGAAATTGTTTTCGAAGGGCGTAATAAAGCTTATGGTGCTTACGATTTAAGAAAATCAATTACGAAGAGTACAGTTAGAGCTTTTATCATCGGAACAATCCTTTTTGCTCTTTTGGTTAGTGTTCCTACGCTTATGCGTATGATTCCAGACAGACAAGAGGATAATACCTTAGATACAAAAATAACGGCAGTAAAGATGCCTCCTAAAAAGGAGAAGCCAAAAGAAAATCTTCCACCACCACCGCCACCACCGCCAAAAGTGGATCAAGTGAAATTTGTGAAACCTGTGGTTGCCAAAGCGGATGAGGTTGTTGAAGAGATTGCTGTTGTAAAAGATCTTAAAGATAAAAACATCGGTAAAGAAACTATAAAAGGTGATCCAGATGCTGAATTAACTGTTGAGCCAGTTGGAACAGGAGTAGCCGCAGTTGTTGAAGAAGACAACACGGTGTATAACACAGCTGGAATCGAGGTTAAACCAGATTTCCCTGGAGGAATGGAGAAATTCACTCAATTCATTGCAAAGAATTATCAAACACCAGAAGAGGAAGGTCTTAAAGGAAAAGTTTATGTAACATTTGTAGTTGAGAAAGACGGATCATTAACAGATATCAAAGTTCTTAGAGATATTGGTTATGGAACTGGAAAAGAAGCTATACGTGTTTTAAACAAGTGTCCGAAATGGACTCCTGGAGAACAAAATGGTAAAAAAGTAAGATGTACATTCAGTTTACCTATTAGCATTCAATCTGCGGAATAATGTTTAAAAATTTTATAAAAAATTTTCAGGAGAAATCGCCGAAAGAGCGGTTTCTTCTCGTTATAGGCTTAACGGTTTTTCTAGCTTATCTCGTTTTTGGATTGATTTTCATTTTTTGGAAAACGATGCCAATAACAATGGAATTTCGCTATCGAATTGCATTTGGAGTGGTTTTAATTGTATATTCGTTTATACGGTTTTTTAGGATTTTTAACTTAAATAATGAGTAGATATGTTTAAAGTTAGCAAGGTTTTTACTTTAGGATTTGTTTGTCTGTGTTTTATTATGTGTAATAAATCAGATAAATCAAATAACAACAAGGAATCTATTTTAAAAGGGTCTACATCCATTTTTGTGGATGAAACCTTGGTGCCTATAGTTGAAGATCAGGTAGCTATTTTTGAAAGCAAGTATGATGCTAAAATTAAGATCGTGCCTAAATCAGAAGCGGAAATTATTGTTGCGTTGTTTAAAGAAAAGTCAGGAATTGCAATTTTAACTAGAAATTTAACAGTTAACGAAAATAAAATCTTTGTTGAAAAGAAAATTACGCCTAAAATCACTAAATTTGCCACTGATGCGATCGCGTTTATTTCAAGCAAGAGCAATAAAGATACGATTGTTGAGTTAGAGACTGTAATCGCTTTTATGAAAGGGAAACAAAGTCCAAGTATAAAAGGCTTGGTTTTTGACAATCCAAACTCTAGCACGGTGCGTTATATGAAGAATCTTGCAGAAGTAAACGATATTCCTAAGGAAGGGGTTTATTCTTTTAAGACTAACGACGAAGTGATAAAGTTTGTTGCTGAAAATGAGGGGATGATTGGTGTTGTTGGAATCAATTGGCTAACTCAGCCGATGCCAAATATGCAAACGTATATTGACAAAGTGAATGCTTTGAGTGTAAAAGCTAAAGGAGGAGCAAAATTTTACCCGCCAAGTCAAAACAATATAGCGGAAGGCAAGTATCCTTTGGCACGTGATTTGTACATCATCAACGCACAAGGTTTTTCTGGATTAGGAATGGGGTTCGCTTCATTTGTAGCAGGAGATATAGGTCAAAGAATAGTTTTGAAATCTGGGTTATTACCAGCATATATGCCTGGCCGGAAACTGAATATTAGTAGTGAGATAAATAGTGATAAGAAATAAATTAATATAATACCACAATGAACACATTTAAGATTTTTAGTATAGCTTTTTTAACATCGATGACTGTTGGATTTGCACAAGATATTAACCAAGCTAGAAAAGCGGTTGATGCAGAACAATATGAAAAAGCAAAATCTATTTTAAAGACATTATTAAAAACCAATCCTATTGACGGAAGAGCCAATTTCATGCTTGGAAACATATACCTTATACAGATGGTAAACGATTCTGCGAAAATTTCTTTTCAAAAAGGATTAGCCGGAACCGATGGTGCTCGATTGAATAATATTGGTATAGGAACAATGGATTTGGATAGCGGTAATGCAACTGCGGCTGAAGCAAACTTTGCTTTGGCGTTGAAAGATGCTAAAAAGAAAGATGTCGAGGAATTAATAGCGATAGGAAGAGCTTATACGTATTCGACAAAGCCTAATTACAAAAAGGCAATCGAATATTTGAATAGAGCCAAAACCATCAATCCAAATGATGCCTTGGTTCAATTGGCCTTGGGAGATGCGTTTTATGGTGATAAAAACCAAAATGAGGCCTATGCTGCATACAGAAATGCTTTTCAATTTGACCCAACTTTATTAAGAGCAAAAATGCAATTGGGAGTTTTGTTAAAAGGCGCAAAATCTTATGATGAAGCGATCAAATCATTTAATGAAGTAATTGCAATCAATGCAAGTTACGGTCCTGTGTATAGAGAATTGGCCGAGACTTATTACAAATGGGGAAGAAATAAGCCTTCTAAATCTACTGAATATATGCAATTGGCTTTTTCAAACTATGAAAAATACATGAATCTTACGGACCGTTCTATACATTCAAGAATGCGTCGCGCTGACTTTCTTGTATTGCTAAAAGACTATAAAGCACTTGAAGACGAAGCGAATAAAATGATTGAAATGGATAAGGTAAATCCTAGAATCTTCCGTTATTTGGGTTATTCAGCTTACGAGAACGGGAATGCAGAAGGAGCAATAAAAGCGTTAGAAAACTATATTGCAAATCCTGAAAATAAAATCATTGCAAAAGATTATTTGTATTTAGGAACGGCAAAATTCAAAAAAGGGGTTAGTGCTGACGGATTGTCCGTTGACCCAACTTTGTACAATGCAGGTTTAAATGATCTTAAGAAAGCAATAGAAATTGAGCCGTTGATCATTGAAGACTTTAATGAAGTAGGTAAAAAGATATTTGCATTAAAATTCTATAAAGAGGCTATACCAGTTTTTGAATTTGGAACTGCGAATGCAGAATATAAAAACTACGTAGACGATAACATTTACTATGGTCTAGCTATTTATTATGCTAATAACAAGAAAGATGTTAAACCGGATCCAGCACAATTGCAAAAAGCTGACGCTGCTTTTGAAAAGGTTTTAGTAGCCTCTCCTTCATATCAAGATGCGTACCTTTATAGAGCTAGAACAAATAGTTTGATGGGGAATGATGAAATGACCATTAAATATTACGAGACTTATGTTGCAAAAGTATCTGAAAAAGGTCCTGAGGAATTAGCAAAACCGACCACAGCTAAAAAGGTTATAGAGTCGTACAATAACATTGCAGCTAGCTATGCTAACACAGACAAAGCAAAAGCAATAGAGTTCCTAAATAAAACGCTTTCAATAGATCCAACAAATCCGTATGCCACGGAATCTTTAGCTAAATTGAAATAATAATTTTCTGTTTTATCAATATAATGACCGATAGTTTCAAAAAGGCTATCGGTTTTTTTATGATGAATAGGCAACACTATATATTCACTATCTTTGCACATTAAAATAGAACAATGTTATCAAAAGAAATTCAATTAGAAGTCAACAAAGGCGCAATGCTTCCCTTGATGGAAGAGTTTTATACCATTCAAGGAGAAGGATTTCACACCGGAACTGCCGCCTATTTTATTAGAATTGGAGGCTGTGATGTGGGTTGTCATTGGTGCGATGTAAAGGAAAGTTGGAATGCCGAATTGCATCCGCCAACAAGTATAGATTTGATTGTTGCCAATGCCAGTAAATATGCAGATACAGTGGTGGTCACCGGAGGCGAACCTTTGACTTGGGATATGAGTTTGCTGACACAAAAGTTAAAAAATAATGATCTAAAAGTACATATCGAAACTTCGGGTGCTTATGAACTTACTGGAAAATGGGATTGGATTTGTCTTTCGCCAAAGAAAAACAAATTACCTACTCAAACCGTCTACGACAAAGCCCACGAGCTGAAAGTGATTATTTTCAACAAGCACGATTTTATCTTCGCAGAGGAACAAGCCGAAAGAGTCAACAATAGCGCCATTTTATTCCTCCAACCTGAGTGGAGCAAAAAAGAAGAAATGACGCCACTTGTAGTTGATTATGTTATGAACAATCCAAAATGGCGTGTATCTTTACAAACACACAAATACTTGAATATTCCTTGATATGAAAAGAGTTCTTTTTTTAATAATTCCTATTTTTTGTTTGCAATTTATTTCTGCTCAAGAACAAGCTTCCCAGTCGAAGGATACAATTTATGATTACAAGGTAGTAGATGTTAAACCTGAATATCCTGGTGGAGTTGAGGCTTTTTATAAATTTATTGCAAAAAACTACAGAGCACCTGAACAAGAAGGGCTAAACGGAAAAATAATAACCACTTTTGTGATTGAAAAAGACGGCAGTATCAGTGATATTAGAGTCTTGCAAGATATTGGATATAACTCTGGAGCAGAGGTGTTCAAGGTTTTGAGTATGTGCGCAAAATGGAATCCAGCCAAATTAAACAATGTACCAGTTAGAGTTCTTTACCAATTTCCAATAACAGTTAAGTCAGCCGATAAATATCCCAGGAAGTCTAAATAATAAATAAGAATCGGATGCAAAAAATTTTTTTCCTGACAATTTTCTTTTTTTTTTCAAAATATTTCTGCTCAAGAAAGCGAGCTCCTAATAGAAACGGAACTTGTTACTAGTGCAGATGTTTCTAATCCAAACTTTAATGGTGGCGATCTTAATAAATTCTATGAATTTATTAATCAAGAATTTAATTATTCGACTGTCTCTAAAGCTGGGAAAATTGTTGTTTCATTTACGGTTACAGAATTGGGAGATTTGAAAAAGATCAAGGTTTTAGAATTTCCAAACGTTGAATCTGCCTCAGAAATCATAAGAGTTTTGAATAAATCTCCAAGATGGGAACCCGCAAAACGAGCAGGTACACCTTTTAGTGTAGTGATAAAGATGCCCTTTGTTTTTACACAAAAAATAATTCTCAAATAAAAATCATATGAAAAACTTTTTATTCCTAGCAATTGCCCTTTTTTCAATTCAAATGGTTTCTGCCCAAGAGGTCAAAAATACCTCTGATAATCTACTTTACGATATAAAAGGACTAGATGTAAAACCTGATTTTCCTGGTGGAAGGGATGAGTTTTATAAGTTTATTGCAAAAAATTACAGGACTCCCGATGTAAAGAAATTAAACGGTAAAATTTATATCACTTTTGTAATTGAAAAAGACGGCTCTTTAACGGACATCAAAATTCTTAGAGACTTAGGTTACGGTACAGGAAAAGAAGCGATTCGAGTTTTGGAACTTTCTCCAAAGTGGTTGCCGGGAGAACAAAATGGGCAAAAAGTGAGATGCACTTACAGTTTGCCAATTTCAATAATGGGAAAGTGATATTTTTCGCAAACATTGTTTGGGATTTTTTATATTTACAAAAATCAAAAATATGAAATCCCATTTCCTTCTTGATCCAACAATTACTTTCCTGAATCACGGTTCTTTTGGTGCTTGTCCAAAACCAATTTTTGAAGAATATCTGCGTTTTCAATTGGAACTGGAAACAGAACCCGTTTATTTCATTCAAAAAAAACAGGCAGCATATTTAAAAATTGCCAAAGAAAGATTAGCAAAATTTATCGGATGTAATGCCAATGATTTCTTTTTTACGCCAAATCCAACATTTGCAAGCAATACGATAATGCGAAGTTTGCATCTGCAAGAAGGCGATGAAATTTTGAGTACCAACCACGAATATGGGGCAATGGACAGAACTTGGAATTTCTATTGCAAAAGATCAGGAGCCACATACATTCGCCAAAATATTTCGCTTCCTGTTGTTTCTAAAGAACAAATCTTGGAAGAATTCTGGAGTGGCTATACTGCCAAAACAAAAATTATTTTCCTTAATCAAATTTCAAGTGCGACAGCGTTAATTTTTCCCATTAAAGAAATTTGTGGTAAAGCACGTGAATTAGGTTTGATTACTATTATCGACGGCGCGCACGTTCCGGGTCAAATAGAGTTGAATATTTCAGAATTAAATCCAGATTTTTATACTGGAACCTTGCACAAATGGATGCTGGCTCCAAAAGGCAGTTCTTTTTTATACGTAAAAAAAGGTTTTCAGGAAATGCTCGATCCACTAATAGTTGGCTGGGGTTACGAAAGTGTGAATCCTGGCGAAAGTCAATTCTTGGATTATCAAGAATACCAAGGAACCAGAGAAATTTCAGCATTTTTATGCACGCCTAAAGTTATAGATTTTTTGGAAGAAAACAACTGGAAAACCAAAGCCAAAGCATGTAGAGATATTGTTCTGAACAATTATCAACGTTTTTGCGATTTGCTGGGGACAGAGCCTTTATGCCCAATTACAGAAGGATTTCTTGCTCAAATGGCGAGTATTCCAATTAGAACTTCAGATGCGGTTGCGTTGAAGGACCTGCTTTTCAATAAATACAAAATCGAAATTCCAGTGATGCCTCTGAATGGAAGTTATTTTTTGAGATATTCCATAAGCGCTTATAACTCCCAAGCGGATTTGGAGGTTTTGTACAAAGCTTTGCAAGATATAATCGCAACAACGGATTTGATTGAGTTGTAAATATTGATAGAATTTCTTGTGTTTTTTCTTTGTTCTCTTCTCTATTTTCTAAACAAAAAGTCTCGCCAAGTAATCATAATGTTCGCCTTCAAGTATCAACTCGCATTGCAAACCATTGGCGAAAGCCGCATTTTGTAAAGTGTTGTAATCAAGATAAAGCCACGGAAAAGACACTTCAGTTTCGTTTTTATACGAAACAGTAAAAGTCAGTTCTCCATAATAACCTTCTCCGCTAATCCATTTTCCGCCGTCTGAGTCTTCCGACTCATCATCGTCAAACATATAAATAATATCAGAAGAGTCGATGAGAATTTGGCCACCAGGTTGTAATAGACTTTTTAATTTTTGTAAAAAGTTAGGGGTTTCTTCTAATGTTCCAAAAATGCCTGTTCCATTCATTAAAATTAAAATGGTGTCGAATTTTTCATTTTCTAACGCAAGGATATCTTGAACTCTAGCCTTTTTCAAACCACGAAGTGTACAGGTTTGAATTGCTTTTGGAGAAATATCAATAGAAGTCACATCGAGATGTCGGTCATTTTGTAAAGTCAAACTGTGACTACCAGCGCCACAGCCAACGTCAAGAACTTTTCCTGTTGCAAGTTGCAAGGCTTTTTGTTCCAATTTTGGCATTTCATCGTACGCACGAAACAGATAAGCAACACTCATTTCATCTTCTTCAGAAATGTTAGTTTCTGTGATTATATCCTCAGGAGAATTGTTAGTTTGGTAATCGAGTATGGCTTTTCCGAAAAGGTCTTTCATAAAAAAGTTTAAAAGTGTAAGGGTTTATGAGTATAAAAGATGTTTAACTTTGCAGCAGAAAATTTATAAAATGCTAAAGCCAAATTTAAACGAACTCGGAAAACTTGCCAAAGATACGCATAACGAAACCAAAAAGTATTTTGATAAGCTGAAAAAGAAAACGCCCAAGAATCTGGATTATGTGATGCTAGATTTGCACGAAGCTGAATTCAAGAAAACCGATTGTTTACAATGTGCCAATTGTTGCAAAACCACTGGGCCATTGTTTACATCAGCCGACATTGAAAGGATCTCGAAACATTTACGACAAAAACCACAACAATTCATAGATCAATATTTGCGTATAGATGAAGATCAAGATTATGTTTTGCAAAGCGTTCCTTGTACTTTTTTAGATAGTGACAATACTTGTTTTATTTATGATGTTCGGCCAAAAGCTTGTCGTGAATTTCCACACACTGATAGAAAGAAATTTCAGCAAATCTCTGATTTGACCTTAAAAAACGTAGCTATTTGCCCTGCGGCTTTCAATATTGTAGAGGAAATGAAAAAGAAAATGTCGTTATAATTTATTTTTTATTTTTTTTTCGATAATTTATCCAGTTTCGGCTCCCTCTCCTTCGAGGAGGACTGGGGTGAGGACTAATAAATCAAATATTTTTTTCTAGTTTTCTTAAAGTCATTCAGACCGTTCTCCCAGCTTTTTCTAATTTCTATTTCTGGAGTTCCAGCTTCGATTTGTTGTTGCAGTTGTTTGGTTCCCGCAAGTTTTGTAAAAAATGGATTGAAGAATGTAGTTTTATCCGAAGTTTCGTTGTAGGCTTTCATAATCCATATCAACTCCAATTGGGTTACTTTGGCCACAGCCGACAAATCTTCGCCATTGCAAATTTGGTCTTTATGCATCGGCTCTTTAGCCCCAAAATTAGGTTTCGGCACAAAACTAAAATCACTTTTTGGCAGAAGAGGTGAGCCGTAAATTTGGAATTGTTTCTCTGTTCCTCGTCCCACACTCACATTCGTTCCTTCGAAAAGGCACAAACTAGCATAGAGGTTTATAGATTGGTCATTGGGTAAATTGGGTGATGGTTTTACTGGCAAACTGTAGCTCATTTTTCGATTGTAATTTAAGCAAGGAATCACTGTTAACTTCGATTGCACTCCATTTTTCATCCATTTTTCGCCATTTATCATCTTGCCATATTCTCCGATCGTCATTCCGTACAAGACAGGAACAGGATGCATTCCAACAAAACTAGCATATTCCTTTTCAAGCATTGGACCATCTATAATGTTTCCGTTTGGATTGGGTCTGTCTAGAATTAGGACTGGAATGTTGTTTTCAGCGCAGGCCTCCATTACATAATGCAAAGTTGAAATGTAAGTATAAAACCGAAGCCCCACATCTTGTAAGTCAAAAACCATTAAATCGATTCCTGCCAATTGCGCGGGTTTTGGTTTCTTGTTATCTCCGTATAGCGAAATAATTGGCAAGCCAGTTTTGCTGTCTTTGCCATCCACTACGTGTTCGCCAGCGTCAGCAGTTCCGCGAAATCCGTGTTCTGGCGCGAAAATGGTTTTTATATTAATGTTTTTCGAAAGCAAGAAATCAACCAAATGGGTTTTATCAGATAGAATTCCGGTTTGGTTGGTTACAATTCCAATTTTTTTGCTTTTTAGCAAAGGCAGATATGCGGCAAAATTATCAGCCCCGGTTTTTATTTCTTGCGATTTATGGTTTAGAGGTCTATCACTATTTTCTTTATTAGCTGCAAGGCTTACATTCGACAATAAAATAAAGCAAACAATAAATAATGTTTGTGGATTGGTAATACATTTCATAATACTATTTTTAATCTTTGTTAATCTGTGTTAATCTGTGTAATCTGTGGCAAAAAACTTTATGTATCTTTGTGGCAAACGAAAAAAATTTGAATTTAGAATATTTTATAGCCAAACGACTTATAACTGCTAAAGATTATAAAAGTAGTATATCGTCACCAATTATCAAAATTGCAATATCAGCAATTGCTATTGGTATGATTATGATGATTGTTTCTGTGGCAACTGGAATTGGCTTGCAGCAGAAAATCCGCGATAAGGTCTCCGCCTTCAATGGGCATATCATTATTTCGAATTACGACAACAACCAATCCGAAGTCACATTGGTTCCTATTTCCAAAAATCAAGACTTTTATCCAAAATTCAGTTCAGTATCGGGAGTAAGTCATATTCAGGCCATCGCAAGCAAGGCAGGTATAATCAGGACAGAAACAGCTTTCGAAGGTGTTGTTCTCAAAGGAGTTGGTACGGATTATCATTGGGATTATATAAAGGAGTATATCATCGAAGGTAATTTGCCTGATTTTTCAAAGGAACTTAATCAAGAAGTATTGATTTCTCAATTGCTTGCAAACCGTTTAAATCTAAAGGTTGGAGATACTTTCAATACATTCTTCATTAAGGAAGATCAAAATAAATTACCCAACATTCGAAGATTCAAAATTACTGGAATTTTCAATTCAGGCTTTCAAGACTTCGACGCTACCTATATAATAGGAGATATTCGTCACATTCAGCGTATCAATAAATGGAAACCAGACCAAGTTGGTGCTTTCGAGGTTTTCGCTAGTGATTTTACCAATATCGAAGCCATTGGAGAGCAAGTTTACCAGCAAACATCCTCGACACTCGACACCAAAACCATAATCGAGAAATATAGCTATATATTCGAGTGGCTCAAACTCTTTGATTTGAATATCATCGTCATATTAGTAGTGATGATTTTAGTGGCCACCATCAATATGGTAGTCGCCTTATTGGTGCTCATTCTAGAACGAACCCAAATGATAGGGATACTCAAAGCTTTAGGGGCAAACAATTGGTCAGTGCGGAAAATATTTCTTTACAATGCCTTCTACCTTATAGTAAGAGGACTCTTTTGGGGAAATCTAATAGGTATATCATTGTTGATGATCCAGCAGCATTTCGGACTAATCCAACTCAATCCCGAAAATTACTATGTCAATCAAGCCCCAGTCGACATCAATTTAGGATACATATTGCTCTTGAATCTGCTTACAGTTACAGTCTGCTTTCTGGTATTATTAATTCCTTCCTATATAATAACCAAAATTTCCCCGGTCAAAGCCATTCGTTTTGATTAGATAATTGTCATTTCTTGGATGATTATAATAAGGAGCTTTATCCTTCTATTCGTTGCAATCTTTGCGGCCGAACGCCGGCCGCAAAGGATTTCCCCTGCTATCAGGGCTAGGGTATAGGTTATCTAGAT
>NZ_JBIKRX010000159.1:0-2786 GCF_044348915.1 Flavobacterium sp. | reverse complement strand
CTTCATCTTCTTCAATATCAATCGTCAAGGTATTCAACTTGTCAATCTGAGTAGCTAAGAAGTCAGATAGATTTAACAATGCTTGTTCTTCAGATGTAATCTTAGGTGCTTGGAATAGATCAAGTATCTCATCTTCGATACCTTTAACCTTTTGTTTTTGCATTTGCAAGTTGTACAGGTCAAGTGAATGATTGGTCATTTCAGCTGTTCTTTCGTACGAGCAAAGTGTCTTGATGTTTAGCTCGTGAATGGCTAATAAGCTTCTTAATTTTGTCATTTTTTTTAATTTTAGTTTGTTAATGATATGCAAATATAAATAGGTTAATTTAATATTCCAAATTTATTTTGAAGATTATTAAAGATTATTGCAAGTTATTGATTTATAATAGTGTTTATTTTAGTTTATTTTCTAAAAGCTCCAAATCAATCTGTTTCATGTAGATGATCTTGGCAAAATACCTGACATCGTTTTGATTGTAATCATCTGACATAATCAAGGCTATCTCCTTCATGATTGACTTGTTGATGGTGGCATCACTTTTATTGGAAGCTTCAGCCTTTCTCCTGAATAAATCAGTCTTAATCATTTCTTTGGCTTCTGCTAAGTGCTTGACAGCTCCATTTGTGATATCAATATAGCCATTCTTGGCGAGGTAATCGTAAATAACTGGCAATGATGCATCGTGTAGGTTATTGCTTGTCAAGGTGGGTATAATCGTGTTTTTGAATATCTCATCCTTAGCACTCTCGGTCAAGTCAGGCAGTTCATCCTTTGGATTAAACTTTGCCTTATCGTAAGTTTTCTTGTAATCTGATTTTAAGTAGACTTGAATCCATGAATGGATCGTGGCTACATTCAATCCAAAAAACTCGCATAGCTTCTTCCTTGCACCTAAATTTACTATGTTTAACAGCTCAGTAAAGTCTAAGTTCTTATACTGCTGGCAATCATCAGCCATTGTATCAGTAATGAATAATATATCATTTTGTGTGCAGTTTTTATCTCCTGTAATCTGAAATGCTTTCGCTATTTCAATCATAAATTTTTCTTTATTGTATTGCATCTTGTTCTCTTTCTTTAAGTGTTTGTAATGCTGATTCTAATACTGATAGGTTCTTGCTTAGTCTGCTTTGATCCTTTGCTTTATAATTTTCCATTCCTAATTTTAACCAACTTTTTAATGTTAAAAAACTACTTTTATATTTTTTAACCAAGTCTTTTTTATTCTCCATTGCATCAAGCTTATCAATTATTAGGTCCTTAGGGTAAGTTTTTATTATAAATTCACATTGCTCATCTGTTAATTGTCCTAATCTAAATACAGTTGGATAATTTTGTTTTATATAATCATTTAATTTATGAAGTTGCCGACCCCCTGGTAAGACTGTATTTTCTTTTTTTACTTTTAAGGATTGATTATTATCTTCTAAATTTTGAGGATGTAAAAATTCGATAGAATTTTCTGTATTAATATTATTTATTACATTATCAGTAACATTAACAGTTACATTAACAGTATCAGTTACAGTTACAGTTGAAAGTGTTGCAACAGAATCAACACCTGTTGGATTTATTTCTATTGATTTAAGGTATTCTAAGCACTTCTCATAGTAAATATCAGCACCACCATTATCTAATATTCGTTTTTTGCATATTGCAATCTCCTTTTTAATATCTAATTTTTTGATATTCTCATCAACACGAGCTTTAAACTTATTGAATGCAGAAACTACTCCAGCACTTGATTTTTTGCCTAAAGACTCATCCCACTTTTTTAGATCACGTTTTAGTTGGAGCTTTATAGGCTCAAAGGCTATATCAACAAGTATATCATCTATTGTTGGATTCTCATCATTGACATAGGATAGAATGATTTTGAATAGCTTGCCTGCTTTATCATCAGGGAGTTTATTTATCGTGTTTATTAAATCACAATAAAGGATAAAGGATTTTTTGTTTTCTGCCATTGGTTGGTATTTAAAAAGTTTGCCCTCAAAATTATGGATAGCCCCAACCAAGTGGCATTTCGCAATAATAATGAGGGCATAATATTTTTCATACTTGGTTGGTATTTACTGCAAAAATAATCAATTTATATGAATTAGCAAATTTTATTAGCAATTCTCATGGAAATCATTGAAGTCGCTGAATCCAATGGATGGTCTTACTTCTTCTATCTTGAAGTCTAAATGTGCATTTTCTTTGCTAAATTTATTAATGGCAGTTGCAATGCTTTGTAATGAGTTATAGCCATAAGCATCTTTCATATCTCTAACATAAGCACCATGTTTTGTTAAATATTGCTTTGTAAAGTTGCTATAAGTAAAAGATATCACATATTTAGCAGGCTTGATGACATTGAGTAGGTCTCCCATTGTCTTGTCATTGTTGCTGGCAAGCTCATCTTTGATTTGCCTGATAAGTATCTTTACGTTTTGCTCTCTATCAGCTGAGAGGACTCCATCTATGTGGGTTAAGATCTGATCTAATTTTTTAACGATTGACATTTTATTGATTTTATGATTAATAATTGATAAGTCCCATTTGTCTTTTAGCTTCCAGCACTCTCGCCAGGTGGTCGTAGTGTGTTCTTGGTCGGCTGATATAGTCAAGCTCATGAATAATAGCTTTGTGAGTAGCCTTAAATCGTTCCTTTAAGCTTCTGCTTGCCTTAGGTGGTAAGTAGTTAGTTTTCATTCGCTGAGTAGATTCAGGTGGATTGATAAATGTAATGTAATTCATGATGTATTTATTTAGTGTTTATTAATTATTTGTTTGAATAAAT
>NZ_JBIKRX010000092.1:0-10387 GCF_044348915.1 Flavobacterium sp. | reverse complement strand
ATTTGTAAAGAAAATCTCATTCCAAATTTGTGCATATACCGTTTTAGGTTGTATCTTTTTACTATTCAATGGCACTATTGCCGATAACCTATATCTAAATCTATTCCGATACCCATTGGATGTATATCTTTGTTCAGCTCTATATCGATGTTCAAAAGTTAGCCATTTTAACGGGTTCAGCATATTGAATTGTACCCAAGTTCTAATTTCTTCATTTTGTATTGGCATTTCAAAGTTACCACCTTCGCTGTAAGTATTATAGGAACCAATTCCGGTGGTGGCCGAAAAATTTGAAGTTAATTTATAGGTTAGTCCGCCTTTGTACTCGTAGTAATGAAACTGATCATAAAACGATAAACTCCGCAATTGAGTTTCTGCAAATACATTCCACTTTTTATTCACCTTTAAATTAATATTAACTACATTCCAGGTCCCTAAATCATTTTGAGCAACTAATTTCATAGTACAAAAAACCAACGCTAAAGCAATTCTGCCCATACCTGGCAATTAAAAATTAAACTGAAAATTGAGCATAAATATTGCCAAAACATTTCTATACAACCCTGAATTAGAGTTAAACAAATTTAAAAAATTATAATGAGTTAAAGTTTTCATTTACGTAAGATATTTTGATTGTTTTCATTCTATAGCTTGAGCAAATCGAATTGAAACTGATATATTTTTTTGCAAATATAATAGTAATACTATCACAGATGACATTTTTAGTATTAAATTTATCTTAATACTTAGGTGAGGAGCTATCATTAGACGAAGGGTAGCATCAAGAAAGTGCCTGTTTTATAGAATTTAACCGTCTTGAATCATTCCAAAAAAGATTAGGATTTCCTTTCTATAAAAAATCATTGCTTTAGTTCAATTGTCTATAGCAGACTATAGTTATTAGGAATTATGAAAATGACTACTGACTTTCAAATGGGGTGCTTTGATTATTTCTTCTTGCCTTGCCTATAGTATTAATACTATCGTACAAAAAAGTTAAATTAAATATTAATCTATTGAGCTCTTGTTCGAAAAAAAGGTCTGTAAATTCGTTCCAAATCGTTGGATTCCTATTTAGTTCTGCAAAACTCTTGCTCAAAGTGGTTATGTATTCCTTTTTTTCGCTAGAATCATTTATGAAAATGGGAGGATACATATGATACATTAACGTCCAATTTTTTGCAATTCGTGTTACTCGTCCATTTCCGTCTACAAAAGGATGAATTCGAATCAGTTCGTGATGCAAGTAAATGGCTTTAATAATAGGTGATTTGATTTGGTTGCAATTGTAAATTAATTGAGAGACTAAACCTGAAATCAAATTAGGTTCAGGGCAAATGTGACCACCAATTTGTACCGTTGTTTGTCGGTATTTATTCGGATGTATTTTATTTGTTTCAGGGGAAATCAGCCTCAAAAGTTGAAATAATTGTATTTCTTTCTCGAAGTCATTATTGTTTAGAATCTCTTCAACAACAAATTCTAATGATTGTTTTAAATTTCCTAAATACTCAACAGCTTCCTCCTCGTTTTGGGCTTCCATTTGAGCATTCTTTAAAGATAGCAGATCTTTCAAATTTGAAAATCCGTCTAGATAAATATCAAGTAAATCGTCATCAAAATGGTCTCTGCTGTAAATTATCAAACGATATATAGCTTTTGATAAATCTTCGATTTGATCAATTTTAGCACTATTTACCTCTATTATATTTATTGGAAAAAGAATCATATAAAACTTATTTAGCTACTTTTTTTGTTAAATCTAAATTGAGCAAAGTATTAATTACAATACCGTTGTTGCTCTGAAAAACATTGCTTTGGTTGATTTCCCTGCCTAGTTGCAGCGTTTGATTCAAGTAGCCCGCTTCTATTCTAAAATTATTGTCGAAACGATAGCCAAGTACCAAACCTATTCGGTTTTGATCAAAAATATTTTCATTGACATTTTCTCCAAATCCAATAAATATTTCATCATAAGCGGCAATATATGGGGTTTTGTTTTTAATTTCAGTGCCTTTCAAAGGCATTTGAATTCTAAACATATAGCGTATCCGACTCATAAACACATACTCATTTTCAACAGTTAATCCAGGTTGAGTGTATCTCCCAACAAATCGTTGTTCTAACATAAACCGATGTGATAATTCAAATTTTGAAATTTTATCGTTGATTGTTGCCATCTGAAAAATTCGATGTTCCGTAAAATCTTTTCCTTGTGCATTAATTGCATATTCTCCGTAAGGATAAGTTTCGACGTAGGCATAACCCAACCTTAAAAGCAACTTAGAATTTGCTTGATAGTTTACTCCAACTCGCAATAAGTTTTGTTGCTTGTCAGCAATATAGTCTGTTCTTCGTGCCTGAAATTCAGAATGTATACTGAATTTTTCGGCAATTTTAAATGTACCGAAAAAGGCATACCAACCGATTTCATTTTTGTCGACTATACGTGTATTTTGAGCATTGATGCTAAACGAGCAAACCAGCGAAAACAGTAGAACTATTGGCGTATTTCTCATTGTACTTTATATTTTATGACTAAAAAAGGGCTGATTTTTTTGAATCAGCCCTCGTTACTTTTACTCGGGAGAAAAAGGCAAAGACGATTTATGTACAATAATTCGTAATTTTCCGTCTTTTCCTTTCTTGAATACCCATGTTTTATCAACCATAACTTCGTTTCCTTCTTTATCTGTCACCCAAACATTGCCCATAGTTATTGCTACGGAACCATATATTTGTATGCCCTCATTCTTTTCACCAGCATTATCATAACGTGCTTTAACCCACGGCTTCAAAGCAAATCCTTTGTCATCTGGATAATTTGGATCACCACCAACAAAGTAAGCTAAAGCTCCTTTTTTATCATTTCTAAAAGTTTGGTCACCATAAGCCAACGTAGGTTTGAAGAAAACTTTCCCGTAATCATAGTTGTAAGCCTCAGACAAGACTTGATTGGCAAAGCCTTTGTAATCGCCCCCTTCTTCTTTCAACTTTCCAATTTTTACCAACGCATCACACCAAGCCTGTTGTGCGGCATTTACTTCGTCATAGGTTATAATAGCTTGAGCACCTTCTTCAACATAAACTAAACCAAGTTGATCAATTACCTTTTGAACTTCTCCATTAGCTAGTGAAACTGTTTGTTCTTTAGCTTCATTTAGCTTTTGCGAAACTTGATTACAAGAAATAAATAATGTAGCTCCAACAGCTAGACCGAGTATTACTTTTTTTGCATTCATAATGGAAGTATTATATTTTGCCTACTTCTTAAGGAGTGTTCGGCTAGTCTCCTTTTTTATGATACAAATATACACAAATATGATAGTATTACTATCGATTATGAAACTTTAACTTTTATTTATAAAGTGTTAACCTTTACTTAGAGCCTTTAATTAAAAGCAATTCCTGCCTAGCCTCTCATTATATGATAGGTACAGCTACCACAAAAAAACACCAACAAAAGACCTATGTCAAAAAAAAATCTTTGATGTTTTATTAAAAAATTTGAATTACTACCTAATTTTTCATAAATTTATAGTGCGAATTTCACATAAAACTGTCATTATGAACAAATATGTAACTGCTCAAGAAGCAGTAAAAATTGTAAAATCAGGAGACCGAGTTTATCTCCAAGCGGCGGCGGCTGCACCAACTATATTATCTAACGCTTTAACCGAAAGAGCTTCGGAATTACGCAATGTAGAAGTTTGTCATTTACATACCGAAGGAGAAGCTCGTTATGCAAATCCGGCGCTATCTGATAGCTTTCACGTGAATTCTTTCTTTATTGGAGCCAACGTTCGTCATACCTTAAAATCAGGCAACGGTTCTTATACTCCAGTTTTCCTTAGTGAACTACCTTATTTGTTTAGAAAAAAAGTCTTGCATTTAGATGTAGCATTCATTCACGTTTCCACTCCCGACATCCACGGCTATTGTTCGCTTGGAGTATCGGTCGAAGCTAGTATCGCGGCTATTGAATGTGCAACAAAAGTAGTGGCACAAGTCAATCCGCAAATGCCTAGAACTTTTGGAGACGGAATCGTTCATATATCAGAAATTGACTATTTGGTCGAAGTCGATATGCCTATTTATAGTCATACCATGGATGAAACCAGCCCATCTGAAGACAAAATAGGATCCTATATCGCCTCATTGATTGAAGATGAAAGTACTTTGCAAATGGGTATAGGCTCCATCCCCAATGCAGCTTTAGCTAAACTAACCAATCATAAAAACCTAGGATTGCATACCGAAATGTTTTCAGACGGTGTAATCGACCTAATCGAAAGCAATGTTATCAATGGCAATTTTAAAGGCGTTGGACGCGGAAGAGCTTTAGCTACTTTCCTTATCGGATCGCAACGTTTATATGACTTTGTCAATGACAATCCTTTTGTTGAAATGAAAGAGTCATCTTATGTGAATGACACTGCTAGAATACGAAAAAACCCAAAAATGGTGGCTATCAACTCGGCTATTGAAGTCGATTTAACGGGTCAGGTTTGCGCTGACTCTATCGGCCCTAGAATGTATTCTGGTGTGGGTGGCCAAATGGACTTTATCCGTGGTGCTTCATTGAGCGAAGGTGGTAAAGCTATAATTGCCTTGCCTTCTATCACCAAAAATGGCGACAGTAGAATCGTTCCATTTTTGAAACAAGGCGCGGGTGTAGTAACCACCCGATCTCACATTCAATACATTATTACTGAAAATGGTATTGCCAATTTATACGGAAAAACACTGAAACAAAGAGTTGCCGAAATGGTAAAAATTGCTCATCCGAACCATCAAGAATGGATTGACAAAGAGTATTACGCTTTAGTTTCCGGCAAATAAAAAAAGTCCCGCAAAATTTGCGGGACTTTTTTTATCAACAAATTCCTATTTTCTACAAAAGCGAATGTCTAGTCATCACTGCTGGTTTTTCGATTTGCATCAAATCTAAAATGGTCGGTGCTAAATCACCCAAAACTCCATCTTGTATTGATTTCAATTCTTTGTCAACCAAAATAATTGGAACTGGATTTGTTGTATGCGCCGTGTTTGGCGTGCCATCAGGGTTTACCATTGTTTCACAGTTTCCGTGATCGGCGATAATCAAAGTAGTATAATCATTGGCCAAAGCGGCAGTAATAACTTTTTCTACACATTTATCAACAGCCTCACAAGCTTGAATGGCTGCACTCATCACACCAGTATGACCCACCATGTCACCATTGGCAAAATTCAAACACACAAAATCAACCTCTCCTTTATTCAATTCTGGAACCAAGGCATCAGCCAATTCATAAGCACTCATTTCTGGTTTTAAATCGTAAGTGGCTACTTTTGGTGAGTTTTTCAAAATTCGAGTTTCGCCTTCAAAAGGAGTTTCTCTACCGCCTGAAAAGAAGAAAGTCACGTGTGGATATTTCTCGGTTTCGGCAATTCTGATTTGCTTTTTGTTGGCTTTTTCTAAAACTTCACCCAATGTTTCTGTTACGTTGTCCTTGTTGTATACCACTTTTACATTTTCGTAAGTTTCGTCATAATTGGTAAGCGTAACATAATACAAATTCAGTTTGTGCATGTTTTGTTCGTGGAAATCTCTTTGAGAAAGGGTTTCGGTAAGTTCACGACCTCTATCGGTTCTAAAATTAAAGAAAACAACCACATCATCTTCTTTAATTGTAGCCAATGGTTGGTCGTTCTCATCCACCATTATAATAGGATTGATAAATTCGTCTGTTACGTTATTTTCATAACTTTCTTCGATGCTTTTTACCGCATTTTTTGAATGAGTTCCTTTTCCGTTTACCACAACATCATAGGCAATTTTTACTCTTTCCCAACGTTTATCGCGATCCATAGCGTAATATCTTCCGACTACTGAGGCAATCTTTGCAGAAGTATTTGCCATATAATCTTCTAAATTTTGAATGTCAGTTTTAGCAGATTTTGGATCAACATCACGACCATCAGTAAAAGCGTGTACAAACACTTTTTCTAAACCGAAAGCCTCAGTAGCATCAATCAAACCTCTCAAATGCGAAGTATGCGAATGCACACCACCATCAGAAACAAGTCCAAGTAAATGTAAATTAACATTTTTGTCTTTGGCATACTGAAAAGCATCTACCAAAACTTGCTCTTGTGCCATCGATTTATTTTCTACAGCTAAATTGATTTTGGCTAAATCTTGATAAACAATTCTACCTGCACCAAGGTTCATGTGTCCCACTTCGGAATTTCCCATTTGACCTTCTGGCAAACCTACATTTAAACCATCAGTTCTTAGCTGACCAACTGCATATTTTGTATACAAACTTTTGATGAAAGGAATATTGGCATTGTCTATTGCCGATACTTTTGGGTCAGGAGAATTTCCCCAACCGTCAAGAATCATAAGGATTACTTTTTTGCTCATTTTACTTAAATTTTTATACAAAGATAAAGCATTCCAAAAAAATATAAGTACGTCAAAACTACTATTATATATAAAAAAGAGAACTGCAACAAATACTTAAAAATCTGTTGTAAAATCTCTTTTTTTATACAATAAATGCAATGAAAAATCTTCGAAAACCATGTAGAAAAAAATGGCTTTTTGCTGTAATTTAAGTAAAACATACATTGATCAAATCGCCAGAAGCACATTGAAGAATTTTAAGTGTTTTTAAATAGCATTCTTCAATTGATATTAATCTAAAGCATCCATTAAAAGTAAAACCTTTTACTTCCTCTTAAGTGAATTGTAGTCGATATAATAGCGAAGGCTAATAGAAAATATACTGGTCAAATTGGAATCAAATACATTATCAAGGTTAGACTGAATGTTTTTTTCGACAACATTGGTGCTTTCTATGGCATAATTTCGATATAACACAGAGATTTGACTTGCAGGAGCAAACCACCAAGAATAAGACAAATCGAAATTCCAAGAATTGAAATTCCTATTTTTATTTTGATCATAGGTTTTATTTTCAGCTAAATGACCATCGTCTTGCAGCGTAAAAAATTCGTGGTTATCGGCGTATGACCAATAGTATCTCACTACCAAATTTAACGACATTTTATTGGTTAACGAATATTTACCGGTAAAATAATGATCTACAATTTCACGTTTGCGTTCAGCAAAAATGATATCATCCCCATCAAATCCCACCCAACCACGATCATTGACTTTTCGCGTGTAAATTAGATTATAAGACAACGAAAATTTATCACTGAAACGGTTGCTAATTGCCGGTGAAATAAGATATGTAATTCTGCCGTCCTCGTTAAATTTTTCGATAGAACCATCAATATCAATAGAGAACTTTTTATTATCGTTTGATGCAAAGTACAAATAGGAAACGAAGCTCTCGGGTACAAAAACATATTTTCCATACACTCTTGGTTCATAAAAATTATAGCGATCAAAAGGATTTACCTGTATTTTCCCTTCCCAATATTGATTTTTTTTATTAATCGCTGAAAACTTAGCTTGATACCAAGCTTCTTGAAACTTTCCAGTTGTATTTTGAATTTCTACATTAATATTCTGCGAAGCTTTGAAAGAGTTAAAAGTTTTTGTTGGATTAATAATTCTATAACTCATTTCGGCATAACCAGAGTTATAGTTATTCACAAAAATAATCCCTAAGTCATTGATGTCGTAATTTTTTGAAAGATATTTCCCTGAGAACATATACCGATATTTCCCGCTAGTTTTTGCAAAACTCAATTGCGTTTTGAAACCATCATAATTTTCTAAGCCATTATTCAACAAGGAATAAAAAACATTATCTTTTACGGTATTATACTTGAAATCACCCGATAACTTATAGGTGTTGGCTTTGGTATTTAAATCGAATAATAGTGCAGAAACGTTGGCATCGCGAAAATCTCCATTCCTAACTGTGTTGGTATTTACGAAAGAAACTGATGAATTTTGATTGAATCGTTGGTCCAAAACAAAAACATTATAATTGACCAAAGGCTCTATAACTTCCTTCCGTGTTTCGCCAGTATCAGTGTTTTCGATGGTAGCATACGTTTTTTCGGTAATAGCATTCAAAATCCCTATTCCAAGTCCTTTTTCAGTTCTACCAGAAACCTTTACTGCATTCAATAAATCGGTAGAACTCGGATATTCGATTACCTCTTCATCGGCATTCAGTGTTGGCGTAGTATCCGGTTCACCACCAATTCTTCTGGAATAAAAGAGATTTCCTTTAGAAAATAAATCGGTAGCTTCAGTAAAAAAGGATCTGTTTTCATCAAACTGTTGCTCGAAAGGTTCGAGGTTTAGGATGGCATTATCGAATTTGGTTTGTCCAAAATCAGGCACCAAAATTGCATCGAGAGTGAAAGCATCATTAATTCCATATTTGATATCCAACCCTGCTTTGAAAGTCTTGTCAGAAGCATAATCGTCTTTTTGGTAATAAGCCGAAGTGTATGGGATAAAGAAAAGTCGTGTTGGAGTATTGATGTTTTCAATTCCTTCTAAAATTCCTTGTTGTAAAATAACTGCACCTATTTTAGTATCAACAAAATTCCAGGTATATATTTGATCTAAATCACCTCGCAATATTGTACGCGTGAAATTCAAACCCCAGGTCTGCTTCGCCGCCTTCGAAAATCGCAATGCTGCATAAGGAATTTTCATCTCGACAACCCAACCAAAATCAGTGATTCTTACCTCACTATCCCAAATAGCATCCCAGTTATAATCTTCGTCTGTCTCAGTCGCCAAACAATCCATCTGAACTCCGGCCGCACTTACAAAAAAACGAAAATCTTGTTGCCCATCATTATTACCATTTATAGAAACCGAAAAAACATCGGAAACCCCAAATTCATCTCTATCGGTTAATTCTCGTGCAATTTTGCTAGGCTCATCATCGTATAAAACTGCCGAAACATAAATTGCATTATTATCGTAAATAATTTTTACATTGGTTTTTTTGCTTTCGCTGATAGGCTTCCCGTTATCGGGTTCAAACATAATAAAATCAGTTGCAATATTCGCTGACTTCCAAGCTTCTTCATTGATTTTACCATCAATAGTAATACTTTCTTTAGTGTATCTTGCCTGAAGTGTCTTTTTTTGGCCATAAGCACAAAAATTTAACAAAATAAAAAAAAGAAAGAAATTGGGGTAAAACTTCGGCATAAATTAAGATTATGGTTGAGCAAAAATAGTAAAATTAACACAAAAAGCAAACTAAACGAATTTAATATTCACATCAAAAAAGCCATTAAAAGCATAAAAATCATATTTTTTTCTTAAAATTTTTCTCAGCAAAAAATCTTGGCTTATATTTGCAACCCCAAATAAAAATGTCTAACCTAAACACTATCAATGATTTATAAGATATTTCCTGCCGCATTATTTATATTATTTTCGTTATATACCAGTAACAAAAATTCCACAAAAGCCCTAAAATCTCACGAAAAAGAAATTGCAATTGATGCTAGTCCAAATTCCGATTCGAACATCGAGATAACCTACAACAATCTGAATGCCAATCAGTTTGACCTTCCCAAGCTAGAAAGTTTTACAGAAGCGATAAAAGGGTTTAATGCTTTGAAAGAAAAAGGTTTGGTAGAAAAAAATATTTTGACTCTGGTTGATTTTAGCTTATCTTCTAATGTAAAAAGACTTTGGGTAATCGATTTGGAAACCAATACTGTTTTATACAATTCCTTAGTTTCACACGGAAAAAATACGGGCGAGGAATTTGCTAATAATTTTTCAAATGCAAATAGTTCGTACAAGAGCAGTTTAGGCATTTATCTTACCGGTGAAGTATATAATGGCAAACATGGTATGTCGCTAAAACTAGACGGACTTGAAAAGGGAGTTAATGACAATGCAAGGATAAGAGGCGTGGTGATGCACGCGGCAAATTATGTTTCAAATTCTTTTATAAAATATAATAAAAGATTAGGCAGAAGCCAAGGATGTCCAGCTATTCCTAAAGAATTGCTTACCGGAATTGTAAGCACAATTAAGAATAAATCTTGTCTTTTTATTTATCACCCTTCAAGAAGTTTAGAAAAAACTTCTCCTTTATTTTCGTAACTTTCGATACAAATCGGCATCCAAATTATAAATGTCGTCTCTGAAAATCAGATTGTTATTTTCACTCCAAGCGGTCCAATATAAAATATGAATATTGACTTTTTTTGGAATTTTGACATACTTCGTTTTTTTGCCTTGCAAGGTATTAGTCATCTTTTCTGAATTCCAATTCTCCTCGTCTTCCAGTAAATACTCGGCTAATTTTAGTGGGTTTTCAACTCTCACACAACCTGAACTCAACGAACGTTTTTGCTTACCAAAAAAATCTCGATGATTGGTATCATGCAAGTAAATAGAAAACCGATTCGGAAAAACGAACTTGACCATTCC
>NZ_JBIKRX010000091.1:0-10476 GCF_044348915.1 Flavobacterium sp. | reverse complement strand
TGAGATTGTATTGACCTCTAATATACAAAATATTTACCGAAATAAGCAATTAAACAATTAGAATTATGTGGTACGTTCAATCAAAATTAACTCATTAGTTTTGTCTATTTTATTGAATGTAGAAACAGTATATTTTTTTGGATTAAAATGGGTTACATACTGCAAATTGCGTTGCCTGTCACTATTGTTTAAAAGCATTGTATTAAAAAGGATCCGTCCTTTGGGCTTTAATAAAAAGCAAATTCGGTTGACGAAAAAGAATTCGAACAAAAAATCCGGCATTTTAGCATCTTCAAAAACATCAATGATTATTAAATCAAATTTTATATTCGTTTTCAAAACATAATTTGAAGCATCATCAATAACAATTTCCAGATTAGAAATCGTGTCGAGCTTAAAATAAGAATTGGCAATATCAATAATGGATTGATCAATTTCGACGCCAGTGATTTGTCCTTGGTACTTAATTTCATCGACCAAAGTTCGTATTACAGAACCGCCCGCAACCCCTAGTACAAGAATGTTGTTCATGGGTTTTATTTTCTCGAAACCGATGATTTTTAATCCTTTTCTTAAAATACGTTGCAAATTACCATAAGAATAGTTTGTGTTCAAACTATCCAAAACTAATTTTCCATTGGTCCAAGTTAATTCTAAGTTTTTGCTTATGGTCGATTTTTGTTCAAAAATGGTAATTGGAAAAAGGTAGCTGAGCAGTTTTTGGAGCATTTGAATTTATTTTTACCAAAAATACGGGAATAATGCTAATTTTACCAAAAATAGGTCCAAATGAAAAAAAGCTTTTATAAATTTATTTTCTTTAAAGTGATGGGATGGAAAATCACTGGCACAATTGATGAAAGTATCAAGAAATGTGTTCTTATGGTTATTCCACACACGAGCTGGCACGATTTCTATCTTGGGATATTCACTCGAGGGATCACTGGCGTTGAAATGAATTATATAGCGAAAAAAGAATTATTTCGTTTTCCTTTCGGATATTATTTTCGTTGGATGGGTGGAGCTCCTATAGATAGAGTAGGAAGTTTGAATAAAGTGGAAGCTATTGCAAAAATTTTTGAAAATCATAATGAATTTAGATTGGCTATTTCGCCTGAAGGTACTAGAAAAAAAATTAACGAACTCAGAACTGGATTTTATTATATTGCTTTGAAAGCAAATGTTCCAATTATTCCAGTTGCTTTCGATTTTGGAAATAAAACAGTAAAGCTTGGCAAACCATTTTTCCCAACTTCTAATTATGAAAATGATTTAAAAATTTTGCTCCATCATTTCAAAGGGACAACTGGCAAAATCCCTGAAAAGGGTTTTAACCCCGAAAATTAAATTATTCTGGCGAATACGTTTTAAAAGTTCCGTTTTTATAAAAAATTACAATTCTGTCAATTTCCCCATCCGTTTTTTGAGTCGAAGCTATTTTTGAATTCGAAATTGTTTCAAATTTGTTTTCCTCCAATACATGACTTAGATTCGAAAATTTTTCTGGATTCAATTCATTGCTCTTTTCAATTTTAGTTTCTGAAATTGTGTTGGACTGAATTGGAGTAGAAGGAGAGCTTTTTGAATCGAAAACTACTTCCGATTTCGGAAAAGTTCCTTTTCCGTTTAACATCCAATACAAATCTACCTCAGGAAAAACTTCCAATATTTTAAGCATAAAATCCAAACTAGGTTTGTTTCTGCCTGAAAGTAGGTGTGACATACTTGAGCGTTGAACACCTATTTTATCGGCAAAAGAAGAGGCGTTCAAGCTGTAATAATCTAGAATAATTTCCAATCTTTTTATAAAACTTTCAGTGTTTACCATTGTAAATTACATTTTTATTCTTAGTTGTTACAAATGTAATTAAAATCAATCAACGCGGCAATATTACAGATGTAAATTGCATAAAAACAATAATTATGTATAAATTTTAACATTAAATAATATATTTTAAAGTACTGAATATAAAATAATTAATACTTAAATATATTTTTAAATACAATTGTTAACTTTTGTTCAGAATTCAATAAATGCTTTCGTACATATTATGTTTACAATTCTAAATTAAATAGTTCTTTCAGAGATAACAAATGTTAATTTAAAGATGTTTACTTTTGTAAAACAAAATTATACACATGGATTTAGAACAATTGCATAGCCAATATAAAGAGCAATCAATAGAAGGTCGTTATATTACATTTGAAATTATTTTTCCAATTTTAGAAAAATCAAATACCAAAAACCAATTAGAGATAATTGGAAAATCAGTGCTTGGTATTTCTATATATAAGTATCAAATTGGGAGTGGGAAAATAAAGATTTTACTTTGGTCACAAATGCACGGAAACGAAAGCACGACTACAAAAGCATTACTTGATTTTTTGAACTTCTTAAACGGAAAGTCTGAATTGGCAAAGACATTCCTTGAAACTTTTACCTTTTGCAGTATTCCCATGTTGAATCCTGATGGAGCAAAATTGTATACTCGCGAAAATGCCAACAAAGTGGATTTAAATCGAGATTCGCAAGATTTATCTCAACCAGAAAGTAGGGTTCTAAGAGAGGTTTTCGAAAATTTCGAACCTGATTTCTGTTTTAATCTTCACGATCAGCGCACTATTTTTGGTGTTGGAAGTACAGGAAAACCAGCAACGTTGTCATTTTTAGCACCTTCTTATAATGAAGCGCGAGAGGTTAACGAAAATAGATTAAAGGCAATTAATCTTATTTCGGGTATAAATGATGCTTTACAGCAGCTTATTCCGGGGCAGATTGGTCGTTTTGATGATGGATTTAATATCAATTGCATTGGAGATACTTTTCAGTTTCTTGGAGTTCCTACAGTTTTGTTTGAAGCCGGGCATTTTCCAAACGATTATCAAAGGGAGGAAACTCGAAAATATGTTTTTGCATCTTTGGTATCGAGTTTCAAAATACTTAGCGAAAACGATTTAGTCGGCAATGAATTTGATAAATATTTGAGTATTCCTCAAAATAAAGTAGTTTTTTATGATTTTTTATATAAAAATATCAAAATAAATTATGATGGTATCGAAATAATCACGAAATTTGCTGCACAATACAAAGAAGAATTAATCAATAATCAGATTTGTTTTAATGCTTATATTGTTCATATAGGCGAATTGGATAATTTTTTCGGACATTTTGAATATGATGCAAAAGAGGTACTTTATCAGGATGAAAATGAGAATTTCCCAAAACTAAATCAAAAAGCTAATTTTTATCTAAATAACGCTTTAGAGTTTGCTAACGGATTAATTACTAGTTAGAGTTTGTAATTGTAGTTATAAATATTAAATTATCGAATTATGAGTAAGTTTCGTTTAGATGAAGTAGACCATCAAATTTTGGACATGTTGATTGACAACACTAGAATTCCTTTTACAGATATCGCAAAAAAATTATTAATTTCGGCTGGAACAGTCCACGTTAGAGTTAAGAAAATGGAAGATGCCGAAATAATAATGGGTTCTTCATTAGTTTTGGATTATGATAAGCTAGGATATTCTTTTATAGCTTATGTTGGAGTTTTTCTTAATAATACCTCTCAGACAAAATTTGTTTTGCAAAGAATTAATGAAATTCCTTTCGTGACTGTGGCATCGGTGACTACTGGAAAGTTCAATATTTTCTGTAAGATTAGAGCAAAAGACACCAAACATGCTAAAGATGTTATCTTTATGATTGATGATATTGATGGAGTTTACAGAACAGAAACAATGATTTCATTAGAAGAAAGCATCAATGATAAAAAGCGTTTAATGCATACTATCTTCAAGGATATCTAATTCATTTGAATGCAGTTATATAAATAACCTCAAGTGAATTCTTGGGGTTTATTTTTTATAGAAAGTACTAAAAACAACATAACTAACTAAACCATTATGTATACCCATCCTAAAATTGAACGATTTAATGAGGAGGTCCTCTCTAAGTATAATATATACAATAGTGTTTTTATAACACTCCCTTTTGATTCTATAGATAATACCGGTGCTTTACTGCCATTGTTTACAGATGGTTGTGAAAATGGATTTAAAAAACAAGAAACTCCAAAGGAGATATTAGATTTATTTGCTCAAAAATATTTAAGTGGAGCTTCAGAGTCAGAAAAGATAGATTTGATGTTTCGTTTTATTCAATATATCGAACGACAAATTGTATTATTTGATGCTGTTGAAGACGCAGCGTTTTCTGTAGTTAATAATATGGATGGAAGAGGCTCTTTACGTGATATCAAAGAAAAAGCATCGGCAAAAGACTTGGAGTCAGAGTTGATTTCGTTTTTAGAAAATTTCAATGTTAGAACCGTTCTTACCGCTCATCCCACTCAGTTTTATCCAGGAGCAGTGTTGGGGATTATCAATGATTTGACTGATGCCATTCGTAAAAATAATCTGCTTGAAATAAAACAATTGTTAGCGCAATTAGGTAAAACGCCATTTATCCAAAACGAAAAGCCAAATCCCTTTGACGAAGCGGTTAGTTTGATTTGGTACCTAGAAAATGTGTTTTATGAGACTTCTGGTGAAATTGTGCATTATCTGCAAAAGAATATTTTACACGGAAGTTCGATCAATAATCAATTGATCAAGTTAGGGTTTTGGCCAGGGGGTGACCGTGATGGCAATCCATTCGTAACAACAGAAATCACGCTTAAAGTAGCTGACAGATTGCGGACTTCAATTCTTAAATGCTACTATCGAGAAATGAGAAATCTTAAAAGAAAGCTTACTTTCTTTGAAGTTGATGTTCTTGTGGCGGAACTCGAATACAAATTGTACCGATCTGTTTTTTATTCAAAAGGGGAGATTTATATCACTTTAGAGGAGTTTAAATCGCAGTTGAATAAAATAAGAACGATACTTATCGAACGAAATCAATCCTTGTATTTGGATGAATTAGAAGCACTTCTTATTAAGGTGAATTTATTTGGGTTCCATTTTGCTTCCTTAGATATTCGTCAGAATAGCAGAATACATAATGCTGTATTTAAAGATGTTGTACAGTATTATTTAAACTCAAACTCTACCGTATTTCCATCAAATTATTTTGAATTGAGCGAGGTGGAAAAGATTGAAGTATTATCCACTGTAAGCGGGAATCTGGATGCTACTGTGTTTGAAGATGAAATTACAAGGTCGACAATAGAATCCGTTCAAGCTATTAGAATAATTCAAGAAAATAACGGAGAGTTCGGAGCTAATCGATATATCATAAGCAACAACGAAAGTGCATTGAACGTAATGGAAACTTTTGCCCTTTTCAAATTAAATAATTGGGCAGAGCCAACAGTTGATGTTATTCCGTTATTCGAATCTGTAGACGATTTGCAAAATGCTTACGTAATAATGGAGAAGCTGTACACTAATCCCGTGTATGCAGCTCATTTGGCGAGAAGAAATAATAAGCAAACTATAATGCTTGGTTTTTCGGATGGAACTAAAGATGGTGGGTATTTGATGGCGAATTGGAGTATATATAAAGCCAAAGAAGAACTAACCGCAATGTCTAGAAAATACGGGGTAAAAGCGCTATTCTTTGATGGGCGAGGCGGACCTCCAGCTCGTGGTGGAGGAAAAACCCATAAGTTCTACGCTTCTCTAGGGCCAAACATCGAGAATAACGAGATACAAATTACAGTTCAGGGGCAGACCATAAGCTCGAATTTTGGAACCTTGGATTCTTGCCGTTATAATTTAGAGAATTTATTGAGTGCTGGTGCGACCAATCAAGTGTTTAATAAACAAAAAAATAGTTTATCCGATAGCGATAAGGAGATTTTAGATCAATTGGCTCAGTTAGGTTATGAGAAATATTTGAATTTTAAGAATCATCCAAAATTTATTCCTTATCTAGAGCAAATGAGTACCTTGAAATACTATGCGAAAACAAATATAGGAAGTCGTCCTTCAAAAAGGAGTAAGTCTGAAACATTAGAGTTTTCTGACTTGAGAGCGATTCCTTTTGTAGGTTCTTGGAGTCAATTGAAACAAAATGTACCAGGGTTTTTTGGAGTAGGATCGGCATTGAAGCATTTTGAAGATACTAATAATTGGGGTAGGGTTCAAGACTTATACAATAGTTCCTTGTTCTTCAGAACTTTATTGGAAAACAGTATGATGTCATTGGCAAAGTCATTTTTTCCGTTGACTTCCTATATGAAAAACGACCCTGAGTTTGGGGAGTTTTGGCAAATTATTTATGACGAATTTTTGGAAACCAAAAGATTGTTACTTAAAATTGCAGGGCATAAATCCTTGATGGAAAACTATCCTGACGGTAAAGCTTCGATAGACATAAGAGAGCGTATAGTATTGCCGTTGTTGACAATACAACAATATGCTTTGCTTAGAATTAATGAATTGAATAAGGAAGATAATCCAGATTTAGATTTGATTCAAACTTACGAGAAAATTGTAACTCGTTCTCTTTTTGGAAATACAAATGCAAGTAGAAATTCGGCTTAGTTGTTTAGTAACTCTTGAAAAATCCTTTTATGAATTCCAATCAATTGCCAACAAATGAATATTCTCCGTTCAGTGCTACTTACATCAAAGCGATTGGGAATGTTGATTTATTTGAAGAATTAGAAATTAGTTTACACGATTTTATCAAGTTTGTTCAAAATATTCCAATGGACAAATTTGATTATCGTTATGCCGAAGGCAAATGGACAATCAAAGATATTATTCAGCATATTATCGATGCAGAAAGAGTTTTTGCGTATCGTGCGATGAGAATTTCTCGCAATGATCAAACGCCATTGCCAGGTTTTGAGGAAAATGATTATGTAGTGAATACCGATGCCAACGGCAGAAGCATTCAAGGTTTACTAACAGAATTTTCGGCTGTTCGACATTCTAATTTATTAATGTTCAAGAGTTTTTCGTCTGATCAATTAACGAGTATTGGGATGGCATCTAGTCATCCAGTTTCGGTTCGGGCTTTGGGTTTTCTTATCATCGGGCATCAAAAACACCATCAAAAGGTTTTTGAAGAAAGGTATTTGTAATATTTATGCATAAAAAAAGGAACTCCAAACTGAGTTCCTTTTTTTATTAACAAAAGAATTAATCTTCGTCTTCGTCTTCGTCATCTTCAGTACTTGAATCTGATTCTTCGTCATCATCATCGTCGTCAGAATCATCTTCCTTTTCTTCTGATGGTTCTTTGTATTCATCTACATCATCATCGTCATTGCTTACATCATCATCGTCATCTAAGCTAATTCCATCATCAATTGGTTCAATTTCTCCTGCTATTTCATCATCTTCATCATAATTTTCGATTCTGTCAGCAAGTTTTGTACTGATCTTTACTAAATAAATAGTATCATCAGTGCGCACTTCAACAGCTTCAACTAACTCGTTCTGAGCATTTCTAAAACGGATAATATTTGAATCATCATAGCCATCCGGAAATTTATCCACCAATAGATTTAGAATTTCGTGGGTAAGTTTTACGTAATCAACAATTACTCTCTTCATAAATTTATATTATAAATCCAACAAATAGGCAAAAATTAACGGAGCTACAATCGTAGCATCCGACTCGATAATGAATTTAGGGGTTTTAATGTCTAATTTGCCCCAAGTGATTTTTTCATTTGGTACAGCTCCAGAATACGAACCATAACTGGTTGTCGAATCTGAAATCTGACAGAAATAGCTCCAAAATGGAATATCGTGCATTTCCATATCTTGGTACAACATAGGTACTACACAAATTGGAAAATCACCTGCAATTCCACCACCAATTTGGAAAAACCCAATTCCATTAGAACTGTTTTTTGGATACCAATCTGCTAAGAATGTCATATACTCGATACCTGATTTCATCGTTGATGCTTTCAGCTCACCTTTAATAACGTAAGAAGCAAAAATATTCCCCATTGTGCTATCTTCCCAGCCCGGTACAATAATAGGTAAATTTTTCTCTGCAGCGGCATACATCCAACTGTCTTTTAAATCAATTTCGTAATATTCTTCCAAAACGCCTGAAAGTAACATTTTGTACATGAATTCGTGAGGAAAATAACGCTCTCCCTTGTCATCGGCATCTTTCCAAATTTTGTAAATATGTTTTTGCAAACGACGAAAGGCTTCGTGTTCTGGAATACAAGTATCTGTCACACGATTCAGACCTCTTTCGAGTAAAGCCCATTCATCTTCGGGGGTCAAATCACGGTAATGTGGCACTCTTTCGTAATGAGAATGTGCTACCAAATTCATAATATCCTCTTCGAGATTAGCTCCTGTACAAGAAATTATCTGAACTTTATCTTTGCGAATAATTTCTGCAAAAATTTTGCCTATTTCAGCTGTACTCATTGCACCAGCCATACTCACCATCATTTTTGCGCCGTTGGCTAACTGTTGTTCGTAGGCTTTTGCTGCATCTACAAGCGCTGCAGAATTAAAGTGCAAATAATGCTTTTCGATAAACTGACTTATTGGTCCTTTACTCATTTTTTTATGGTTTAAAGCTTTTTCTTGCGTGCTCAAAGAAAATATTTTTTTTTGAAAACTACAATGAAATCTTTTAATTATTAATTATTGTATCCTAAAATTTCTAAAACGTCCTCAGCTGTTTGTTGTTCCGAGAAGACTTCGGTAGCTAAGATGCCATTTTCGTCACGATCTATCAAAATATGTTTGGGTTGTGGAATCAAACAGTGGTGTAATCCACCGTATCCACCTATGGTTTCTTGATAGGCTCCCGTATTGAAAAAACCGATATAAAGCGGTTTTTCTTTGTTGTATTTTGGCAAATATATGGCATTCATATTCTGCTCGGAATTGTAATAATCATCACTATCACAGGTCATTCCTCCGAGCAAAACCCTTTCGTAAGTATCATTCCAGCGATTTACAGCTAACATAATAAAGCGTCTGTTGATAGCCCAAGTGTCAGGTAAAGTGGTAATGAAAGAGGAATCGATCATATTCCATTTTTCTCTATCATTTTGTTGCTTTTGATACAAAATTTGATAAATCGCTCCACCGCTTTCTCCAACAGTATAAGATCCAAACTCAGTAAAAATATTAGGAACATCTACTTCCGCTTCATCACAAGCAATCTTTATTTGATTGATAATTTCATCAATCATATACTGATAGTCGTATTCAAAGGCCAATGAATTTTTGATCGGAAATCCACCACCAATGTTCAAGCCATCGAGAGTAGGGCATTCTCTTTTCAAAGCGACATATACTTTAATACATTTCACCAATTCATTCCAATAATAGGCATTGTCATTTATTCCTGTATTGATAAAAAAGTGCAACATTTTGAGTTCCAATTTTTTATTTTCTTGAATTTGCTTTTTATAAAACTGAACAATGTTTTTGTATCCAATGCCAAGACGTGAGGTATAAAACTCAAATTTTGGCTCTTCCTCGGCAGCAATACGAATTCCAATTTTGAATTTTCGTTTGATGTTTTCTTGCAAAATATCCAATTCCTCATAATTATCAATTATTGGAATGGTATTTTTATGTCCGTTATTAATCAATCTCGCAATGTTTTCAATATACTGATCTCTTTTGAAACCGTTGCAAATCACATAAGTGCTTTTGTTTATTTTACCGGATTCAACTAATTTTTCGACTATATTGATATCAAATGCGGACGAGGTTTCGATGTGAATGTTATTCTTGAAAGCCTCATTCATTATGTATTCAAAGTGTGAACTTTTGGTACAATAGCAATAATAATATTTAGCCTCATAATTATTTTTTTCCATCGCTTTACGAAACCAGCTTTTGGCTTTGTTGATGTTATTGGAAATCTGTGGCAAATACGTGAATTTTAAAGGAGTGCCATATCGTTCAACCAATTTCATCAAATCGATATTGTGAAACTCTAGGTTGTCTTTATTTAATGTAAATTCCTCTTGAGGAAAGTAATAGGTTTGATTTATTAAGTCGAAATATTTTGTATTCATTTGATTTTTAATATTTTAGATTAATTAAGAAGAGAAATAATTAAACTAAAATTCAAACTCTAATATTTTCAAAAACGATTTGGAGCTTCTCGTTTTCGGCTTTCAAAAAAGGGAAAATATCAAAACTAAAAGTATCTTTCATCGCAAAAAAACGTCTCAATATCCTTAGAAAAGGAATAATGATTTCGTTTTTTATACTGCTATAATGTCTTGTATTTTGATTTTTTTTCATTGCTGCAAATGTAAAAAAATTTATAAACCAATCGCAATCCTTATTTATAAAATTAACTAAGTAGGTATAGGCGCTTAGAGCACCCTTGTTATCTATTGATTTTATTGATATTTATTCAAATTTCACCATCTTTTTCATTAACATATCGAAGATTGTCCCCATATTTGACCTTCTATTGTATCTAAAATGGTATTCATTCAGGTAATCCTGCATATGTTCTTTGCTGCAATGATGATGAATTCCTCTTAACCAACCTTTGATATTCATTAT
>NZ_JBIKRX010000090.1:0-10525 GCF_044348915.1 Flavobacterium sp. | reverse complement strand
GCATATTAAGGAATCATAATATTTATTCTGTAAACTTAAATGGAGGCTACGGATTGTGGAAACCGGTCAATAGCTAGGCTATAAAATTAAAATTACTTTAATAAACGGTTATTTAACTCTATTTTGATTAATTCTAATTCGTAAAAGTTCACAATGACTTTATTTTAGTTTATTTTGAGTTAAATTTAATTATAACCACTTTAATTTTACACGAAATAACTTAAAAACCTCTATAAATAAAATTTTTTGATTATTGAATTTACAATAAAAGTCATAATTTTAAATATAAAATACAATTTATTCAAAAATAAAATATTGTATTCGTAAAAATTCAGTATTTATCTATTTTTTCTTCAAAAAAGTTTCTCAATTAACAATATTTTGTGATATTCGCAGCAACTAATCATAAAATATGTTAATATGAAAATTAATTTTAAATGTTTGCTTGGCTTTCTATTTGTGCTGTTTGTGCAAATAGCTAGTGCTCAAGAAATTAAAGTAAAAGGTAAAGTTACCGACCAAGCTGGATTGCCAGTTCCCGGTGCGAATGTTATTTTAAAAGGTACAAAAACAGTGGTAGAAACTGGATTGGATGGCGATTTTACTATTGATGCTCCAAAAGGTTCTGTATTAATTGTGACCTTTATTGGTATGAAAACTACCGAAGTAGCAGCTGCTCCAACAGTTAACGTAAAAATGAAAGACGATACCAATGAACTAGAAACAGTTCTTGTTATTGGTTATGGTACTACTACCAAAAGAAAATCTACTGATGCTACTGCAAAAGTAACATCAAAGGACATCGAACAAATTCCTGTTGCTTCTGTTCAAAATGCTTTAGTTGGTAAGTTAGCGGGGGTACAAATCACGCAAACCAATGGTAAAGTTGAAGGTGGAATGCAAGTAAGAGTTCGTGGTGCTGCCAGTATTAGTGCTGGAAAAGAGCCATTATATGTTCTTGATGGAATTCCATTGGTTACTACAAATGAGTCTAGTAACGGAGCTCCTACAAACCCATTGATCACATTAAGCCCTAATGAAATTGAATCTATTGACGTATTGAAAGATGCTTCTTCAGCTGCAATTTATGGTGCTCGTGGTGCAAATGGAGTTGTAATTATTACAACTAAAAAAGGAAAATTAGGCAAAGGAGCTTTCTCTCTTAACTTTTCACAAGGGGTTAGCGAGGCTACAAATAAAAGAAAATGGTTGAACGCTGCTCAATATGTAGAACTTTTTACTGAAGCTTCTATCAATGGAACGGGTGATGCTGCTGAAGCTGAAGATACTTTTGATTTCTTAGCTCAAGGAACTGATTGGAGAAATTTAGAAGTGGACTCTGATTGGCAAGATACAGCCTTTCAAAATGGTTTGACTACAGACGCAGATTTCTCAGTTTCTGGTGCAGACGATAAAACAAAATATTTCTTAGCAGGTGCTTTCAACAAGACTGTAGGTATTATTACAAGCAATGAATTACAAAGAATTACAGCTAGAACCAATTTATCACACCAAGTATCCGATAAATTGAATGTTGGAATGAACTTAAGTTTCTCAAGATCTGAAATTCAACGTGTACAAGATGATAACGCATTTACAACACCTTTACAAGCGGTGGCACAATCTCCACTCTCTCCTATTCGTTTGGATGATGGTACTGCCAATCCAAATACTTTATATGCTAACTACCTATTGGCAATAGATAATTCTTATTGGAAAACAATAATGAGAAGAGTAACAGGAAAAGTTTTTGGAGAATACAAAATTATTCCTTCATTGAAATTTACTTCTGATTTTGCTTACGATTTACTATCACAAACAGAAGACAACTGGAACGGTAAAAACACACCATTTATGGCAACTGACGGAGAAGTTTTTGCTTCATCGGTAAACAATGAAACTTACATTTGGGCAAACTATTTATCATATGATAAGACATTTGGAGAAAAACACACTATAAATGCTGTTGCAGGTATGGAGTTCAATGATTTTAACAGAAGGTATCAAGATGTAACAAGTATCTATTTTCCTAATGACAACTTTCAAACTGTAGATGGTGGTGCTGAAGTGAATGGCGGTTCTGGAAACGAAACAGATTATACGTTTTCTTCACTTTTCGGAAGAGTATCCTATTCTTATGCTAACAAATACCTTTTTAAAGCAAGTCTTCGTCGTGACGGTTCTTCTCGTTTTGGTGAGAACAATAAATACGGTACTTTCCCATCGTTCTCTGCAGGATGGATTATGTCAGAAGAGTCATTTTTGAAAGAAAACCAAACGCTTACTTTCTTGAAATTGAAAGGAAGCTGGGGACAATTAGGAAATGCTGAGATTGGAAATTTTGCTTCTCGTCAATTGTTTGGTCCAAATTCATATAATTTGAAATCAGGACTTACATTCAGACAAGCAGGAAACCCAGATCTTACTTGGGAAAAATCTTCTCAAGTTGATTTAGGATTTGAAGTAGGATTCTTGAACAGATTTAGTTTAGATTTTGATTATTACAAGAAAACTACTGACGGACTATTATTTAGCGTGCCATTAGCTTTAAGCTCTGGAGCTGCTACTATCAATCAAAACGTGGGTGTTTTAGAAAGCAGTGGTTTAGAGTTTACTGTAAACACAACAAATGTTGACACTGAAAAATTGAAATGGACTACTAGTTTCAATATAACTACTAACCAAACAGTGGTAAAAGAATTGCCAAACAACAATACAGATCTTATCGGTGCTTTTACAATCAATAGAGTGGATGAAAAAGCTTCTGCATTTTACTTGAAAGAATATGCAGGTGTTGATCCAGCTAATGGAGATGCTTTGTTTTATTTGAATACTATAAAAGCAGATGGTTCATTAGATAGAACTACTACAAACGATTATGCCGCAGCGCAAAGAGTTGTAACTGGCAACCCATTCCCAGAATTGATGGCAGGTTTAACCAACACTATGAACTTTAGTGGATTCGATTTTAGTTTCACTTTCCAAGGAGAATGGGGAGCAAGTATTTATAATTCAGCTGGTATCTATCAATCAGTAAGTGCTGATTATTTTGATAATCAAACAGCTGACCAAATGAATCGTTGGCAAAAAGCCGGAGATATTACCAATGTTCCTCAAGCGAGATTGTATGGTAGTAATGGCACTGGAGCTTCAACTCGTTTCTTACAAAAAGCTGATTTTATCCGTTTGAGAAATTTAACTTTTGGTTATTCTTTACCAAAAACTACTCTTAATTCAATGGGCATGAGCAATGTACGTGTTTATGTTTCTGGAGTAAATCTACTTACTTTTACAGATTATGATGGTTATGACCCAGAAGCAAGAAGAGACGACTCGGGTATTGGTGAAGAGTTCTATTCAGCTCCACCAGCAAGAACTATTGCATTAGGTGTAAATCTTAATTTCTAAAAACAAAATCAAATGAAAACAAATAAATTCATATTATTTACAATATTCGCAGCGTTTCTTGTAAGTTGTGACAGCCAATTAGATCAAGATCCTAGACAAAGAGAGGATGCCGCTATAACCTTAAGCACAGAAAGTGGTATCTCAAATATCTTATCAGGTACTTATGCTATCCTTGCCGATGCAAATGCTTACGGAGGAAGAGTTCAAGTTTCGGGCGACTTATTAGCACAAACAGGGTCGACCACTACTACAGACTTTAGATGGAGAGGTACTTTTGCTACCTTTAGACAAATGTACACTAAAACTATGTTGGTGGATAACACCCAGGTACGTGATATTTGGGAAGCTTATTACCAAACTATTAATGCCACAAATATGGTAGTTGAAAATATTGGGTTAGTTCAAGATCCTGCTCGAGCTAAAGTTATGATTGCTGAAGCAAAGTTTCTTCAATCGCTTGCCTATTTTGACTTAGTTCGTTTCTTCGCAAAACCATTTGATGCTGCCCTTAGTGCAAACAGTCAATTGGGTGTGGTAGTTCGTCCTAAAGCAATTTACGACTTTGCAAACACGGACTTAGCAAAAGAAAGAAGCTCTGTTGACGAGGTGTACAAATTGGTCATTGATGGTTTAAATCAAGCTTATACAGATTTACCTGTTGACAATGGTTTTTATGCTAACAAATATGCAGCAAAAGCATTATTAGCGCGAGTTTATTTACAACAGCAAAATTACCCAGCCGCTTTAGCCGCTGCGCAAGATGTCATTGCAAACAGTGGTGCAAAATTATCTGCAACCTACAAAGATGCTTTCAATCATGATGCAAATCAAGCTGAAGATATTTTTGCAATCCAAATCACAAAACAAACAGGAAGCAACCAATTGGTGAATCATTATGGTTCAGAGGATGTTGGTGGTCGTGGTGGAGACATTGAAATAAGAACTACTTATTTGAATAAATTTACTGATTTGAATGATGAAAGGAGAAATTTTAACTATATCAATCCAGATAACGGAAGAAGATTAACATCAAAGTATACCAATCAGTTTGGTGATGTACCTGTTATTCGTTTAGCTGAAATGCTTCTGATTCGTGCCGAATGTAACTTTAGACTTGCATCTTCAACTGGAGCAACTCCATTAGCTGATATCAATGCATTGAGAACTCGTGCCAAAGCAACTAATTTTACTGCTATAACTTTAAATCAGATTTTAAGCGAGCGTGTATTAGAATTAGCTATGGAAGGTTTTGGAGTTCACGATATCAAAAGAACCAAAGGTTCTGTAACATCTACAATTCCTTGGAATTCTAATTTATTAGTCTTCCCTATTCCATTAAGAGAAACAGATAATAACAAAAAGATTACACAAAATCCTGGATATTAATTATTTCGGATTCTAGTTTTAAACCATCACGCTCTGCGTGGTGGTTTTTTTTTGCACTCAAGTTATGCTTTTCAAACTAAACTAATGGGACAATATGATGCATTAAAAAAGCCTGAAAACAGATTTTGTTTTCAGGCTTAGTACTAATAAAAAAAACTACTAACTTACACTTCAATTGGTAAAACAATTGTTTCGGTTATGGCTTCCAAAACCTGAAAGGCTGTCTCTGCCATTTTATTTCCTTTGGTGTCTAACAAAGGATTTACTTCGACCAGTTCGATACAAACTACTTTATTGGTTCTAATAACCTGATTAATAATTTCGATAATTTCATATTGGTCAAATCCTCTTGAAACAGGTGTACCTGTGCCATATGAAATCAAGTCACAATCCAAGGAGTCGACATCGAATGAAAGGTATATACTATCACAATGTGCTAATTTTACTAATGCTTCGCTAACACAAGTTTCCAATCCTCGATATCGAATTTCATCCACTTTGTAGTTTCGAATATTAAGCTTATCGATTTGGGAATCTTCTGCTTCTTCAGTATCTCGAACACCAAAATAAACCAGATCATCTGCCGAAAATTTAGGTCCATCAATACCTATATTTTTCATTTTATTCCAATGTTCTTGAATATCAGCCGCGACAGCATTTACTTGAAAATTCAAATTATCTTCGCCTAGCGCAGCAGCTATTGGCATTCCGTGAATATTTCCTGAAGGTGTTGTAAAAGGCGAATGCAAATCAGCGTGAGCATCAATCCAAATTACACCAAGGGTTTGGTCCGGATAAGCAGCTTTGATTCCACTAATAGTTCCTAATGCTGATGAGTGATCTCCGGATAAAACGATTGGAAAATAATCATCCTCCAAATTATTTTTGACTGAATGACAAACTCGATTGCATTGCTGCACAACATGCTCAATTCTTTTGGCAACCGAACTTCTGTATTTGTCATAAATCGATTCGTTGTGGGTTTTTACATCCTCAAATTCATATTCATTAAAATACTCACTTCCTTGATTTATCGCAGCAATTTCTATTGCGTCTATTCCCATATCCGAGCCTCGCGTTCCTGCCCCGATATCGGATCTGTTTTTAATAATCTTAATGGCTTTTTCCATCTTCAATTATTTATATAAAATCATTCAAAGCTCTTTCAATAATAGACAAACAGTCTTTTATTTGATCTTCGGTAATCACCAAAGGTGGCGCAAAACGAATTTTATTCCCGTGTGTTGGCTTTGCCAATAAACCATAATCTCTAAAACGAAGACAAATTTCCCAAGCTAAATCCGATTCTTCCCCGCAATTGATGACAATAGCATTCAATAAACCTTTGCCACGAACCAATTCGATCAAGTGATTTCTTTCGGCAATTTCGTTAAGACCTTTTCTAAGAATAATTCCTAATCTCTCCGCATTTTCTGATAGATTTTCTTCGCGAACCACTTCTAATGCAGCCATAGCGACAGCGGCAGCAACAGGATTTCCACCAAAAGTGGAACCATGTTGCCCTGGTTTAATCACATTCATAATCGCATCATTGGCGAGCACAGCCGAAACAGGATAAACACCACCCGAAATGGCTTTACCTAAAATTAAAATATCAGGCTTAACTTCTGGTTTGTTTTCGCATCCTTTTTCACAAGAACAATTTCCGCAGGTAGCTAACAATCTTCCTGTACGAGCAATCCCAGTTTGCACTTCATCGGCAATGAACAAAACGTTATGTGCTTCGCAAAGGGCTTTTGCTTTCGCCAAATAACCTTCGGTTGGTACATAGACTCCCGCTTCACCTTGAATCGGTTCCACAAGAAATCCAGCAATATTCTCTGATGATTTCAGAACGTTTTCTAAAGCATCGATATTGTCATAAGGGATTTTTATAAATCCTTCTGTATAAGGTCCAAAACTCTTGCGTGCACCTTCGTCATTTGAAAACGAGATAATAGTAGTAGTTCTTCCGTGAAAATTATTTTCACAAACGATGATTTGCGCTTGATTTTCGGCAATTCCTTTGACTTCATAGCCCCATTTTCTACATAATTTCAATGCCGTTTCTACCGCCTCAGCACCAGTATTCATTGGTAATACTTTGTCAAATCCAAAGTACTGGGTAACATACTCCTCAAAAAATCCCAATTGATCGTTATAAAAAGCACGAGAAGTCAAAGTCAATTTTTGTGCTTGCTTCATCATTGCTCCAATAATTTTTGGGTGACAATGCCCTTGATTTACAGCTGAATAAGAAGATAAAAAATCATAATATTTCTTTCCATCAACATCCCAAACAAATACGCCCTCCCCTTTTTCTAAAACAACCGGAATTGGATGGTAGTTATGGGCTCCATAATTATTCTCTTTTTCTATTAAAAATTGCGATTTTGTTGAAAGTTCCTGTACTATTTGAATCATAATTATTTATTTTAGTGTAAAATCAGAAACAAAAGTAGTGAAAATTTTTAATTTTGCAAAAAAAGTAATAATTTTGACTTTTTTATACGTATTAAAAATAAATATTTTACCGTAAATAGATTTTTAAAGTCATTTAAACTAAGGTAACGTTTGGATTTAAAGTCCACATTAGGATATTGTTAAAAAATAATTACTTTTATAACTGTAAAAAAAAAGTCATTTTAACTTAAATAAAAAACAATTATGGAAATATTAGATGAATTTGACATCAGTATTATTAAAGAATTAGAAAAAGATGGGAGAATGGCCTTTTCGGCAATAGCTACCAATTTAAAAATATCAAATACAATGGTGCATCAACGTATCAGCCGATTAATAGAACAAAATATTATTACAGGAATAAAACCGGTTCTCAACGAAAAAAAGATCGGCTATGATTGGGGTGCTTTTACGGGAATCACTCTAACCAAAGATCACGATTCGGATAAAGTTATTGAAGCATTGAAAAATATACCAGAAGTAACCGAATGTTACTTTATTACTGGTTCTTTTACGCTTTACATCAAATTGATTGCCAAAGACCACGATCATATGAGGAAATTACTTTATGAAAAAATTGATACAATTCCGGGTATTGCCAAAACTGATTCTATCATTGAATTGGGTTGTGCCTTCAAACGAAATGTAACTTTATAATTATTTATGACTTTAAATCCGTCCTTTAAATTGATTCAAAAATTAATCCTTACTAACCTGCTGCTGTGTTTAGCATTTACGTTGATGTTTTGTGATGGTGGTTCGTCGAATGAATCCCCTGCTCCTAGCCCAACCAAACCTATTTATAAATTGCCTTCTTCAATAGGTATCGTGGGAGACACTACTAATGTAAATGTGGCCACTAGTTCTGGTACTGTTTTAATGGGTGGATCTACAGATGTTGATGTCGCTATGAAGTGGATGATCAATAAAAGTAAAGGGGGCGATGTCATTATATTAAGATCAACTGGAGGCACTGGTTACAATCAATACCTTTACGACTTGGTTAAAGTGGATGGTAAAAGCCAAGTCAATTCGGTTGAAACCTTATTAATCAACAGCATCCAATTGGCCAATAACCCAAAAGTAGCAGAAAGAATAAAGCAAGCCGAAATGGTTTTTATCGCTGGAGGCGATCAATTTAATTACATCAGTTTTTGGAAAAAAACTTTAGTTGAAGACGCTTTAAATTATTTGATTAGTATTAAAAGGATTCCAATAGGCGGCACTAGCGCAGGTTGTGCCATTATGGGTGATGCCGTTTATACTGCCGAAAAAAGTTCTGCAACCTCTGCCGAAGCTTTATCAAATCCGTACCATGTAAACATCACTTTACAAAGAGATTTTCTAAACAATCCCTATTTACAAAACACCATTACCGATACACATTACAATAATCCAGATAGAAGAGGCAGACATTTTACTTTTTTAGCTCGTTTAGCAAAGGATTTTTCAATCTCCTCTCCAAAGGGAATTGGAGTTGAAGAAGAAACCGCCATATGCATCGATGATAACGGTAAAGCTATTGTTTTTGGGAATGGCAATGCGTATTTTTTGCACGCCAATCAAGGAGCTCCCGAAAGCTGTACTTCAGGTAATGCGCTAAATTGGGTATTAAGCAAAAAAGCAGTGCAAGTATATATTTTACAAGGCAATAGTACAACAGGAAATGGAAACTTCGACCTAGCCACTTGGAGCTCAGCCTCAGGAGGTGCTTATAAATATATGTACAGTACTAATGGCATATTGACGCTAGATTAACATTTTTTATATCATTAAAAACCAAAAACAGTAACGGATGAATCCTACCCTATTTTCAACAAAAAATATTTTAAAATTATTGCCTTTATTCTTCGCATTCATTATCATTAATACAATAAATGCACAAACACCAAAAGGAAAACTGTTTATTATAGGAGGAGGAAATCGTTCTGATAAATTAATGACTCAACTGTTATCCATTTCAAGTTTACAGAAAAAAGATTATATAGTTGTCCTACCAATGTCAAGTGAAGAACCAGACAGTGCCTACATCTATTTCAAAAAACAAGTTGAAAAACTGACACCAAATCCCATTGTCATGCTGAATTTCAACAAAACAACAGCGACAAATAAAGTTCTGGTTGATTCCTTACAAAAGGCAAAACTTATTTTTATTAGCGGTGGAGATCAATCCCGTTTTATGGGAGTGGTTAGTAAAACTCCTGTTTTCGAAGCCATACACAAGGCCTACCAAAACGGTAGCACCATTGCAGGTACCAGTGCCGGAGCCGCTGTTATGTGCGAACATATGATTACCGGAAACCAAAAACTAGACACCAAATACACCGAGACTTTCAATAATATTCGATATGATAATCTTGAAACTGCTGAAGGACTAGGTCTAGTTAAAAACGTTATTATCGATCAGCACTTTCTAAAAAGAAGCCGCTACAACCGATTAATTTCAGGATTAGTAGAATTTCCTTCTCATATTGGAATAGGAATTGACGAAAGTACTGCTATCATTGTCCGAAACAAAGAAATAGAAATTGTTGGCGAAAGCGAAGTCATTGTAATTCAGAACCCAAAGGGAATTACAAAAGCACCTAAGAATAATGTGGTTGGCATACAAGGAATAGAAATGAGTATTTATTACGAAGGACAAAAATTTAAAATCAAATAAATATGTATAGTTTTAAAAAATCTATCCTGTTCATAATTTTCTTTTTTTGTTTCTCTTCCATAGGCAGTGCTCAAAAAATTGATAACAAAGAAATTAGCAGACTCCAAAAAATTGCGAAACAAGTCTCTATTATTCGAGACAATTGGGGAATTGCACACATATACGGAAAAACAGATGCCGATGCCGTTTTCGGAATGTTATATGCGCAGTGCGAAGATGATTTCAAGCGAGTCGAAATGAATTACATAGACAAATTGGGACGACTTGCCGAAGTAAAAGGTCAATCTATGTTATATACTGACTTAGAAACACGTTTATTAATTGATACCGAAGAAGCCAAAGCAGATTATAAGAAAGCAGCTCCTTGGTTGAAGAAGTTACTGAATAGTTATGCTGATGGCATCAACTATTATTTATACAAACACCCTGAAGTCAAACCTTTAATCATTACTCATTTTGAACCTTGGTTTCCATTACTTTGGACAGACGGAAGTATTGGAGCCATAAGCACAGCCGATTTGACGAATACTGAATTAAAAGCATTCTATGGGAGTGACGATAAATTCGCTTACGTCGAAAAGGTAAAAGATATGCAAACGGGTTCTA
>NZ_JBIKRX010000027.1:0-33186 GCF_044348915.1 Flavobacterium sp. | reverse complement strand
TTAGATACAATAGAAGGTCAAATATGGGGACAATCTTCGATGTGTTAATGAAAAAGATGGTGAAATTTGAATAAATATCAATAAAATCAATAGATAACAAGGGTGCTCTAAGCGCCTATACCTAAACTTAATATTCAGGTTGAAGAAGATTTGGCACGCATTTTTGAATATGGTTTTGGTCAGTTTGGATTCGAACAAGCAGATAGATACTACGAAATGTTTTTTGAGTGTTTTTCTAAAATAGCTTCAAATCCATTTCTGTTTCCAAATGCGAATCACTATAAAAATGGGTATCGCTACTGTGTTTGTGGAGCAGACACTATTTTTTACAAAATTAATGCTGATGAAATAGAAATAATGGCAATCATTGGCAGACAAGATTTTTAAAAGTTCTTTGACATTCGTTTTTCAATGTCTTAAACATCCAATTCACAACTGAAAGTTATAGCATCCGCCCAGCAGGGATGCCATAATAATAGAATTGATTTCTTTTTTATAAACCTTATGCCAAGTGTCGGATAAGATGAGTTAAGCCATTTTTTCCTGCAATGCTTTGATTTCGTCACGTAGTTTTGCCGCTTGCATAAAATCCAAGTCTTTGGCGGCCTTTTCCATAGATTTGCGTTTTTCGCGAATGCGTTTTTCGATTTCGGGTTTCGAAAGATATTCCGTAATTGGTTCGGCGGCAGTCGGAAGCGTATGGCCTAATTCGTAATCTACCAAAGGGTTTTTAGTAAACGCGCTTTCTATTTTTTTGTTCAATGCCATCGGAATAACATTGTTTGCACTATTGAAATTGATTTGTTTTTCGCGACGATAGTTGGTTTCGTCTATGGTTTTTTGCATACTGGCAGTAATTTTGTCTGCATACATAATGGCTTTTCCGTTGAGGTTTCTTGCCGCACGTCCTATGGTTTGGGTCAGCGAACGATGGCTTCGAAGAAAACCTTCTTTGTCGGCATCGAGAATAGCAACCAAGGAGACTTCAGGTAAATCCAAACCTTCGCGTAATAAATTTACACCTATCAAAACGTCGAACAGTCCTTTTCGCAAATCCTGCATAATTTCGATACGTTCCAAAGTATCGACATCGGAATGGATATAACGACAACGAATGGAAACTTTATCCAGATATTTAGCCAATTCTTCGGCCATTCTTTTGGTCAAAGTAGTAACCAAAACCCGTTCGTCAATCTCGGCTCGGGTTTGAATTTCTTCTATCAAATCATCGATTTGATTCAGACTCGGACGGATTTCAATAATGGGATCCAATAAACCTGTAGGACGAATAACTTGTTCTACATAAACGCCATCACATTTTTGCAATTCATAATCGGCTGGCGTTGCCGAAACATAAATCACTTGGTTTTGCATCGCTTCAAATTCTTCAAACTTCAAAGGTCGATTATCCATCGCTGCAGGAAGTCGGAAACCATATTCTACCAAGTTTTCTTTTCGAGAGCGGTCACCGCCGTACATAGCATGAACTTGAGAAATGGTGACATGGCTTTCGTCAACAACCATTAAATAATCTTTCGGAAAATAATCCAACAGACAAAACGGCCTTGTGCCAGCTTCTCTTTGATCAAGGTATCGAGAGTAGTTTTCGATTCCAGAGCAATATCCCAATTCGCGAATCATCTCCAAATCGAAATTGGTGCGTTCCTCAAGTCTTTTGGCTTCCAAATGTTTACCAATTTCCTTGAAATAATCCACTTGCTTGACTAAATCTTGTTGGATTTCCCAAATAGCATTTTGTAATACATCAGGCGAAGTCACAAACATATTGGCAGGATAAATGGTGAGTTGCTCCATTCGTTCGATTACCTTTGAGGTCTTCAAATCAAAGCTTTCAATTTCCTCGATTTCATCTCCAAAGAAATGAATGCGGTAGGCGTCATTGGCGTAACTAGGATACACTTCAAGCGTGTCGCCTTTGATTCGGAAATTTCCCGGATTGAAATCGGCTTCTGTTCTGGAGTATAAACTTTGAACTAAACTATGTAATAATTTGGTTCTTGAAATGACTTGGTTTTTCTCGATTGCAATAACATTCTTCTGGAACTCTACCGGATTTCCGATACCATAAATACAGGAAACCGACGCCACTACGATAATATCTCTTCGTCCTGAAAGTAGGGAGGAAGTGGTGCTCAAACGCATTTTTTCCAGCTCTTCATTGATGGATAAATCTTTTTCGATGAAGACTCCCGTCACTGGCATAAAAGCTTCGGGTTGGTAATAGTCATAGTAGGAAACGAAATATTCTACGGCATTATTAGGGAAAAACTGTTTGAATTCGGAATACAACTGTGCCGCCAAGGTTTTGTTGTGTGCCAAAATCAAGGTGGGCTTTTGAACTTCTTGAATAACGTTGGCCACGGTAAATGTTTTTCCAGAACCCGTTACACCTAGCAAAGTTTGATAACGTTCATCTGCGATCACACCTTGGGCTAATTTTGTTATTGCTTGCGGTTGGTCGCCTTTGGGTTGGTAATCGGATACAACTTGGAATTTCATGTAACGCTTTTCAGAATGGCAAAGTTACTAAGGAAATCCTCAATAATGCTTTAGAAAAATTTAAAACTTCCGCTTTGCAAAGCCGTTTGGGTTTAGTATTTCAATTTTTCAGGGTTTTGTCTGGTGTCCCAAACGGATAGAATTATAATGTGGGTTTCATTTATTTCATAGAAAACATAATAATTTTCAACTAATAAACCTCGAACATTTATAGAATTAGTTTTTTTGCCAATATTGGGCTGTTGGAGCAGTGTTTTTAATTCAGTTTGAATTAGGCTATTCAATTTTCTGGAATATAATTTACTTTTATTTCTAAAATTAAAATATTCAAAAATGGTTTTTAATTGGAGTTTTGCAGATGATGACCAAACTATTCTTCTTGCAACCATCTTTCCATTTCTTCGTTTAAGACATCGTTTTCAATAAAATTCCCATTCAAATATTCTTTTTGTGCATTTTGAATTTCCTTTTTTTGAATTTCAGAAAGAATTATAATTTTTTGTAAATCTTGGTTGTAGTTTGTGACGCTTTTCGATTTGCTTTCCAAAATGGTGTTTATTGCTAACAAAAAAGCTTCATCATCAATGCTGTCTATCCTAGATTTCAATATTTCTCGAAGTTCAATTGTGCTCATAATAAAATAGTTTCTACAAACTTAGTAAAAAGAGTGTTATGAATTTTAAAACACGCAAATTTGTTGTTGACTCCCTAATTGGAAAGTAAAAGCTAAGAATTGTGGACATTTGTTCTGTTAGGTCAGCCGTTTTGAAGATGAGTTCGTCAATCTGTGACAAAAAAAACATAATCTAAAACAAAATAGGTTGAAAACTGAAAGTCATAACTACAAAATCGCAGAATTTACGGATTTGGATAAATGGTCTTACTTTAAAAAATGATTTTAAATCCAAAATTTTGATTAATAATTAGAGATTCCTGCTGTTGCTGTAATTGTTGTGGAATCTTATTATTGTGAAAATCGAGTTGTTTCAAATTCTTCAAGCTGTTCATCTCTTGCGGAATTTGATTGAAATTGTTATCATTCAAAAATAACTCTTCCAATTTTTCCAATTCATAAATTTCTTTAGGGACGTTTTTTAAATTGTCATTTTCTAGATGTAAAATCCGCAAATTCATAGGAAGATTTAGTGATTGATTGTTTTGGTCAAGAAATAAGTTTTTTTCATCGTTTAAATACAGCTCTTCTAGATGATTTAATTTTCTTAGCGATAGTGGCAAGGCCGTAAAGTCGTTTCCGCTCAAATCTAGCACTTTCAAATTGGTCAAATTTCCAATTCCTGCTGGGATTTCCTTCAGATGATCATTTTTTAAGCTAAGCCTTTCTAAGTTGATAAATTTTGCCCAAGCTTCATTTGGGATAGCAATGTTTTGTTGGTTGCTTAAGTTTAAGTTATAGACCTTTTCAGGATTTTTGAGCGCTTCTTCAAGGGAGGTATATTCTTTCTGTGTTTTTTTTGTATCAGTTGTGGCCTGGCTAATACAGATATGAAAACTAAAAAAGAAAAAGAAAATGTATACTACTGATTTCATAATTAGGAATTGATTAATGTTTTGTAAACATACAAATCATTTTCTAATGAAATGTTTAAACAAAACCTAAAATTTCCATATTTTTTGCTGTGCTTCCGTTTGGTAAGTCCAAGCCAAAATCCGACTGATTTTCTGACCTTGAGCCATACCAATAGTTTTAATTTCGGCCACGTTGACTTTATTTAAAGTTTTATAAAGACTTGCAAGGTTCTCTTTTTTAGAGACCAAAGTTGTAAACCAAAGGCACTGCATAGGATATTTGGCACTTTCGAAAATCATTTGGGTGATGAAACCCAACTCGCCACCTTCGCACCATAATTCAGCGTTTTGTCCACCAAAATTTAGTACGGGCTTGGTTGTTCTTGTGTTTTCGAGGTTGTTGACTTTGCGGATTGAGGCTTTTGTAGCATCTAGCTGCGAATTATGAAAAGGAGGATTGCAAATTGTGACCGAGAAATGATCCTCGGCCGTGATAATGTTTTTAAAAATAAAACGGGATTCGGTCTGTAATTGCAAACTAATACCATCAATTAATTTTGGGTTGGATTCTATAATTTTTTTGCAATTTTGAATTGCTTTTTCGTCGATTTCGGTCCCTACAAAAGACCATCCGTAAACTGTATTTCCTAGTATAGGGTATATGCAATTGGCACCAATTCCTATGTCTAAAACTTGTACGTTTTCTCCTTGTGGAATAAGGCCGTTGCTGTTGGATGCCAACAAGTCGGCAATGTAATGAATATAATCTACTCTACCGGGAACGGGTGGACAAAGATAATTTTCTGGAATGTCCCAATTTTGAATGCCGTAATCGGTTATTAATAAGGCTTTGTTCAGCGCTTTAACCGCCATCGGATTGCTAAAATCTATTGTGTCTGAGGCATCCTCTGGATTGAATTTATTAGGAGCCACAAACTGTTTAAGTTCTGGACAAACAGCTATTAACGTTTTGAAATTGTATCCCAATCGATGTTGATTTCTGGGATGCAAATTCGTTTTTTCGATAATCGTTTTTGGTTTCATTTTCTTTATTTCGTTGCAAAGATAGTTGAAAAAGAGAATAATTAGGCCGGGAGTATTCTTAAGCTTATTCAGTATAAATTGTTTTGACTCTAATGCTAGGCTTTTTTTGCTGTTTATTGATATTGTAGCTTTGTATTATCTTAAATTATTGCATAAATATTCTTAATATTCAATTTTATCTCTATTTTTGAGAAACTATAAACAGTAATGTTATGAAAAGATTCTTTATATTATTGATTATAATCACTTTTGGATTCACTTTTGCCAATGTTTCTTGTAACAAGAAGAAAGAAAGTATAAAACAAATAAGTTCTGCAAATCTTGATGTAACTAAAGTTTATAACAGCGCTATTCCCCTTGATAGCGTCGCAATTGTTTCATTTTACAATAGCTATCCAGAATTAAAAAAGTACCAAGAAGAGACTTTCACTTTGTATGGAAAGCATAATTTCAATCAGGTTTGGTTTGACAAGAAAGGACTCGTTGAATTTGGGTATTCCTTGTATTCTAAATATTTAGATATTGAAAGAGAGGGGCTAAAAGTGGTTTTTCCCTATGAGAAAAATTTGGAAGGAATTTTTCACGAAGAGATTGAAAATACATTGGATCAACAAAGTACAGAGCTGATGATTACGAACCTTTACTTTTTTTATGCGGATAAAGTATATAATGGGTTGGATTCAAAAGTGACTACTGAAATTGGTTGGTTGCTGCCAAGAAAACAAATTTCTTACGTTAATTTATTGGATTCAGTGATGACGCACTCTAAATCATCAGGGGAAGATATAAAAATCCAAATAGGACAGTACTATAAACTTCGGGCGATTTTAGAAAAATATCAAAAAATAGAAAAAGGGGGTGGTTGGAAAATAATAGATTTAGAACCTAATTTCAAATCGTATAAACCCGGTGATAGTGCTGTAGCTATTGGTCAAATTAGAGAGCGCTTGTATATAACTGGCGATATACAAAGTAACTCGAAAAGTAATGTCTATGATCCAGAGCTTGTGGCAGGAGTATCCCGATATCAGCTTAGAAATGGATTTAAAAGTGATAATTTGATTTTGCCAAAGCACATCAACGAAATGAACCGACCTATTTCGGATAGATTAAAACAAATTTTAGTCAATATGGAGCGTTGCCGTTGGATGTCTCCGGAAATTCCAAATTCATACGAGTATATTTTGGTCAATATTCCTTCATACAATCTTACTTTTATTCGTGATGGAAAAGTAGCCTTGAAATCGCCTGTAGTGGTTGGAAAAACAATGAATAAAACCGTCATTTTTAGTGGTAAAATGAGCTATATTGTTTTTAGTCCGTATTGGTACGTTCCCACTAGTATAATAAATAAAGAGGTAAAACCGGGAATGGCAAAAAATAAAAATTATTTGGCACAGCACAATATGGAATGGAACAACGGGAATGTGCGACAAAAACCAGGAATAAAAAACTCGTTGGGTTTGGTTAAATTTATTTTTCCAAATTCAAATAGTATTTATTTGCACGACACCCCTTCGAAAAGTTTGTTTGGCAATGAGACTAGAGCTTATAGTCACGGTTGTGTTAGGGTTGGAAAACCTAGGGATTTGGCCATCAATATTTTAAAAGAGGATAAAAATTGGACTCCAAAGAAAATTGATGCTGCCATGAATGCGGGGAAAGAAAGCAGCTATGTCTTAAAAAATAAAATCCCGGTTTATATTGGTTATTTCACAGCTTGGGTTAATGATAATGGAGAGATCAACTTTTACGATGATGTGTATGATAGAGATGACCGATTGGCAAAATTGATTTTCAATGAAAAATAAAAAAAATTAACCTTGAGATTTTACTATTTTTTCTAATAAGGCTTCACGAATATTTTTACAGAAGGGGTTTTCTAAATCGGTCATTCTTTCGGGATGCCATTGAACTGCAATCAAAAATTGTTTCTTGGGATTAGAAGATTCAATTGCTTCGATGACACCATCTTCTGAATAAGCTACCGCTTTTAAACCAGGGCCTAGTATGTCGATAGATTGGTGATGTGCGCTATTAACCAGTCCGTTTTCTTGCTGAACGATCGAATGAAATGAAGAATCTTTTACTACTTTAATTTTGTGGATTTTATCCTCGTGTTCTTTTCTGTGAATTTTATTGATGGCTTCTCCGTTATCCAAATGCAAAGTGCCGCCGAGAAAAACATTAATTAGCTGCAAACCTCTGCAAATGCCAAGGATGGGTTTTTGCTCTTCAAGGGCTTTTTGTAAAACAGCTAATTCGAATTGATCCCGAGCCAGATTGAATTTTTTTGGAGCATTGGCATACACTATATTTCCCAATGGATCCATGTCGATTCCTCCTGAAAAAACTATGGCGTCACATAGGCTTACGTCCTGTAAATTGTTGGTGTGGTATGAAAGTTCTATTATGCTAATCGAGCTGTCATTACCTTTGATCCACAAAGGATAATTCACGTAATTCGATTCAGAAAAAGTTATTCCAATTCTTATCATCCAGTAGATAGTTGAGTATACAAATATATGATATTTAAAATTCTGGAAAAATTATAGATAATTCTCAGGGTTATCTCAGTTGCTTTCTACGAAGTGCTAGTTACTCGGTATAAGTTTGTTATATTATAGTTTAGTCCAAGTTAATTTATTTATCTTTAACACCAACTATATCCATTTTGTTGAATCCAGTTCTATTTTATGAGAAATTTTCGAGCTTTAAATACTTATTACAAATTATTGGTACTGATTATTAGTACAAGTGTATTTCTCTTCTTATTGTACGTAGCGCTCTATATTTATACATCAAAACAAGAGCATCAACTATTCAAAACTACTCAAAAACAGTATTATAATGAAGTTTCATCAATTATTCACCTTAATTCAAAAACACCGATATCGACAATAATAGATATTACCTTTTGGGATGAATTAGAACTTTTTACCAAAACAAAAGATAAGGGTTGGTACGGAAACTATATTGCAAGCCAATTCGAAACTTATGAAGTGGATTATCTGGGTGTTTATAACGTCGATGGTCAGTTTATTATAAAAACATCTGGTAATAAGATTAAGTCCAACCTATTTATTCCTGAACAGGCGATGAAGCAATTGTATCAAAAAAAGTTGATACAATTTTATATAAAAATTCCAGAAGGAATTGTCGAAGTTTTTGGCGCGACAATACACCCCGGAAATGACCCTAAAAAAAACAAGTCTAAGCCTTCGGGTTATTTCTTTATGGTAAAGCTTATGGATAAGGAATACTGTAAAACCCTTAATAACTTTAGTAGTTCCACTGTGAATGTAATGGAGCTAAATGCTGCTCCCAAAATAGATGATGATGTATTGCAAGCCAATGTAAAACTTAAGGATTATACTGGTGCTGAAGTAGGGGTTTTACAGTTTAATAGACCCTTTAATTTACATTTTAAGAACACTAAAGAAATCTTAATTATCTTAATGCTTGCTGCATTTATCAACATCTTAGTTTATCTCTATTTCTCGAAGAAATGGGTTTATAAACCGCTGCGGTTTATTACCAATTTTTTGGAAACGGGTAATGCAAATTCTATTTCTTCATTAAAAGGGGAGCCAGGAGAGTTTGGTTATATTGGTAATTTATTTGAAGAGAATAATCATCAAAGAAGACAACTAGAACTATCCAAGGAAAAAGCAGAAGAAAGCGATAGGTTGAAATCCTCGTTTTTAGCCAATTTATCTCACGAAATAAGGACTCCAATGAATGCAATCGTTGGTTTTAGTGATTTATTGAATGACCCAACATTAAGTGAGGAAATAAGAACAGAGTACCTCACTATAATTCAAAATTGTGGGATTAACTTGGTTTCAATCATTGAAGATTTAATTGAAATGTCTAAAATTGATTCGAAACAAATAGCGCCCAATATTGTTTCAATAGATTTGTCTAGGTGCATCAAAGAATTGTATGAAACGATAAAGGTTACTATTCCGCCAGAAAAAGAACTAGAATTATATTTTGTCGAAAATAACGATGTTATTCATAAGAACATCTTAACCGATGTTATTAAACTCAAGCAAGTCATTGTCAATTTAATTTCTAATGCCATAAAATATACCGAGAAGGGTACAGTCACTTTCGGTTACCAAATCAATGAGTTGAATAATACCATTGTGTTTTCGGTAACAGACACTGGACTAGGAATTGACAAAGAAAATTTAAAGGTAATTTTTGATCGATTTAGAAGAATTGAAGATGAGTTTTCTGTTGAACTTAGCGGTTTAGGCTTGGGATTAGCAATATCAAAAGCATACGTAGAGATGTTAGGAGGTACAATAAGTGTGAGTTCTGAGCTAAAGGTGGGTTCGGTATTTACTTTTACAATTCCTTTGCTATATGATACTTTGGCTCCGGTTGAAAATCTGGTACGAGAAGTAAAAGTATTTGAAAAACCGAATCACGAGACAATATTAGTTGCAGAAGATGATAATATCAATTTTTTACTAATAAAGAGAATTTTAGAATTAAAAAAATACAAGGTGTTGCGGGCTACAAATGGCCAAAAAGCAGTCGATTTGTGTCGTTCAAACTCCGAACTTCATTTAGTATTTATGGATATTAAGATGCCTGTTTTGAATGGTTTTGAAGCATTCAAAAAGATACATGCATTCAATCCGACACTTCCTTTTATTGCCCAAACAGCTTATGCGTCGGCAGAAGATCACGCAAAAATTATTCAAGCAGGTTTTACGGCTTATGTTTCTAAGCCTTTAGACAAAGAAAAAGTCTTCGAACTAGTCGATTCTATTTTTAGTCATGACTAAGAAATAAGGTTAAAAATCTTCAGTCCACGAAAAGTACTTTTTTGCTATATTGTCTTTTTCTTTTTTAAGATAATCCAAATAGGCTTGTGCAGCAGGGCTTAATACTTTGTTTTCTAGCCAAACTAATCTCCACTGCGATGTAATCGGAAAACCTGACACTGGAATAATTCGAAGTTTTTCATTTGTCAATTCGTTGTTGCATCCGATCAAAGGCATTATAGAATATCCCAAGCCAGCAATGACCGCTTGTTTCACAGCTTCGTTGGAAGTAAGTTCCATTTTCATAGGTGCTTTGATTTCGTTTCGCTCGAAAAACTCTTCCATTATAAGTCGTGTGGCCGAACCTTCCTCTCTGTATATTAATGGTATGGAACCAAAAATAGATTTCTCGAATGGAGCTGTGGATTGAATTGCATCTTTGTTTCCTATTAAATGCAGTTTGTCTTCTAATAAAACTTCTGAATTCAAATTGACGTTTTTGGGTAAAACGGAAACTAGCGCAAAATCAACTTCATTATTTTCTAAACTTGTGATTACCTTTGCTTTATTGGTAACATCCATACTTAAATCGATTCCGGAGTTAATTTTTAAAAAACCAGTCAGAAAATAGGGCATCACATATTTTCCAGTCGAAACCACAGAAAACTTCAATTTTCCGGAGAGAATGCCTCTAAAAGACATGGTTTTGTAATTGATGGCTTGGACTTCATTTATTATTTTTTGAGCTGTTTCTGCTATTTCAAGACCAAAGTCCGTAACGAATAATTGTCTGCCGATAACTTCTGTTAATGGAATATCAAATTGATTTTGCAAATTTTTCAATTGGATTGAAACGGCCGGTTGCGTCAAATTTAATTCCTCAGCTGCCTTAGTGATGCTCTTTGTTTCAGTAACTTTGAGGAATATCTGTAATTGATGTAGAGTATAGTTCATAAAACAATTTAATGTATATTATTGCAAATATAAATAATAATTTATAAAAAAATCGAAATATATTTGCAAACAGTTAAAAGTAACAAAAAATGAATAAACAATCTGCACAGGAGTTTAAATTAATTGATGGTACATTTTATTCAGAAGAAGCATTGCACGTGCTTATTTCCTTGTTTAATAATAAAATAAACTACCATCAAATGGAATCTTTTAGTAATCATATTCGGCATGGTAGTGATCTTGCAATATCTGAGAACAAGATTCAATCATTAAGAAATTCGATCGAAGGTATTAAGGAATTGATTAAGGTTGCTGGTGCAAACGGAAAGCAATTAAAAATTGAGAGTACAGTTCGTATTACTTTTGAAGAGTAGTTTTTAAATTTTAAAAATGATTTTAATCTAATGAATGATTAACAAAATTTTAAAAGCGGCAAGATTGCTCCGAAATGGAGAAGTTGTTGCAATACCAATAGAAACCGTTTACGGATTGGCAGCAAACGCCTTTAACGATAAAGCGGTAGCCCAATTTTTCAAATTAAAAATAGATCTTTATTTAATCCTTTGATTGTACATATCAAATCAATTGAGTACTTAGATACAGTTGCTACAAACATTCTTCCTATTGCCTACCAATTAGCTAAACAATTTTGGCCAGGACCATTGACACTAGTTTTAGAAAAAAATCGAATGTTTCTAATATTGTGACAAGCGGAAAGAATACAGTCGGCGTCAGAATTCCTTCTCATCCAATTGCTTTAGCGTTATTAGAAGAATTGAATTTTCCCCTAGCCGCTCCCAGCGCAAATCCTTTTGGTTACATTAGCCCGACAACCTCTGAACACGTCAGAACCCAGTTAGGAGATAAGGTTTCTTATATATTAGAGGGGGGGTCTTGTGAGCGAGGTATCGAATCGACTATCATTGGTTTTGTGGATGACAAACCGCTTTTGTACCGAGTAGGAGCTATTTCGAATGAGGAAATTGAAAAATGTATTGGAAAACTAGCGGTGAAAAACACAGCTGCTGCGTCTCCTGAAGCGCCAGGAATGATCAATAAGCACTATTCGCCTAGAACTAAATTCATTGTTTCGGAGAACATAGGCGCAGCTATTAAGGAGAATTTGAATCTGAATGTTGGTTTTCTTCTTTTTAAAAATGAAAGTTTAGCTTTGTCATCCACAAAGTATATTCAATTATCAAATACTAAAAATTTAGTAGAAGCCGCGAGTAATTTATATTCAGCAATGCACGAATTAGACAGAATGAATTTTGATGTGATTTATGCGGAGAAATTGCCCGATAAAGGACTTGGAGTAACAATCAACGACAGATTTTATAGAGCCCAAGAAGAGAATTTTGAATTTAAAATTTAACCATAGATTATAAAATAGCAAAACTATGAACACAGATCTTTTAATGGATAATCTAACAAGTCCAGCACTATTATTTTTTCTATTAGGCATTATTGCAGTTCAAGTAAAAAGTGATTTGGAAATTCCTGAGAATACATCGAAATTTATTTCACTTTATTTATTGTTTTCTATCGGTTTCAAAGGCGGTCAAGAATTAGCGCATAGTTCGTTTACTTTGGATATTGTTTGGGCTGTGGTTTTTGGAATTGCGATATCTATTATAATTCCTTTTTATTCTTTTTTTATCTTGAAAAAGAAGCTAGGTACTTACAATGCTGGTGCGATTGCCGCAGCTTATGGGTCTGTAAGTGCGGTAACTTTTGTTACAGCTATCTCTTTTTTAGAGTTACAAAAATTGGAATTTAGTGGGTATATGGTCGCGATAATGGCGTTGATGGAAGCGCCGGCAATTATTATTGGTGTTATTTTGATTTCTTTTTACAAAAAAGACAATTCCTTGAAAATTGGGGGAATCTTGAAGCATTCATTTACCAATGGAAGTGTTCTTTTAATTATGGGAAGTTTAGTAATTGGAATGCTCGCTAGTGACAGTCAAGCGGCTGGAATAAAGCCTTTCACAACGGATATTTTCAAAGGGTTTTTGGTGCTCTTTTTGCTTGATATGGGAATGACAAGCGGCAGAAAATTATCAGCATTTATAAAGAATGGATGGTTTACAATTGCATTTGCCATTGTAATACCTATTATCAACGGTTGCTTGGTAGCAGCATTAAGTGGATTGATAACACACGAAACAGGAGATCGTTTTATATTTGCCATTCTTGCTGCTAGTGCATCTTACATTGCAGTACCAGCAGCGATGAAAATTGCAGCACCCAAGGCAAATCCGGGTTTATATTTGCCAATGGCATTAGCTGTCACCTTTCCGTTTAACATTACATTAGGTTTTCCTTTGTACTTTGGAGTTATACTTTCTACATAGACAAAAAAGTGTAGGAAAAGCTATTTCATAATTAATGGTTTAAAGTTCTTCGGCTTCGAATCTTGGATTAATTATCAAAACAATTTATGCTGCGAATTACAGCAATTGAACTATTTTAACCTCTAACTTTTAATCCATCGACTTGTTATTGTAATTTCATAATCCTAAGTTAACATCGCTTATGAACGAAGGGTTATAAAAATATATAGAGACGAATCAATTTTAGACTGGAGTGTAAAATAAAAATGGCTATATTTTGGTATAGCCATTTTGATGATAATTAAGTTCAACCTTCTTTAAAGATTCGTAGTTTCATTAAATTCTCCCGATCATTTGGACCACAAACAGTAAACGTTGTCAAGCTTTTTATAATAGTCCAATTATATCGTTACAGGTTCTCTATAATGCGTATTTGATTTTTGCAAGCTAAATAGCTGCTTTTTTTGTAGACACGAATACATGTTTATCTTCTTCACCGGTATTTTCTAGTTCGTACTCTTTTTTGAATCCAGTCAATTTTAGTTTGATATTTTCTTCCTTGGCTCTAATTTTTTTGAATTCTTTTATTAAATCTAATACATCGTGAGAGATGTATACAGTATCTTGAGCGTTTATAACGACTTTTGAGTTTTCTGGAATTGAGTTCAAGGTCGATTTGATTGCTGCTTTGTTCAAGAACGAAACCTCTTGCGCTAAATCGATATGAATGACATCGCCGTCATGGTATTCTTCTTTTCTAAAGTGGTATGCTCTTTTCATATTTCCTCTTAATATTGCGAAAACACTTATGATCAGACCCAAAGCTACCCCTTTTAATAAATCCAAGAGAACAACAGCGAGCAAAGTTGCAATAAAGGGGGCAAATTGATATTTACCTTGTTTGTAAAAATGTTTAAAAGTAGCTGGTTTAGCCAGTTTGTAACCTACTAATAGTAAAACAGCTGCTAAAGTTGCCAATGGAATTTTGTTTAATATAATAGGAATCGTTAAGACACTTATTAATAATAATATTCCGTGTATGATGGCCGACATTTTCGATTTTGCTCCAGCTGCATTATTTGCCGAAGTTCGAACAACAACAGATGTCATAGGTAATCCTCCTAAAAAAGCGCTTACTATGTTGCCAATTCCTTGGGCCTTTAGCTCGACATTGGTGTCAGTGTATCGTTTGTGAATATCCATTCTGTCAGCAGCTTCAATACATAACAAGGTTTCAATTGATGCCACTATCGCAATCGTCAAACCAACAACCCAAACTTGCGTATTTGTTATGCTAGAAAAATTTGGGGTTACAATAATTTGTTTGAATTCTTCTACAGTGCTTGGCATCGGAAGAGATACTAAATGCTCTTTGGCTATGGTTAAGGAACTTCCCGTTGAAGTGAAAATCTCATTCAGGGCCACACCAACAATTACTGCAACTAGCGCGCCTGGAACTAATTTGAATTTTTTAAGAAAAGGGACTTTGTCCCAAGAAATTAAAATTAGTAGTGATATTGCAGCGATGATAATCGATCCTACCTGAACATAATTGAAGATGCCAAATAATGAAGAAAAAGTGTTGCCGCCGTCGGTTTGAGAAAAGGATAAATCACCTTCAAAGTCATTGTCGTAACCAAAGGCGTGCGGTAATTGTTTGAGGATAATAATTATTCCAATACCAGCTAGCATTCCTTCGATGACATTTGTTGGAATATAATTTGAAATCCCTCCAGCTTTTAGGAAACCCAATCCTAATTGAATCAGACCCGCTAAAAAAACAGCTGTCAAAAAGATATCAAAAGCGCCCAAATCGGTGATGGCTGTCAATACGATAGCTGTAAGACCAGCAGCAGGCCCCGTAACACTTATGTGTGATTTGCTAAGGTATCCAACTACAATACCTCCAACTACGCCCGAAATAATACCTGAAAACAAAGGAGCTCCAGATGCCATTGCTATACCTAAACACAAAGGGAGAGCTACTAAAAAAACTACTAAACCTGAGGCAAAATCAGATTTAAGGTTTGCGAAAAGATTGATTTTTTTTGACATAATTCCCTATTGAAAATTAAACATAATAATTTGCTATGATTTAATCGATAGCTGATTTATAAAATAAACAAAATCATATAGTTATTAGGCTTGTTCGGGTGGGGGGATAAATATTGTAGAGGAAATGTGATCGTGTTTTGATAAATTCTCAGAGAATATTATCTTACAATTCAATTGAGATAAATCTATCGAAGTAATTTCAATATCGATAAAATTAACAGCTTTAATTTCTTTTTGCGTTTTTTCTTCTTCAGAAAAACTATAAAATAATGATACATCGGCATTTTTCTCAATTACACAAACAACAGTCGGTGTAATAAGAAAACTCAAAAACAGAAAAAGTAATAGTCTTGCGATTGTTTTCATTATTATACAAATATAAAAATATTGAATTGAAATCAAAATATTTAATTGATTTAAAATTATAATTAACATCTCTGAAAATGGCAATCTGTAGCAAAAAAAAGGCTGTATATTTTTTTCGTTTTTAGCCATTTTTCTATACTTAAAATTAGAGCAAATTCCCCTTCGTGTAGCACATTTAAAATCAGGTGCTTTTTTACTTTTTTGTCTGAACAAAAGCGGCTTATTATTCGTTTTAATTCATTTTTTTTGAGATTCATGTCTTTTTGTTGTATTTCTTCTATTTTTTTTAATTAAAGCTATATGGTAATGTTTTTTAGGGGGTACACTTAAATTTTAGACTAAAATTTAAGTGTAATTTCAAATTTTTAATCAGTATTTTATAAAATACCCTAAAAAATAGAGGTGTTTGAAAAAATAATAATATTAATATGATGAATAAAAATTGTTATAATAAGGATATACTATTTTTTGACAATCAATTTTTGGTTATTGATAATTCTTTCGCAAAAGAGTAAAAAAAGCTTTTTTTTAATGTTTTAGCTAGACAAAAGTTGATAGATTTGCCTCAGAAAGAAGATCTATTTCGACTTAATTTTTGACCTACAAATTGTTGTTTTTCAAGTTTTTTGAAAGTACATTATGTAGTAAAAAAAATTAATAACATTAAAACTAAATAAATAACTAAACTAGAACAAAAATGAAAAAATTAACTTTTATTTTAGCAGCAGCACTAACAAGTATGGCATCATTTTCACAAGATGCAGCAGAAGCACCAAAATCAACTCCTTTAGAAATTTCTGGTTCCGGTGATTTATATTACAAGTATGATTTTTCAAAAACTCCCAATATTCTGACTAGTTTTGGGACAGATCAAAATTCAGTTTCCTTAGGTATGCTTGATATTGCATTGAAAAAATCAGTAGGAAAAGCATCTTTTGTTGGTCAAGTATCTTTTGGTCCAAGAGGTCAATATCAATCTATTCCGAATGGTGATGGAGTTGATATGAATTCATTCCACATTCAAAACTTATATGCTACTTATGCATTTACCGAAAAATTTAGTATGACTGCTGGTTATATGGGAACTTTTATTGGTTATGAAGTTATTTCTCCAGTTGGAAATTTTCACTATTCAACTTCTTATTTGTTTACCAACGGACCATTTCAAAATGCTGGTATTAAAGCAAATTACAGAATATCTGACAAATTTGGTGCAATGCTAGGTTTGTTTAACGACTCTTGGAACAAGTATAATGCTGATCCAGCGAAAGGATTGAACGCAGTTGGTGGTCAATTGTCTTTTGCAAGTGGCCCAGTTAGTGCTTATCTTAACTTTATGGATGGTTCTGTTAGCGGTACTATATTTGACTTAACTGCTACTTTTCAAATTTCAGAAAAATTTAAATTGGGCTTAAATGCTGCTGATTGGTCAAATACCGGTGATCAAGGTTATACAGGTGTAGCTTTGTATCCATCGTATGCGATTACTGATGCTTTTGGTCTTGGACTTCGTGCGGAATATTTTAGTGTAAAAGAAGGTTCAACTTTATCTGGCATCAGTGGAGATGAGTCGGTAACTGCTTTTACCTTATCTGGTAACTATAAACTGGGTGGTTTTACAGTTATTCCTGAGCTAAGACTTGATAGTGCTTCTGAAGATGCGTTTGTAGATTCTGATATGATGGGTACTAAATCTGCTTCTCAATTTCTTTTAGCAGTTGTTTACGGGTTCTAATACTTAAAAATATTATTTTTTTTTACTGCCAAGATGCGATTTAGTGCCTTGGCAGTTTTTTTTGTACAGAGACTGTAATTATAGTGTTAATTTTATTTTTTATCATTCTAATGAAATTGCAATCTAAAGAGTTGTATTTCTGTAGTTTAGAATAGGTCTTTAATACTAGTTGCTACTCCGTAAGGTCTTTAGTAGTATTTACTTTACAGTGCTATTTTATCAATGGCAATATTTATTGGTATTGGTATTGCATCAAAAAAAACAAGCTTTCTTAATACAAGAAAGCTTGTTTTTATATGGTAAGCCAATTAGAACTATTGTTTCTTGTAGATATTATAGATGGTATTAATGGTTTTTTCATTTAATATACTATCTACTTCGGTCTGAATATAATGCAGTTTGAAAGCTGAAATTGCTGAATTTAGATTTTTTGTATTGTAACCTATAATTCGTAAAGCTTGTTCAACATTGAAGTTGGCTGGAGCAGGTTCTAAAACTTCGTCAGGCCAAACTCCAAAACCATTCAAAGCAAGAAGCTTCCAAGGGAATAATTTGCTAGGATCTGTTTTACGACTAGGCGCTATATCAGAATGACCAATTATGTTTTGTATTGGAATGTTGTAATCTTTTTTAAGTTTGGTTAACAAAGCCAATAAACTGGTAATTTGTTTGTCTGAAAAAGGTTCAAAACCATTATTGTCTAATTCGATTCCTATAGAAGTCGAATTAATATCTGTATTTCTTCCCCAAATCGCATTCCCGCCGTGCCAAGCTCTAAGATAGTCATTCACCATTTGAACAACTCGACCATCATCAGCAATTACGTAGTGAGCACTGACTTGAGGTTTAGTGATGGTAAAGGTTTTGATAGTTTGTGCTAATGAATCTTGAGCGGTATGATGAATAATTATAAAATTAGGCTTTCTAAGGTTGAAATTTACAGTACTTATCCATTCTGTACTAATGCCATTCGGCAACGCAACAGGCGCTTTTGTCGATAGGGTATCTTTGTATCGGACCAATGGGTCCATAGTTGCATCAGTGTTTGGTAAAATGGTATTGCTGCTAGTTTGCAATTTTGCAGCTTCCATATTTGAAATTATTTTCTTGTAATTTTCTAGCTGCTCTTTATATGATTTTTCACTTGCTTTATAGGGGTTCGGAGAGCAAGAAACAACAAACGCTGCCAAAGTGAAATAAAAGAATATTTTAAATAATTGGTTTTTCATCTTGGTAATTTTGATTTAGTTAGGAGGTGAAATTTATTTCTTTTTTTCTTTTGATTTTGATTTTTTGGGTTTTTTCATGTCTTCTTTGAATGTAAGGTATTTTTCTTTTTGATCTTTATTCAAAAAATTATTTATTTTTTTATCTGTACTCTCTGCCAGTAATTTATACTCAGCCATTTGGTCTTCTTGGGATAAATTTAGTTTCGAAATTCTTCCTTGAGTTTTAACACTTTCTACCAAAACGTTTGAAATTGCTAGCGATTGAAGTTCATCGAGACCCAGTGCTGGTTTCATTTCATCCATATAATTGGCAACAATTTCTTCAGGAGGAGTTTCTTTTGGTTTTTCAGGTTCGCTTCTTTGGCTCATAGCACCCATTTGGTTCATCCCATTTCCTCGGCCATAACCGTTTCCGTAGCCATTCCCATATTGGGCTGCAACGGTATTGATTGTAAGTAAAAAAATCAAACTTGCAAAAATGTGAATTGTTGTTTTCATTCTAAGTATTTTGATAATGTAAATTTAAATAGGTTCTGCGAATAAATCAAATTCAGTAGCATCAATAATTTTTACCATTACAAATTCGCCAGTTTTCACATAATGTTCAGTCGCATCAATCAGAACTTCATTGTCCACATCAGGGCTGTCAAATTCAGTTCTTCCCACAAAATGTGCACCTTCTTTTCTGTCGATGATACAACGGTAGGTTTTTCCAATTTTCTCTTGGTTCAAATCCCAAGAAATTTGCGATTGGAGCTCCATTATTTCGTTAGCCCGATCCTGCTTCACATTGTCCGGAACATCGTCAATTAGTTCATAGGCAGATGTGTTTTCTTCGTGTGAATAAGCAAAACAACCCAATCGTTCGAACTTCATTTCCTGTACCCAATCTCTCAAAATCTCGAAATCTTCCTGAGTTTCTCCAGGATAACCGACAATTAATGTGGTTCTTATAGTCATTCCGGGAACCGCTTTTCGAAATTCTTGTAATAATTTGGTTGTTTTTTCTTTAGTCGTTCCTCGTTTCATCGATTTCAAAATAGAATCTGAAATGTGTTGCAATGGAATATCTATATAATTACAAATCTTTGGTTCCCGTTTCATAATTTCCAAAACGTCCATAGGGAAACCAGTAGGGAAGGCGTAATGCAAACGAATCCATTCAATTCCTTCAACTTTTACTAAAGCTTCCAATAATTCGCCAAGATTTCTCTTTTTGTAGATGTCTAAACCGTAGTAGGTCAAATCCTGTGCAATCAAAATTAATTCTTTCACACCGTTTCTTGCCAAACCTTCCGCTTCTTTTACCAATTTTTCAATGGTTTGCGAAACGTGTTTTCCTCGCATCAATGGAATGGCGCAAAAACTACAAGGTCTATCGCAGCCTTCGGCAATTTTCAAATAAGCATAATTTTTCGGAGTGGTTGTCAAACGCTCTCCAAGCAATTCGTGTTTGTAATCGGCTCCTAATGCTTTTAGCAAGGCAGGCAATTCTGTTGTTCCAAAAAATTGATCCACATTAGGGATTTCTTTTTCTAAATCAGGTCTGTATCTTTCAGATAAACAGCCAGTTACAAATACTTTGTCAACTAATCCACGTTCTTTTTTATCGGCATATTCTAGAATCATATTTACCGACTCTGCCTTTGCATTATCAATAAATCCGCAGGTATTGATCACAACGATATTTCCTTCTTGTTCGTGAACGACATCTTTTCCGCTAGCTTTTAATTGTCCCATAAGGACTTCGCTATCATACACATTTTTTGAACACCCAAGAGTGATCACGTTGATTTTATTCTTTTTTAAAGACTTGGTTCTCATATATTTATAATTCCTATAATTTGGAAGTCGGCAAAATTACGATTTTTATTTTTAGGAGCATAAATCTTTGTTTATTTATAAACCTTTAGTCCCGCTATTCATTGCAATCTCCCGAAGAAAAATCGGGAGGATTTCCATTTCTATCGGGGCTATTTTATGATTTTTTGTATTTCAGTAGCACTTTTTCAAAGAAAAAACCACTTTAGATTTATAATCGAAAGCGGTTTTAATTATGTTTAACTCCCTCTCCTTTGCTTTGCCAGTTCGCTGTCGCTCGTGTGGAGAGGGTCGGGGAGAGGATTACATTTCAAACAATAAAGTCATTGTGAAATTATTGCCGATTGTATTGATTTTAGCTCCATCAGTAAAACCTTGGTTAAAGAAAGGTTGCTGAGATTTTCTTTGCGCATTCGTGTAGGAGAAATCTAATTTGAATGCGCCAAAATTATAACCTAAACCTCCTGAGAAAGAGTTTAAATCACCAATTGTAGTGCCATCTTTATAGGGACTTTCCTCGAAACGATAACCGCCTCGAAGACTCCATTCCTTGATTTTATATTCTGCACCAAGTCGTAATTCTCCAGCCGTTGTTAGAATATTGCTCATTTCGTTATTTAAATCCCTGAAATACGGGTCATTTTGCGGTTCGAATTCAGTGCTGCCATAATTTTTTAGAGAGTAATCCAAGCTTATAAGGCCTGTTTTTCCGAAGATGTAGGCAAAGCTACCTGTAATCTTGCTAGGAGTATTCAATTCATAAGGTGGGTAATAATTGATGATAGCTGGATCTACGACATCAGGAGGAAGTTCATTTACCGTATTCGCACTAATGGCTGTTACATTTTGAGAAAGTTCATCACTCAAATTGTACCAAATAGGAGAATCGTATGCTAATCCCAATCTAATTTCATTCGTAACTTTTGCAATCGCCCCAATTTGAAATGAAAATCCAGTACCAAAAGTGTGAAGGTTATTATTAAAACGCAAATTGGTTACCGTATAATCAGTTGTGAGTGTATTTCTATTCGATTCATAAAAACTAGTTGATTGCACATAATCTGTAAAATGCGAGTTCAAATTCACCCCAATATACAATTTGTCTTTATAAGAGGTAGCTGCGTTAAAAGATAATTTACCGTTATATCCGTTTGAATAGATGCTGTTTTCTTGGTAATAATTTCCCCCTGGCGTTACATTTGAAACGTACCTCGTGTTATTTGGCACATCTGCTACAGGGTTAATGATATAGGATTCGAATCCTAAATAGGCCTGTTGTGCTCCGCTATCTAACTGGGCGTAATTGTTGTCTTTAATGACGCTTAAGGGAACACCATTGGCATAGCTCAAGAAATATTTATCCACTGAATTTGTCGGGTTTACACCGGCAGAAAAAACAGAATTGTCAAAATCGTTTATGTTCTCATAGTTTATTGCTACGGAAAACTTCTTCCAGTTGCTAGTTGTGTTTTGGTTTTTGAAAACAAAAACACCTCCAGTTTGGTTCATGTCGAAATTACTCTCTGATGCCGAGGTTGTGGTGCCGAAATAAATAGACTCATTCTTTTTGTTGAAGGTACTTAAGGATATCGATAGTTGGTTATTCGAAAAAATAGCCGAACCTGCTGGATTCACATTTATGGATGACATATCGCCTCCAAGTGCACCAAATGCACCACCCATTGCTCTAAAACGAGCAGTTCCGTTCAAATTATCTTGAGCAAATCGAATCGCATCAGGGATTTCTTGCGATTGTAAGTTATAAATGGAACCAATAAATAAAAGGAATATGATTTTTTTCATTTTTGTTCTATTAAGTTTATATTTTGTTCATCAGTAATGAAAGTCATTATCGTCGCACTCCGCCGCCGCCAGATGATCTTCCACCACCTCCGCTGTAACCACCACCTCCGCTGTAACCACCACCATTATAATTACCAGAGGATCTGCTTGAGTTGTAGCTATTACTTGGGGACGAATTTCTTGAATTGCTGCTATTATAATTATTAGAGTTTGAAGAATTCGTTCTGCTATTGATATAGTTTTGCCCTCTACTGCTGCTATTGGTGGTATTTGCTCTTGTTCTAGTATTACTATTTTGTGAATAATCTCCAGTCATAAACGAGGAATTACTTCGAGCATCAACGCTGCCGCCTCTTCTTGAATTCGAATAATTAGAGGCTCCATTGTTGTAGGATTGACCTTGAGAATAACGGTTTCCATTTACATCATAAGCATAAGAGGAACCTCGTCGGCTAGAATTGTAGGAATAATTATTGTTGTATCCATATGCTGGATATCCCCAACCTGGATAACCCCAGCCATATGCTGGATATCCCCAACCCCAACCTGGATAGCCCCAGCCCCAGCCAGCATAACCCCAGCCCCAGCCTGGATAACCCCAGCCCATTCCCATTCCCCAGCCCATTCCCATTCCCCAACCCATTCCGAATGACATGTTCCACGGGTCATTGTATACGTTTACGGTATTGGTTTCGGTGTAGCCTTGGTTTGGTATTTTGATGATGGAATCGTTCAATACCTCATTGTTCTCTTGAAGAGACTTGAAATAGTTTTTATATTGTGTGCTTGAAACTACTTGAGTCTCTCTGGGAGAATTGCCATATATTCCGTCGCTATCATAATAGGAACTATTTTGATAGGTACCACACGAGGTTGCTAAAACACTTAAAAATCCAAATAGTGAATAAAGTGTAGCTTTTTTGAAGGGAAAAATATTTGTTTTCATATCAATAGGATTTTTTATTGTTGCACATTACAAAAATACTTAGTTTTGCTGAACTATTTAGTTAAAATTATTAAAACAAAATTTGTGCCAAACTATTCGATATGAGCAAGAACCTAACAACAAGAGAAGAAGATTATTCAAAATGGTATAACGAACTAGTGGTAAAAGCCGATTTAGCCGAAAATTCAGGAGTACGAGGTTGTATGGTAATTAAACCCTATGGTTATGCAATTTGGGAAAAAATGCAGGCTGAATTAGATCGAATGTTTAAGGAGACCGGACATCAAAATGCTTATTTTCCGCTGTTTGTACCAAAGAGTATGTTTGAAGCCGAAGAGAAAAACGCTGAGGGTTTTGCTAAAGAATGTGCTATTGTAACACATTATAGATTAAAAAATGATCCAGATAATGCAGGAAAGTTGATTGTAGATCCTAATGCCAAATTAGAGGAAGAGCTCATTGTTCGTCCTACAAGTGAAGCAATAATTTGGTCCACTTATAAAGGATGGATTCAATCGTATAGAGATTTACCTTTACTAATAAATCAGTGGGCAAATGTGGTTCGTTGGGAAATGAGAACAAGATTATTTCTTAGAACCGCAGAGTTTTTATGGCAAGAAGGACATACTGCTCACGCCACAAAGGCAGAAGCTCTGGAGGAATCTGAAAAAATGATGAATGTCTATGCTGATTTTGCCGAGAATTTTATGGCGATACCAGTTATCAAAGGTTTGAAAACAGAAACAGAACGTTTCGCAGGAGCGGAAGAAACCTATTGTATCGAAGCTTTGATGCAAGACGGAAAAGCCTTGCAAGCAGGAACTTCGCACTTCTTAGGGCAAAATTTCGCCAAAGCTTTTGATGTAAAGTTTGCCAACGCCGAAGGAAAGCAAGAGCACGTCTGGGGGACTTCTTGGGGAGTTTCAACCCGATTGATGGGGGCTTTAGTAATGACTCACTCTGATGATAAAGGATTGGTTTTGCCTCCTAATTTAGCTCCGATTCAAGTAGTTATTGTTCCAATATATAAGACAGACGAACAATTTAATGAAATATCAGCGGTTGTAAATGAATTATCTTCAGAACTGCGAAAACTGAATATTTCTGTTAAATACGATAATAGAACCACTCAAAAACCAGGATTTAAGTTTGCGGAATGGGAGCTAAAGGGAGTTCCAGTTCGTATTGCTGTAGGACCAAAAGACATCGAAAATGGAACTTTTGAAGTGGCTAGGAGAGATACTTTAACTAAAGAGGTGGTTTCTAAGGAAGGAATTGATGCTTATATAAAAGAACTTTTAAACCAAGTTCAGGTGGATTTGTTTGATAAAGCGTTACATTATCGTGAAACTCATATTACAGAGGTAAGTAGTTTTGAGGAGTTTAAGGAAGTTCTTGAAGGCAAAGGGGGATTTATTTCAGCACATTGGGATGGAACGGCCGCTACGGAAGAGCAAATAAAAAACTTGACAAAAGCAACTATTAGATGTATTCCTTTGGATAGAGTAGAAGAGGCAGGAAACTGTATTCTTACGGGTAATTCTTCCGTGGGAAGGGTCTTGTTTGCCAAGGCTTATTAAAAAAAAATAAAAAAATATCTATCAGCTATTGTGCGAATAAAAAATAGTTGTACTTTTGCATCCGCGTTACAGAATAATGGTCCCTTCGTCTATCGGTTAGGACGCCAGGTTTTCATCCTGGTAAGGGGGGTTCGATTCCCCCAGGGACTACAAATTAGTTAGTCGATAATAATTGTCTAACGCGGATTAATAATAATGGTCCCTTCGTCTATCGGTTAGGACGCCAGGTTTTCATCCTGGTAAGGGGGGTTCGATTCCCCCAGGGACTACGATTAGTTGTTAATAAGTTTTATAAAATAAAGATTAGTGTCTCTGGTTTTTGTTTTATTAGTTAAAACCAAAGTGATTGCGTAATACAATTGTGGGAGGTTTTTCTTTTTTAACTGATAGTTTATAACAATTAAAAATAAAAGAAAAAATGGCAAATCACAAGTCAGCTTTAAAAAGAATTAGAAGCAACGAGAAAAAAAGAGTATTAAACAGATATCAACATAAAACTACTCGTAATGCTATTAAAGCATTAAGATTATCTACAGATAAAACAGATGCTGCGTCAAAATTGTCTGCTGTAATTTCTATGATTGATAAATTAGCTAAGAAAAATATCATTCACGATAACAAAGCTTCTAATTTAAAATCTAAATTAACAAAACACGTAGCGAAATTGTAATTAGTACAATTTTTATAAAATAGAAAAGTCCCGATATTAGTCGGGACTTTTTTTATGGATTGACATTAGATTTTTTCTTTTAAATAATCTAGCATTTCTTTAGAGATTGGTTTGGATAAAAAATCAATTACACTTGGGTATTTTTTTGATCTTTCTAAATCTGCTGGATCAATAGTGGAAGATAGTATGACAATTTTGGTATCATGAAACTCCGAATACTTTTCGGTATTAAAACTATCCAAAAACTCCCAGCCGTTCATGACGGGCATATTGAGATCCAAAAAAATTAATTGGGGTTTGTTGGTCGATTGAGTTGATTTAAGAGTATCGAAATATTTAAGTGCATCCTCGCCGTTTTTGGCAGTGGCAATCTCCTTGGAAAACGAAGCTTTAGAAATAACCATTTTGCACAACATTAACGTTATGAGATCGTCATCAATGAATAAAATCGTTTCTAGCATTTTTTTATTTGTTTTTAAAAGTTAAGGAAAAAGTCGTTCCAACGTCAACCTTACTTTCGATACTAATAGACCCTCCCATAGTTTCAACTTGTGACTTTACTAAATATAAACCGAGTCCTTTGCTGTCTGGGTAGTCGTGAAATCTTTGGTACAGACCAAAAACTTTATCTTTGTTTCTTTCTAAATCAATTCCTATGCCATTGTCTTTGAAAATTAAAACTACATTATCTCCTAATTGATACGCGTTTATGTTGATTTTTAATTTTCTTTTGTCAGATTTGTACTTAATTGAATTCGTCAATAAATTTAATAAAATACTTTCAATATATGATTTGTTGGTATTTAGAAAAGAAACATCCTCAAAGTTAAACAAAATTATGGGTTTGTGCAAGCCTATAAGAAAATCTAATTGGCTAAAAACATCTTCGAAAATATCTTTTAAAAACAAGGATTCTTTTTCTATTGAAGGATTGTCTTTAATGATAATAACTTTTACCAAATCGTTTATTGTCTCATTCAATAAATGTGTTGATTTATTGAAGCCGTCAATTATTTCTTTAAGTTCAGGATTGTCAATAGGAATGTCATCTATTAAATTTAGCAATCCCGTTAGATTTGATAAAGGAGCTCGAAGATTGTGTGAAGTTATATAAGAAAATTGCTGTAAATCTTTATTGTTCTGTGTTAGTTCTTTTATTAACTGCTCTTTTTCAACTTCTTGTTTTTTATCTTCTGTAACATCTCTTTGTATTGAAACCCAGTGTGAAAGTTCTCCTTCAGAATCGTACACTGGCAACATATTGAAGTTTACCCAATAGGCTTCATTGTCTTTTTTGTAACTAAGTGTTTCTACTTGACATTCCTCTTTGTTTTTTATGGCTTTAATCAATTTATCGTGTTCCTCCATATCGGAATCAGGGCCAATAAAAAATTCTGGCGATTTGCCAATAATTTCCTCAGAATCGTAACCGGAAATTTTTGTAAACGCCGGGTTTACATAGACTATATTTGGAATTTTACCTTCGCTTAGGCTGGACTCTGTAATGATAATTGAATCTTTGGTGTGCGTAATTACCGTTTCTAAGAGCTTAAGTCTTTGTTCTTCTTCTTTTTGTTTGGTTATATCTTGTATTGCCCCAATCATTCTCACTGATTTTCCAGTTTCATCTTTTAGAATAAAACCTCTATCAAGTACATATTTATAGGAACCGTCTGCACATTTGAAACGATATTGATCTTGCCATTTTTCGGTTTTTTGTTCGATAAATGAATACAATTTAATCGACATTTTGATGGTGTCTTCGGGATGGATATTACCGAACCACCAGGTTGAACTATTGCCAACTTCATCTTGCTTGTAGCCAAAAACATTTTCAATTCCTTTGCTCCAAGTCATTTCGTCCTCTGTGATTTTCCAATCCCAAATAATATCGCTCGTTGCTTTTGATACTATATCATATTTTTCATTGGACTCTTTTATTTCATTATTGGTGTTTTTTAATTTTCTGTAAATCTCAGAATTTCTAATATCACTTTTATATAAAATATACTTAAGAAGTACACCGGAAACTAAAATGAAAAGTAAGTCATTTACAAAACTAAATGCAGAGGGATCTGCAGGCGCAACGATGGCAAAAACTTTACGATAAATAATAGCCAGGAATATGGATGCTAGTATATAAATCGCCGTTATTTTATTGGTTTTGTTTTTCATTATTCAAATATAAAAAAATATAGTTATTATTTATTGTCATTCTAAACTTATTTTAAATCCTATGTTATTTATGAAGATAGGTTAACAAATTGCAAACAGCAATATAAAGATTTGTTATATGAAAATAAAGTGTACCTTTGCAACCTCAAAAAAAATTAGATGGAAGCTATTAGAAACATTGCAATTATTGCCCACGTCGATCACGGTAAAACTACTTTGGTTGATAAAATCATGTATCATTGTCATTTATTTCGTGACAACCAGAATACTGGCGACTTAATACTTGATAATAATGACTTGGAGCGTGAAAGAGGTATTACCATTACTTCTAAAAATGTTTCTGTTGTATATAAAGGAACAAAAATCAATATTATTGACACTCCTGGTCACGCCGATTTTGGTGGAGAGGTAGAGCGTGTGTTGAATATGGCAGACGGGGTTTGTCTTCTTGTAGATGCTTTTGAAGGGCCAATGCCACAAACTCGTTTTGTATTGCAAAAAGCACTTGACCTTGGTTTGAAACCTTGCGTTGTTATCAATAAAGTGGATAAAGAAAACTGTACTCCCGAAGAAGTTCATGAAAAAGTGTTCGATTTAATGTTCGAATTAGGAGCAGAAGAGTGGCAGTTGGATTTTCCAACCGTTTATGGTTCTGCCAAAAATAACTGGATGTCTGACCATTGGGAAAACGTAACTGATAATGTTGAAGCATTATTAGATATGGTTATTGACAATGTTCCAGCTCCAAAAGTTTCTGAAGGAACTCCTCAGATGTTAATTACATCATTAGATTTCTCAGCATTTACCGGTCGTATCGCTATTGGTCGTTTGGAAAGAGGTGTCTTGAAAGAAGGAATGCCAATTTCTTTGGTTAAAAGAGATGGATCAACTACGAAATCAAGAATTAAAGAATTGCATACTTTTGAAGGATTAGGTCGTAAAAAAGTGCAAGAAGTTATAGCTGGTGATATTTGTGCCATTATTGGTGTTGAAGGGTTTGAAATTGGTGATACTATCGCTTGTTTCGATAATCCTGAAGCTTTGCAAACCATTGCCATCGATGAGCCAACAATGAGTATGTTGTTTACCATTAACGATTCGCCTTTCTTTGGTAAAGAAGGAAAATTTGTTACTTCGCGACATATTAGAGATAGATTGACCAAAGAATTGGAAAAAAACCTAGCAATGAAATTAGGTGAAACTGATTCAGCCGATAAATTTATGGTTTTTGGTCGTGGAGTTCTTCACTTGTCTGTTCTTATCGAAACGATGAGAAGAGAAGGATATGAATTACAAATAGGTCAACCACAGGTTATCATCAAAGAAATCGATGGTAAAAAATGTGAGCCAATCGAGGAATTGACAATCGACTTACCAGAAACACTTTCAGGAAGAGCTGTAGAGTTTGTTACTTTGCGAAAAGGTGAAATGTTGAGTATGGAAACTAGAGGAGAACGTATGATTATAAAATTCAACATTCCATCCCGTGGAATTATTGGCTTGCGTAATCAATTGCTAACCGCTACAGCTGGTGAGGCTATTATGGCACACCGTTTCATTGGATATGAACCTTTCAAAGGAGAAATTTCCGGACGTAACAAAGGATCATTGATTTCTATGGAAAAAGGAAAAGCGATTCCTTACTCTATCGATAAATTGCAAGATCGTGGTAAGTTTTTTGTTGAACCAAATGCTGAAATATACGAAGGGCAAGTAATTGGAGAAAATTCTCGTGGTGATGATATGTGTGTAAACGTAACTAAAGAGAAAAAACAATCTAACGTTCGTTCTTCTGGAAATGATGAAAAAGCAAGGATTATTCCACCGATTATTTTCTCATTAGAAGAAGCATTAGAATACATTCAAAAAGATGAATATGTTGAGGTTACACCAAAATCGATTCGTTTGAGAAAAATTTATTTGACTGAAACTGATAGAAAAAGATTTAAAGTATAAATTCTTTGAATTTCCAAATAGAAAATCCCAAATTCCAATAGTAGGAGTTTGGGATTTTTTTTGCCAATTTAGTAAATTTCGATTTTCTAGTTCCAATGCTTAATAATTGAAATTTGGGATTTGTAATTTGATTATTGAAATTTGAAAGTTACTATCTTTTTAAACTGAAGTGACCTTTGGCTTCTCGACCATCTTCTAGTTTGATGGTGTACCAATAATCGTCTGCAATCATAGGCGCTCCATTGAAGGTGCCGTCCCAGCCCTCGCTTGCTGAAGGAACCCATTGTTTTAGCAGTTTGCCATATCGGTCATATATGTAAATAATAGATTTGCTATTGAAAGTCGCATTTACGCCTTTTACTCCCCAATAATCATTGTACCCATCTCCGTTAGGAGTAAAGAATTTGGGCACGCTTACTACAGCTATTGTTTTAGAAACGGTACCACATCCGTTTTTGTCGTGAATGTAAACATCGTGAATACCAGCAGGAATATTAGTGAAAAAATTAGAATCTTGAAAAGGGCCCGTTGGTTCGTCTAAACTAAATTCATAATCTCCCAATCCCGACACATTTACAGTAATAGTATTGATGTCTGCCATATCAACGATGTCTATTGAATCAATTTTTGCCACATCTGAAGCAGTTACTTTTATCGTTCTAATTCTGCTACAACCACTACTATTAATAACTTCAACGGTATACAAGCCTTCTTCGTTTACATCTAAAGTATAGGTGTTACCACCAACTACAACTCCGTCTTTTTCCCAAATATAAGCATAGTCACTTGGTGATGATCCGTCTTCAATTCCCGCATCAATTTGAACAAAGAATGTGGGATCGTTTTGACAAACTAAATTATCATCACTTTTGTCTGTGTTTAAGTCAATATTGGGCAACGGATTTACGATAAACGGAATAGTTAATATTGCTGTGCAGCTAGTGTTAATAGGGTTTTCAACCACAACTTTTACGTTTTGAGTCCCTGTAACGAATGGATTAGGCAGCGGGCTAGGTAGCAAAGCCCCTGTTTGGTCATAGTAATATACTTTCATTCCTGTTTGTGATCCTAAAATTGTGGATTGAAATGTAGTGGTGTCAAAAGAAATTTTTCCATCTTGTGTTAAAGGATCTGTTTCATCATCGCAAGTGGTTGTTAGTGGCACAGGAATTGAAAACGCTTCCGGTAAATCATCAACTATAAACTCAATCGTGGTTTCGTCGAAACATTTTAGTGCAGTATTATTGGTAACCACAGCCTTAATGTTTTGTGAAGTACTTGCAAAAGTAGCAGGAAATGGGCTGGTGATTGGTACATTGTAAGCATCTTTCAAGGGATTACCTGCGGCGTCAAAATAGGTTATGGTAACGGGAAATGATTGATTGCTTCCTAATAAAGTGTTTTCTAAGGCAGAAGTATCAAAAATAAAAATTGCGTCTTGATTGTCGTCGCATTGCCTTGCAATTGTTACTGGATTAGCAAACGGTAATTTTTCCACAGTTAGATTTACATAAGGTCCGAGGCCAAAGCAAGCATTATCCACATCACTATCGACACGTCCCCAAATTATTTGAGAATTCGGATATCCTATATTTCTGTAATTTGAAATATCGGTTATGGCATTTAGCTCTGCTAATGCATCGGCTTGATTTCTGTAATACGTAATGGAATAATTTCCAGGAGGCAACAAAGCTTGAATGTCGGTACTGACGCTACTAAAATTAAATGATGATACGCCATCTCTTTTGTTATTATTGGCATTATTTGCTCCATTTATGTCTAGTAAATCATCACAAACTTCAAATGACCTATTGAAAGTTACAGGAATTTGAGTTACTAAAACATTTAAAGTGATTTGAGCTGTTCTGAAACAACCATTTTTATTGACAACTCTCGCCCAAACAGGCATAGTAAAAGGAATAGTGTTGGTATAGGCCAAAGTAGTTGCTATCCGTTTGGTGCTATCCGCCGAAATTGCTCCTGCTAAAGTGGTATAATAAGTAAATGTTTCATTGGTAAAATCAGTTGAAATTTCATTGTTTTTTACCGTTAGATTAAAGGTTGAATAACCTAATAAATCAGCTCCGCATTGTCTAATTGCGATATCATTTACTACCGGTAAAACAAAAACGGTGAGTGTGGTTTCTGCTGATCTAAGTCCACAAGAATTACCTATTTTATTTAATTGAACCCGATATTTGTAGCCATTCATCGCATTGGTAACGCTTGTTATGTTCAATGTATTTGTTGATACATTAGAATAGGTTGCGTCGTTTGTGAGGTTGTTCCAGTTTACTCCATCTGTCGAAAGTTGCCATTGGTAAGTATTACCTCCGTTGTCTACTAGGGTAATGGTTGCGTTTTGTAATTCGCAAGTTGGAGCAACAGCAGGTTGTGTTGCAATTACGATAGGTGCTGGAATTTTATAATTGTTGTTCGGTGCTGTATAAGGCGCACCAATTACTAGGCCATTGCCATCAACCGAAAGGGGTGAAATTCCGAATTTTCCATCACCATCACCATCAGTGAAACCGGCTTCAAAAACGTCACTACATAAATCATTATCGCCATCAAGCTCCCTGAAATTTCGAATTCCATCAGTATCAGTGTCAATTCCAGTTTCTACAAAATCCAGAATTCCATCATTGTCACTGTCCAAATCTAAATAATCAATAACTCCGTCAGCATCGCTGTCAACTGGCGTAAGTCCGGGTTCAAAAGCATTATCTAGTCCGTTTTTATTCGTGTCGGCATTCGAAATTGCTATAGTATTATTAGCTTGTGCTTCGATGGTATCTAAAATTCCATCATTATCGCTATCGGTATCCAATTGATCAGCAATGCTATCTCCGTCAGAATCTTTTGGAACGCAAGTAGCAAAAAACTTAAATGTAGATTTATTGGAGTTGGTATCGGATAGGTTTTTATGAGTAAAGCTGATCGTGTTTGCTAAATAAGTTTGGAATTTGAACGTTCCTGTTCCTGCGGCTAAAGGATTTGTGCTGTTCAGCCTGCATCGAATTTCGTATGATGAATACTCAGTTACGCCAGATTCGTAAATTCCATCATAATTAATATCAATCAATAATTGATTGTTTGGATTCAGAACTGTAATCGTTTTATTACTATCTGAATTAATTATGTATTCCGCATCTGAATTTATTAAATCGCTGGCATTTGCTGTCGCGACATATTCCATACCCACGCTCATAGGCTGAGAAAAAGTCAATTTATAGGTAACACTGCTCGCTTTTTTATTTGTTTCTTTATTTTCTTTTCCTGCTGGAATTTCTGAAATAAAACTCCCGTCAGCACTACCTATAAAGGTTCCCGGAGGCAATCCATCTCCGGCAGTTGAAATCGCTCCTATAAATGAATTCGAAAATGTGCTAACGCTTATATTTCCTGCTAATGGATTTGAAATATCAATATTTTGATTTCCATACGATTCAATGCAGTTTAGGATGCCGTCATTGTCATTGTCTATATCAATATTATCATTGGTTTTATCATTATCCAAATCAGTTGGGCATTCACTTACTGGAATTTTATCAGAGAAAACAAATCCATTAGAAGGACATCCCGAAATACCTCCTCTTACTTGATAATATCCAGGAGCAGTTGGTGTGTATTGGCTTGTTGTAGCTCCGGCGATGGCTACATCATTAAAAAACCATTGAAAAGTATT
>NZ_JBIKRX010000114.1:0-7113 GCF_044348915.1 Flavobacterium sp. | reverse complement strand
TTGGATTAGCAGTTGGATTAGCACTTGTAGCATCAGAAAGTCCAGTTATTGGCAACCACGCATAAGTAAATCCAGTTACAGCAGCTTCACCTATAGCAGCACCATCTGTATTATCAGTACAAGTTTTAGTGAAAGCAGTTCCAGCCTCAGCTACCACAGTTGCATTATTTACCGTTACAGTTACCTCGTCAGAGTCTTTACAACCAGAAGCGGTATTTGTTTTAGTTACGGTATAAGTAGTAGTTACGCTTGGATTAGCAGTTGGATTAGCACTTGTAGCATCAGAAAGTCCAGTTATTGGCAACCACGCATAAGTAAATCCAGTTACAGCAGCTTCACCTATAGCAGCACCATCTGTATTATCAGTACAAGTTTTGGTAAAATCAGCACCAGCATTGGCAACAGGCACAGTTCCTAAATTTACAGTCGCCTGAGCACTTGCAGTAACTTTTTTGTCTCCGACGCCATTACCATCTGTATCGGCATCTCCAGTAGCATTTGCAGTATTTTTATAATTTGCTGCTGTTAAGTCAGCTTGTTTAATGTTATAAGTTGCATTATAAATCCACTTTTCACCTACATCCAGTCTTCCATTAGTATTTGAGTCACCACTAGCATAAGTTGGACCTGTGGTTGCAGTTGCATCTGTAACTACCGGATTAAATACTGTAATATTACCATTGTTGGTAAGTGTAATTGTATAAGGAATAACATCGCCAACAGAGCAATAAGTTGTCTTAGTTGCTACTTTTGTTAATGATATTGCCGGGTTTTGTTCGGCTGTGATTGTTGCGTCATCACTAATTGAATACTCAGTTGCGGCGATAAAACCTTTTGCAATTGCAGTGTTCAATTTTTTTCCGCTATTTAAGTCAGCTTGTGTAATATTATATGTGGTGGTGTAGGTTTGGCTAGCACCGGCAGCCAATGTTGGAATTGTTGGAAAAGTCAGATTTAGTGTTGGATCCGTTACCGTAACGTTTGTTAAAGGTAAATTACCAGTGTTTTTAACTGTAAAAGTATAGGTAATAGGTTGTTCTACGGAGCTGTAGGTTAATAGGTTAGCGGTCTTAGTTAGATTTATTTCCGGTATCCAGGCATCAACAGCCATTGCTAAACAAAAAATGGTATAGGTGTCCTGCTCTGAACCATACTTGAATGTAGTTGCAGTTTGATTGTTTTTAATAACAGAATTGTTTGGATTAGCAATATCAAACATACTAATATCCAACCCAAAATTATTGGTGTCATCTGGGTTTCTTGGGTTTTTTACATTGTCGGTATTACTATAGATTGAACCGTTAAAGAAATTGGTTGTCGAATTACCCGGATGCGATAAGTCAACATAGACCTCTGGGTTGGTTGAATGTTTCAATATTCGTAGATAATCCTTAGGTATTGACCTGTCTCCCTCGCCAGCCATTACTCCTAATTTCATATTAACAGCGCCTATTTCAGTTGTTTTGAAACCGTTCACGGCAATGTTATAATCTGCAACTACGTTGCCTGCCACATAGGCGTATCCATCAAAAACAACGACATCACGAAATTTCATATTGTCATTTTCATAAACAACAAGTAAAGCCCAACCACCATAGTATCCAGTACTATCAGTTGGATCAGCTTCCCGCAACGCAACATTTGCTACAGTATATGTTCCATTTTTATTTGTTAGATTTTGAATAAGGCTTGTCACGTCTTTAAAAGCTACGTACATATTGCCATTTGTTCCTCCATTCGGGTATCGAATATCGTTCGCATTGGCAGTAATTTCCTGGTAAGTTGAAGTTCCTGGAACTTTTAATTTAATCTTTGTTTTATTTAAAGTTACGGTTCCAACAGTAAATTGTTCAGGACTGTCTCCGGTATGTGCACGTCCTGTCCAATATAGCCCAGCAAATTTAATTCTAGCTTGGGATGGTATTGCTCCATTTTCACTTGAAAACACCAAATTAGCCGAGGATGAATTTACAGTTGTATTGTCATTATCAATATCAACATAATCCATATTTGCATTATTGTTATTTCCATCAACTGGATTTCCGCTAACTGTAATGTTGTGGTTACCTATCAACGTAAAATCACCTTGAATTCGTTCTACAGACTTACGAGCTGTAAAAGTTTTTTCAACCTGTGCAGTGGCCAAATTTGAAAACGAAAGTAAAACTAAGATGATTAAAAATGATCTAACTATTTTTTTCAAAAATAAATGTTTCGTAAAATTTTTCATGACGCTTGTTTATAAGGTTTACATAGGAGTTATTATTCTGAAAACAATAGTTGGATTTACATTTTCAGATGTCAAAAACATATTTTGAATTTTTGACGATTGACATTGTAAATTACCTTCGTTTTCTGGACAAACCTCAATAGATGAGACTATCAGTATGTATTTCATTTTTCCTAAATGACTCAATTTTGACAAATCAATCTTGCGATTTAAATCTGAGTTATCATTCAGTTTAATTTTAATAAGTTCAATTGACGCAAACTTTGAGTTCGGAATGTACAGTTGATTTATTGAATTTAAGTCAACAACAATCACGTTCATTGCCGATTCTGCATCAAATTCAATCTTGCTATCGTGAATGGCAATAGTTGATTCTTCATTAAAAAGTGACTGAAAATGCGTTTTTTCGGTATAGCCACTCTCAGTTTGAAATTTATCAAGACTTTTAATGTTTTGAGCTGAAATGTTTACAACTGAAATAGTAAAGACCAATATAAATAAAACTCGATTTAAGGTTAAATAGAACTGATGTTGAACTGAAATTAAATTGCTTGGTAAAGAAACAATTTGATTTAGAGTAAATTTTTTCATAATGTCATTATTTAATATTATTAAACTGCTATGATATTTTTTATAAATGTTAAAAAGCATAATTCGGTATGCTAAATTAAATCCGATTTTTCATTATTGTACTTTTATTCTACCAATTACCTAAATAGTCGTTGAAATGACGTTTTTATAATTTTCAACCCGTTTTTTTGTGCTGAAAAATCTATTTTATTGATGCTATTCAACAATATTTTTTGATGCTATTTGTTAATTTTTTTAATAATCTAAAGCCTTTTTATGAAGGTTATAATTACTAATTTAATTCAAATCTAATTTAAAAAGTAATAGCTCCGACAAAAAAACATCGATAAAATGCAAAAAAACACTGTTTAAATGCATATTTACATAGTTATATATGTATAGTATTACAAAAAAACAAATTATTTATAACTTCAAACGAATGTTAATATTGACCTGATTATTATTAGTATTGTATTTTCATAAATACAACTGTATTTTAACTAAAATTTAGTTCCGAACTTTCCAAAAAAAGACCAATTTTTAAATAAATAGTATGAAATTTGTTTAATCACATTACACATTAGTTTAAAATTATAAAATAGAGCCCATGAAAAATCTAATTCTTATTCGACACGCAAAATCTTCTTGGAATACTCCCGTGCAAGATTTTGACAGATTATTAGAACAACGAGGAAGAGAAGACGCCTATTTGGTTGCTAATTATTTTGTGAAGTTCTTGCCTTCTAATTTTGTAATTCATTCTAGCTCAGCAAGGAGAGCCCGTGAAACAGCTGTAATTTTTGCAACGACGGTTTTATATCCAGTTGAAAGTATCGTTTTAAGAGACAATCTTTATACTTTTGATGCAAATCAATTAGAAAGGGTTATCAAATCTATTTCTAATGATTTCGATAAAGTTATTCTTTTCGGACATAATGATGCTATTACAAATTTTGTTGATAAATTTGGAGACATTTTTATAGATAATGTACCCACAGCTGGTTTAGTTTGGCTAGAATTTGAAACCGACAGTTGGGCAGGAATAGCGAAATGTAAAACGATAAAGACAATATTTCCCAGGAATTTAAAATAGAAAGCGTGCACAAATACAAATACATAGAACGAGAAAAAAGTTGGTTGAACTTCAACGCTAGGGTATTGCAGGAGGCTGCAGACGATACTGTGCCTTTATTGGAAAGACTCCGTTTTTTAGGTATTTTTTCCAATAATCTTGATGAATTTTTCAGAGTTCGTTTTGCTGCAATCCGACGATTAAGTTTGTCAGGAATATCAGGAAAAAACCATTTTGGTGGCATCTCAACGCATCAATTATTGAAAGAAATTACCCAAATTGTCATCAAACAACAAGCCGAAAGTTTAAAAATTCTGCACACGATTGAAGCAAAACTCGAAACCGAGAACATTTTTATTATTGATGAAAATCATATTTCGCAGGAGCACGAGTTGTTTTTGAAAGACTTTTTTATCCAAAAAATTAGCCCAGAATTGATAACCATAATCTTAAATGATTTAGCAGAATTTCCTGTGCTGAAAGATTCAGTTGGTTATTTGGCAGTCAAATTGGTAATGAAAAAAAAATCAGAAGTGCATTATGCATTAATTGAAATCCCTACTACTATCAACCGATTTGTTGTTCTGCCCTCAAACGACGAAAAACAATTTGTGATTTTGCTAGACGATGTAATACGACATCATTTGGGAAGTATTTTTAATATTTTTGATTGCGAAAGTATCTCGGCTCATATGGTCAAAATCACTCGTGATGCGCAATTAGAAATGGATAGTGATTTGAGTAAAAGTATGCTCGAAAAGATCGCTTCTAGTGTAAAAGATAGAAGAATTGGTGAACCTGTGCGTTTTATTTATGATGAATTAATTGAACAAGACACCCTAAAATTCATTCTAGATAAAATGCATATTATCTCTTCGGATAGTATTATACCTGGAGGGAAATACCATAACAGACGAGATTATATGAAATTTCCAAACCTTGGAAGATTCGATTTGTTATACAAAACCAATCCGCCTTTGCCTGTTCCAGGTCTAAATCTGGAAGGAAGTATTCTCGAGAAAATTAGTAGAAAAGATTATCTAATACATGCCCCTTATCAGTCGTTTTCGTATCTAACCAAGTTTTTGCGCGAGGCTGCGTTAGATCCAAAAGTGCTTACAATTAAGATTACCTTGTATCGATTGGCCAAAAATTCGCAGATTATTAGCTCACTTATAAATGCGGCTAAAAATGGGAAGAAAGTTACCGTTCAAATTGAATTGCAAGCTCGTTTTGATGAGGCATCCAATATATCGTACGCCGAACAGATGCAGACTGAAGGTATTCAGCTAATTTTTGGTATAAAAGGGCTGAAAGTACATAGCAAAGTTTGTGTCATCGAAAGAATCGAAGATGATTCTGTCAAGCGTTATGGCTTTATTTCAACAGGAAACTTCAACGAGCAAACGGCAAAAATATATACAGATGTCACTCTGTTGACAAGCCATCAAGGAATACTAAAAGATGCGAGTAAAATTTTTGAATTTTTTGAAATTAATTACCGATTGTATCGTTACAAACATCTGATTGTTTCTCCACATTACACCAGATCTCGTTTCAATAGGATGATTGATCGTGAGATTGTTAATGCGTCTGCTGGTAAAGAGGCCTATTTAAAACTAAAAATGAATAGTTTATCTGATTTTGAACTGATTGATAAATTATACGAAGCAAGTAATGCTGGGGTGAAAATTCAACTCGAGGTAAGAGGAATATGTTCCTTAATTCCCGGAATTCCTGGTATGAGCGAAAATATAGAGGCTATAAGTATTGTTGATAATTATCTTGAACATTCCCGAATATACATATTTGGCAATGCAGGAGATCCTGAAGTTTATATTTCATCTGCCGATTTTATGACCAGAAATTTGGATGCTAGGGTCGAAGTTACTTGTCCAATTTATGATGAAAAAATAAAAAAAGAATTGATTGATATTTTTGATATCGGTTGGAAAGGAAATGTAAAAGCACGCTTCCATTCCGAAAAATTGAACAATAAATATAGAGTTCGCAAAGGATATGAGCCTATTTTTAGAGCTCAATTCGAAACTTATAATTATCATCAGAACAAAGTAGAAGCAATTAATGCAAATGTTTAATCTTAAGTATTTCCAAAATATAAAATTATGCTGAATCCAATTGCGATTAAACCAATTCAGGACACCCTCAATATAAGAAAATATGCTGCAATTGATATTGGGTCGAATGCAATGCGTTTACTAATCACTTATATTGTCGAGCAGGAAGGAAAAGAAGCTCAATTTAATAAAAACTCCTTAGTTCGTGTGCCAATTCGTTTGGGACAAGATTCCTTTACGGTCGGAGAAATTTCAGAAGAAAATATCGATAGAATGATAGATGCAATGAAAGCATTTCGGCTTTTGATGAAAGTGCATAAAGTTGAAAAATACAAAGCACTAGCTACATCGGCTATGCGCGAAGCTTATAATGGTCAAGAAGTAGTCGAAATTATCAAAGAAAAAGCGGGAATCGATATCGAAATTATTGACGGAAAAAAAGAAGCTATTATTATCGCTTCAACCGATTTACATCATCTTTTGAAATCGGACAAAACCTATTTATATGTAGATGTTGGTGGTGGTAGCACCGAATTTTCTTTATTTGATAATGGAAAAATTGTGGTTTCAAAATCATTCAAAGCAGGAACGGTTCGTTTTTTGAATAAAATGGTTTGTGATGTGGTTTGGCAAGAAATGGAAAAATGGATTAAAGCAAGCACTAAAGAGTATGACGAAGTCATTCTTATAGGTTCAGGTGGTAACATTAACAAATTATTCAAAATGTCCGGTAAATTGCAAGACAAACCGATGTCCTATATTTATTTGAATTCCCAATATACATTCTTAAATTCATTGACCTACGAACAAAGAATCTCCGAATTGAGTTTGAATCCTGACCGTTCCGATGTAATCATTCCAGCGACGCAAATCTATCTCAATGCCATGAAATGGAGCGGCGCCAGAAATATTTATGTTCCTAAAATTGGACTATCCGACGGAATTGTAAAAGCGATGTATTACGGGAAGATTTAGAAAGACTATTTTTTTTGTGAGTTAGAAAAAAAAAATAATTTCATAATTCAAAAAAAATAATACGTAACTAATCAGTTTATAATTCAAACTCAAATTTAGCTATTATTACCAATGCTTCCAATACATTTAGGCCATTTTTTATAGTTGTATCAATGACTGAGCGTATTTTAGCAAAGTTTTGTGCTGCA
>NZ_JBIKRX010000026.1:0-34048 GCF_044348915.1 Flavobacterium sp. | reverse complement strand
ACGATTCAACCAAATCAAAGAGCAAATTGTTCTTTGGCTCGAATTTTTACTGCTTATTTTTGCAGATGTATTTTTGGTAAAAAATCTAAAAACTCAAAAAGTGGGTTCTTAAGGAATGACTAAATAGAAATTATTATTTATGTCGAATTTGATTATAAAATCTACTATATAACCCTATCTGTCTACGTTGTGCTTACTAGTTAATTTTAACTAATATTCATATCTATCACGATTGAAGGGCAAATTAAATCATAAAGCGTTTTTTTACTATTCGAATTATTTATAAATTTGGAGAAATTAACAATGTAACAATTACAAATTAATCATTATGAAAAAAGTATTTTTAATCGTCTTAGTAGCAATAACCACAGGAGTTTTTGCTCAATCAACTAGTAAAGAAGATCTTGATGTCATTCAAGGTATTTACGGAAAATCTAAAAAAGAATTAGCAGCTGCTTATATGGCAATTCCTGATGCTCAAGCTACTGCATTTTGGAAAGTGTATGATGAGTTTGAACTAGAGCGCAAAGCTTTAGGAAAAGTAAAAGTAGACATCATCAACGAATATGCTAGCAATTACGCTACTCTTAGTAATGAAAGTGCTGACAAAATTGCTAAAGAAAGTTTGAAAAATAGTGCAGATTATCAAAAATTGATGTCAAGATACTATGACAAATACAAAAAAGCAGTTGGAGCTCTTACGGCAGCAAAAATTATTCAGTTCGAAAACTATATGTACGTAACTGTTTTATCTGAAATGCAAAATTCTATTCCATTCATTGGAGAAATGGATGCTACAAGAAAATAGTAGTATTAATTTTAAATTTTAAAAGTGTGGTGATTTAGTTCACTGCACTTTTTTTTTGGCTTAAATTTTGATAATTAGTCCGCGTATTAATAATTTTCTTAAATTGTACTCTCTTTAATTTTAAATCTGCCAATTATGAAAAAGTATTTTTTATTTTTAACTGTTTCATTTCTAGTATTTACAGCTTGTAAATCAACTCAATCATCTATGAATAAGAACACTTCAACACTTGAAGGGACTTGGCAATTAAATTATATTTCAGGTCCCAGAATCGCTTTTGATGGTTTGTATCCAGATAAAAAACCAACCATAAGCTTCGATTTGAAAGAAAATAAAGTTTCAGGAAACAATAGCTGTAATCAATATTTTGGTACGCTAAAAGTCGAAGGAAGTAAAATCAATTTCAAAGACGCTAAAATGGGTATGAGTATGATGGCTTGTCCAGGAAATGGAGAAAACACCTATATGAAAATGTTGGAAAAAATCGATTCCTATTCGATATCCGAAGATGGAAAAACATTGAATTTTATTATGGGAGACATTGCCATGATGCGTTTTGAAAAGAACTAAATAAATCCTAATTTATGAAACTATTTATTGTACTGATTGCTTGTGTATTCTTTATTTCTTGTAAAAAAGAGGTAAAGACAGTTGAAATCAAACAGGATTCAATACCTAAAGAAGTTGTTGAAAATGAAATGATTCCTAAAGTTGACAATTCCCAAAATGCATTAGATTGGGCAGGAACTTATAAAGGAATAACTCCTTGTGCAGATTGCGAAGGTATTGAAACTGAAATTGTCTTGAATCTTGATTTGACTTATGTAATGAAAACTAAATATTTAGGCAAAGGCGATGGAAAAGTTTTCGAAGAAAAAGGAAATTTTGTTTGGGACAAAACAGGTGGAAATATTTCTTTAGAAGGTGGTAAAGGCGGTCCGTCACAATACAAAGTAGGGGAGAACCAACTGATTCAATTGGATATGGAAGGAAAACCAATCACGGGGGATTTAGCCGATTTGTTTGTTTTGAGAAAATAAATTGTAATGTTGGTGAAAAACGAAAAAGGGTTTGATTTCAAAGAAATCAGACCCTTTTTACCTAACTAAAACTAAACCAAAATTTATTTTTTAATGAGCTTAAAGCTTTCAGTAGTCCCGTTGCCGAACGATATTTTTGCAAAATATACTCCAGAAGTAAGATTTGAAGGTGAAATCACTGTAGTCGAATTGTTTGATTCGATATTTTGTTCCCAAACTTGTCTTCCTGTTGCATCAAAAATGGAGATTCTGTCCATTTGAATCGAAGCGTTTTTCAAATCCAAAGTAAAAGAATCAACAAAAGGATTTGGGTAAACTATAAAATTATCACTTGCCAATGCATCAAATTCTGAATTTCCAAGCGTTGTATTAAAATCTCCCGCTTCGTTGTTGTTTTTGTCTAAGGAAGTTACAACAAAGTGTTGGGTATCGATCATGGGTTGGGTAAGCACTAGTTCGTTGCCTGCGACAATATCAACAATTTTAGAACCATCATTCATGTTGGTAATCGCTTCGGCAGCATTTGCAAAAGCATAAACAACATATTTTTCAGGTAAATCGCCATCGCTAGCTGCTGCAGGAGTATCCCATTGCAGTTTTAAAGTTCCAAAACGAATGTTGGTTGGTTTTTCTGGACAAACAGCATCTTTGCCTGCAATTGGAGGAGCAAACGATTTGTACTTGAATTGAGCGCCATTTAGTGCGTCATTAATCGTTTTTAAATTATCTTTTATGTTTTTATAGCGATAGAAAATCTGACCAAAAGTAACATCCATTGTTGCTACTCTATTTTGGTTGATTTGATTTTGAATTTCAGTAACTGGCCAATCCCCATCCGCTGAGCCCATTCTATATATTCCTTGACTTACATAGAGTTGTTTGTTTCTAGCTTTTACTTGGTCGTTCCACCATTTTGATAAGGCTATGTAATCTTGGGAACCGGTAATTCTCCAATACAATTGAGGTGCCAAATAATCAACTTTTCCAGCATTCAACCAGGCAATTGGGTCGCAAAACAAGTCATTAAACGACGATTGTCCAGTAATTCCTTTTGGGATTCCAGATTTCCATATTCCGAAAGGACTTACTCCAAAAATAATATTTTTGTTTTTCGTTGTATTAATGGTTTGAATAGCATCGTAAACCGAAGCAATCATTTTGTTGACATTGTCTCTTCTCCAATTTACAAGTGATAAACCACCAGGATTATAAGCTACATAGGAGGCAGCGTCTTGGTTATTTGGTGAGGCTGTCATACCACCGGCAGGATAAAAATAATCGTCAAAATGAATTCCGTCTATATTGTATCTATTAGAAATATCTTGTACAATCGATGTAATATATGTTGTTACATCAGGAATTCCAGGATCCAATATTTTCAAATTAGCATTTGTAGCAGACGTAAAAATCCAACTAGGCTTCGTATTAATAATATGATTTGCTGCTTTAGGATAAGTAGTGCTTGATGAAGTCTGTGCACGATACGGATTCAACCAGGCGTGTAATTCTAAGCCGCGATTATGAGCTTCTGTAATAGCAAATTCTAGTGGATCCCAAAAAGGATTAGGATCTAAACCTTGAGTTCCTGTAAGCCATTGAGACCAAGGTTCAAGGGTAGAGGAGTACATTGCATCACATTCTGAGCGTACTTGCAAATACACTGAATTATAACCATTTAATTTTAAATTATCAAGAATCGTTATCAATTCAGCTCTTTGGGTAGCCGGACTAGCAAGTCTATTTGTTGGCCAATCTAAATTAAATACAGATGTTACAAACACCCCTCTTAAATCTCTTTTTGGAGTTGTTTTGCTAAATTCATTTCCAATCACACATTGGGCTTTCACTTCATTTGTATGCAAAAGTGAATAGAGTATAAAAGTAATTATTGCTAATTTTGATTTCATGCTTAATAAATTTGGTTTGGGATTCTATTTTTTATTTTTTAATAATTTTGTTTGTTTGTACTTGACCATCAGGAAATTTCAATTCGCAAAGATACATTCCTTTGGATAAATTATCTGTATCGATAATCACTTCATTGCTAAACGAGCCTTCGGTATTTATCGAAGTTTGTTTTAAAATTCTTCCTGTTAAATCCATTATTCTAATGCTTACTTTGCCTATTTGATTGGTGTTAAAATTAATTTTGACTTCGCTAGTAAACGGATTTGGATAAAAGATAGCTTGCTCATTGATGTTCGCAATAACATCATCAACTCCTAGTAAGTTTACATTAAAATAAGACAAAGCTTTTTTCATGAAAAGATCTCTTTCCGATTGAGATATGTTTTCAATTCCAAAACCGACATAAACGAGTTGACCTGGAGTTGTACTTGTTCCAAAATTTCCTGAATAGGCAATACCACCAAATTTTCCAGCAGAGGTGTACGAAAAAATAGTTGTAGAGCCTCCAAATGCAGCAAGGTTATCAGGATATCTTTCAGGATATGCTACTCCCAAGGTACAAGTTACATTTTCAAATGGCCCACCAATAATTCCTTGAGCAGGACTATCACCTTGAACTCCATCGCTAACATAACTTGATTTTAAATAGCCATTCATAAATGCTAAATCGTAGAGACCAGCAGCGCTTCGCCCTAAATTATAGGCAATCTCTGAACCTGACAACAATAGTTTGCCGCCATTTTCAAGATAGGTTTTGATACTGTTTTTTTCGTTTACCGATAGCGGTATATTTGAGCTTGAGTCATCACCTGTGAACCAAAATACCATATCATAATTGCTTAATGCGATCGTACCATCTTCTACTTTTTCGTTTGCGGTTGTACTAATTTGTAGGCTGGCGTTGTTTTTTAATTCATTGAAATAATTTGTTGCAAAATTATGGAAGGACTTTGTGTAGGCACCAACTCGGTCAAAACCATCGACAATCAGTACCTTTTTTCCAGTTACATTGGAACTTCTTGAATAGACGTCACTCGCCAAACTTTCGACAATAGGATTGGTTCCATTTGGAATTACAGCCGTTAGTCTAAAATGATAGACATCAGCTGTAGGTACCACTTTAAAATCAGCTGGATTCAGATTAATTGAAGTTGTGCTTGCTGTAAGTGTGGCTTCATCGGCAGCCAAAGCCCAAGTAACTTGCGATTCATCGGTTGCATAATACAATCTGTAACCTAGCAAAGAAGATTCTACATTTGCTTTCCAAGATACCGTAAGTTGATTTCCAGTTCCAGGGTTCATAACAGAAAAAAGTGTTGGCATTGCAACTGAAGGAATAACCACGCCTCCAGAGATTCTCGCCATCAAATTATCCCATCTGGCTTGAGTCAAATTCGGGCAATCGGTCGCGCGCACGTCACTGTGGCCATAGATTGCTCTTTCGCCATTATTTACCCGACGAGTTCGTGCAATTCCATTTCTATTACAAACATCTATTGCTAAATTGGCAGAAGCAACCAGCATTGGTTCACTATCCCACATCGCTAGATTTGTTGCCAAAACTTCATGCTCAGTGCTAATCCCTCCATTGTTATATTCGGCAACACCTTGTGCAAAAGCGCGATGCGATTCTTTTACCACTTGAGCAATTTCTCCATCAACATTTCGAATACAATAGTTTGCGCTTGATTGGCTTGTACGATAACAATCTCCAAACCAGCTAATTGCGCCTTCATAGGTTCCTACAGCCATATAATGTATAAAATAATAATTTATAGCAGAACCGTTTCTACTTAAAGAATAGGTGCCTAAGTAAGCAGCTCCGTCGCTTGATCTCGGATTGGGTAAGCCGTTGCTATTGCTGGTGTCACAAAGTGAAAAACGAGGTTTTGCTGTTGCGTAATCTACAGTGTATGCATTATTCTTTGAAACTTGGCTAATTCTATTACTGCTACTTATAGAAGGGATAGCAACTTTCTTCGCGGCTATATTGATGATTTCCTTCCAATTTGTAATGCTTTTCGAACCATCGTTTATAATTTTATACACTCGATTGGCTAATGAAGATTTCATCTCTTCATTAGTTAAACCAGTTAATTCTCGAGTGGCTTGATACCAATCTTCTAATTCAGAAGTTTTTGATTGGTATTTTTTGTAGAATGCTAACAAGGCGGCTGCAGCTTTAATGTTAGCTTCAGGTTTGTCCATTATAAGCTGTTTTGAAATACCTGAAATTTTTGCAGCCAAACTAATTTGTTGGGTTTGGTCATTTTCAATAAGTCCCATAACACCATACGAACCGTAAAAAGATGCAGGTAATTGTGCCCAATTACTTTGCACTTGAGCCATAGCCTTTAAAATTTCAACAGGAACATTGTATTCTTGTGCTGCTTTGGCAAAGTATTTTTCAAAAGTTGCAACAGAAGGTTGTGGGCTATTTAAAAATTCAGCCAATCCATCGTGATGATGATCGTCACCTTCGTCTCCAGAGTGAATCGAAATTGATTTTTTACTGCTGTCATATTTTCTTGTAGCAGTTACAGATTCGAATACCGAACTCATATCTCTTTGTAAAAAGACCTCTCCATTAGTATCAAAACTTTCTTTTATAGGCGACTGGATGTGCTTGTCTACCAGTTTTAATAATTTTTCATCAGATAATTTGTCTTGTGCCATACCATTATGAGTATAGAAAAGCAACATTAAAGGTAAGATTTTAGATAGGTTTTTAAGTAAATTTAAATTCATTGGATTAGATGTTAAATTTTAAGCAAAAAGAAATATTCTCGTTACAAATATAACATAAATCAATAATTAAGCAATTAATTTTTTTATTAAAACATTTTTATATAAACAATTTAATAAAAACAGACTTATTAATAAATTATTTAGTTTATAGCTTTTGAATCGATTTCATTTTGCACTATAAATTCTTTCGGCTTCCAATTTCTGAACGACTATTTTTGATATCTTTGAGTGATAATATTTTTGTAGATTATGTTTTGATCCGCTTTTTTTTAATAAAAATAAAACAATGATGCTAAGTTTTAAGAATATATTTTCAGGAAAGGATGAGGAAAATAATTTTCCTTTAGCAAATGCAATTCTTTTGTTTTTTACCATTATAACGGTATTTATTGTTCCTCTTTTTCATCCTAAATACCAAAATTTGCTGTATTCTTTGTCGCTATCCTTTGTATTTATATTTGCTGTTATGGCCATCAAAAACAATAGAAAGTCCATACTAAGAATGTTTATTTTTATCATTGTGACCATTTGGGTGTCTTTTTTTAGTGAACTGGAATTCTTGAAGCAAGTATTTAAAGCTTTTAATTTTTTATTTTTTATTTTTTTAGTTTATAGTTTGATTAAGCAGGTTTCTTCCACAAAAACTGTTAATGCCAAGGTTCTCGTCGATGCGATTACGGGTTATCTTTTATTAGGATTTGCCTACAGTTTGATCGTGGCAATAGTAGCGGCTACTGTTCCTGAAGCTTATAATGCTAATTTCTATGGAACAGATCCGATCAATGCTTTAAATCCTATGTATAATAATCTCTATTATACTTTTATGACTTTTACTTCAACGGGTTATGGAGATATTACTCCCACTAATCCGATAGCCAAATCTTTGGCCATCTTGATCAGCGTGTCGGGACAGCTGTATATCGCAGTCATAATTTCTATGTTAGTAGGGAAGTATGCTTCAACAGTAAAGCCAAAATAACAGCTTGAATTACAGCTATTATTTTGACTTGTTTAAGAAGGGGAAGATTTAAACTAATCTTCTTCTAATAATGCTTTTTTCACCGCTTGTAATTCGGCTATTTTTTCCTCATTTACCGATGGATATTCTAAATCAAGTTCGTCTAAAGCGGTGATAATGGCGGACGCAATGGCGATGCGAGCATATGATTTGTTGTCAGCTGGAATTACATACCAAGGTGATTTTTCGGTTGATGTATTTTTAATTAATTCTTCATAAGCGTGCATATAATCGTCCCAGTAACCACGCTCTTTGGCGTCGGCTGCACTAAATTTCCAGTTTTTATCAGGGTCGTCAACACGCTCTATAAACCGTTTCTTTTGTTCTTTTTTCGATACATTTAGAAAAAATTTAACAACAACGGTTCCATTTCTATTAAGGTATTTTTCGAAGTTACGGATGTCTTGAAAACGGTCTTCCCAAATGTCTTTGCTAATCAATTTTGGCGGCAATTTTTGATTCTTTAATATTTGTTCGTGAACCCGAACCACCAATACTTCTTCATAGTATGAGCGATTAAAAATTCCTATTCGTCCTCGTTCAGGCAAATGTTTTTGACAACGCCATAGATAATCGTGATCTAAATCTTCGGAGCTTGGAGCTTTAAACGAAGATACTTGACAGCCCTGTGGATTCACGCCTGACATTACGTGCTTTATCGCTCCGTCCTTGCCTGCGGCATCCATTGCTTGAAAAATAATTAACAGCGACCATTTATCTTGAGCATATAAAATATCTTGCATTGCGGCCAGAGCATCAACTCCTAGCTGCAAAGTTTCGTTGACTAGTTCTTTTCCGTCATCTCCTAAATGGAAACTCGCTTTAGTTTCATACTCTTCTAAACGAAAATCATCTCCTTTGCCAACACAATATTGTTTTGAGAAATTCTTAGCTCTTTTCACAAGTTCTTTTTTACTTAAGTTGCTTAAGTTTCTTGCGTTTTCTTCAAAATTGTTGCTCTTTGCCATAATTTAAAATTTTTAGTAAATGTAAAGTTAATTAAAATTGTTACTGACTGTTACTTTAAATTCCGAAATTAAAAGTGGAATAAGGCAAAATTTTGCGATTAAATAGCGGTAGATTATAATTAGTTATAGATAACTATTTTTATAATGTTAATATAGTCTAAATTTGTTATACAAAAAACACAAAAATGATACAAGCATTTCTTTGGGGCTTACTTGCAAATTCTTCTTTAATTATTGGCGGAATTATTGCGGTTCGATTCTCGTTGAGTCATAGAACTATTGGTATAGTTATGGGATTTGGTGCAGGCACACTGATTTCTGCCATTTCCTATGAGTTAATCTATGAAGCTGTTACAATGGGTAAAGGAACAGGCTTTCCCGCTTTTGGTCTTTTTGTTGGGGCCGCAACCTTCTTTTTCGCCGATAAAATTATTGGCAATTTTGGTGCAAGTAACCGAAACAAAGTGGGGGCTGCTAAAAGTGCAAGCATAGTGATTCCGATGGTTTTGGCTATTATTCTCGATGGAATTCCCGAATCTATTGTGATTGGATTAGGGCTTTTTGAAGGAGGGAAAGTCAGTTTAGCTATGCTGGTAGCTGTTTTTATCTCTAATCTTCCCGAGGCTATTGCTGGCTCCACTGGTATGAAAGAAGGAGGTTGGAGTAAGAAAAAAATACTATTGTTGTGGCTGTTCATTTCCTTGTTTTGTGCTTTTGCAACGGTAGCTGGATTTGAGCTATTTAGCGGAGCTTCAAAAGAATGGTTGTCATTTATTCAAGCTTTTGCAGGCGGAGCTATTCTTATGATGCTAGCCAATTCGATGATTCCTGAAGCCTACGAACACGGTGGTAAATTGGCTGGAGTTTTTACGGTGCTAGGTTTTTTTATTTCCGTAAGTATTGTCGTCTTCGAAAATATGCATTAATTCAAAATATTTTTTTGGTTAATTGTATTGATCAGCGATAGTAAGTGGATTTTTTTATTAAATTTACAACTTAATATATTACAAAAAAAAAATAAAATCATAGTAATAGTACTGTTAATAGATTACAAAATATAAAACAACAACATAATAAAAATGAAAATGAAGAAAACGTATTATTTATTGGTCATAGTATTAGTTTTTATGTTCTCATCTTGCAAGAAAGAAACTGGTCCACAGATGAAGCCATTAGAAATTGCAGTTGCTGAAGTTTTAGAACAAAATGTGAGGTTAGAATCGGAATTTTCTGGACAGACTTTCGGTCAATCTGATATTCAGATTAACACTAGAGTTGATGGAGTTATTGAAAGCCTTAATTTCACAGAAGGTAGTTTAGTAACTAAGGGTCAGGTACTTTACACTATTGACCCACTTCCTTTTCAAGCCAAATTGAGCCAAGCAGAAGGTTCATTGGCAGAGGTAGAAGCTAGATTAGCTAGAACTAAATCAGACTATGATATGATGGTTCCCTTAGCCAAAATAAATGCAGTGAGCCAAAGAGAACTAATAGCTGCAAAAGCAGCGTACAATGCTTCATTAGCTTCATTAAGTGCTTCTAAAGCAAGTGTGCAAAATGCAAGATTAGAATTGGGCTATTGTAGAGTCTTAGCGCCAATCAATGGATTAATTGGAATTTCAAAAGTGAGAGTAGGGGATTATGTTCGTCCTGGTGCAGCGTCATTATTAAATACGGTTTCTGACTTGGGAGATGTAAGAGTACGTTTTACAATGGGTGAGCAAGAATTTCTGCGAATTTATAGAGAATTTAACAAACCAGGCTCAAAACTAAAAGGCGCCGGAAAATCGGTATATTTAACTTTATCAGATGGATCCACTTACCCGCAAACGGGGACGGTTAGTTTTGCTGATAGACAAGTGGATCCTACTACCGGAGCAATTACTTTTGAAGCTTCATTTCCAAATTCAGATAAATTATTGCGTCCAGGACAGTATGTTAAGGTCAGAGTGGTCACTGATGTCCGTGATAATGCTATTATAATTCCGCAACGGGCTGTTATCGAGATGCAGGGGATTTATCAAGTATATGTTTTGGGTGATAGTAGCAAGGTAAAAATGCAAATTATTAAGCCAGGACCTACCTATAAAGATGGTTATGTAATTGAAGACGGTTTGAAATCGGGTGATAAAATTGCTTTGGGCGGTACTTCTTTGTTGAAAAACGGAAGTGTTATCACTCCAAAAATGACGCCTTGGCAGCCAGGAGAATCGCAAACTGCAACAATAAAATAATTTTAGAGAACTAGTATTATGGGAGAATTTTTCGTTCGAAGACCAATTGTTGCTATGGTTATTAGTATCATTACTGTGATATTAGGATTACTAGCTTTACAAAAAACACCAATTTCACAATATCCGGATATCAATCCACCGGTGGTAAAAATTACTACCAGTTTTACAGGAGCAAATGCTCTAAATGTAGAGCAAGCTGTTGCTACACCTATTGAACAAAAAGTGAATGGTGTTGAGAATATGCTGTACATGAAATCCATCAACACTTCTGACGGTGCTTGTACTATCGAGGTGACTTTTGATGTAGGAACCAACTTGGATAATGCCAATATGCTTACGCAAAACAGGCAGAATCAATCCTCGCCATTTATGCCATCCAGCGTAAAACAGCAGGGGGTAGTGGTAAAAAAGTCATTGTCTTTTCCGATGATGTTGATAACCATCACATCGGATAATCCAAAATACGACGCCAAATTTTTAAATAACTATGCGAGTATCAACGTTCTGGATCAATTATCGAGAATTAGTGGAGTTGGTGAAGTGTCTCTTTTTGGAGGAAGTGATTATGCCATGCGTGTTTGGTTGAAACCAGATGTAATGTCTAAGTTAGGAGTTACAGTCGAAGATGTCAAAAACGCTTTGAATGCCCAGAATATGATTAGTCCTGGTGGGAAATTTGGGTCTGAACCCGCGCCAATGGGAACCGATTTTACGTATGGAGTTACGCTTCAAGATCGTTTGGTTACAGAAAAACAATTTTCAAAAATTGTTGTTCGAAGTAAAGCAGATGGAGCACAAGTACTACTAAGTGACATTTCTCGCTTGGAATTAGGCACAGAAAATTACAGTTCGACTGCAAGAAGAAATAATGCACCAAGTGCGGTACTTGCTTTGTATCAAATGCCTGGAAGTAATGCTTTGGAAGTGTCTGATAAGGTGAAGAAAGCGATGCAGCAAGTTTCACAAAGATTTCCAGAAGGTATAAAATACCAAGAGTCACTCGATACTACTCTAGCGATTACCGCAGGAGTTGAAGATATAGTTCACACTTTGTTCGAAGCGATTTTATTGGTTATACTTGTTGTATTCATATTTTTACAGAACTGGCGTGCTACTATAATTCCATTGATTACGGTTCCTGTATCCTTGATAGGTACTATCGCTGTTTTTCCTTTATTAGGATTTTCAATCAATACGCTGTCGTTATTAGGATTGGTTTTGGCGATCGGAATTGTGGTCGATGATGCCATTGTAGTGGTCGAAGCCGTAATACACCATATCGAAAAAGGCAAAACGCCGCGAGAAGCGACAATACAGGCTATGAAAGAAGTTTCTGGACCTGTAATTGCGATTGCTTTGATTTTGTGTGCTGTTTTCATTCCAGTGGCAATGACACCAGGTATTACAGGTCGTTTTTATCAACAATTTGCGATTACCATCGCTGTATCGGTTGCTTTCTCCGCATTTAGCGCCTTGTCTTTGAGTCCTGCTCTTTGTGCAATGTTATTAAAACCTACTAAACCTATTGAAGAACAAACAGGATGGCTGGCCAGGTTCTTTGCTGGGTTCAATAGAATTTTCGAAAAAGTTACTGGTGGATATTTAAAAGGAGCTACTTTTTTTGCAAAAAAATCGATGCGAATTGTCGCTTTACTCGGAGTGATATTACTTGCCGTTGTTTTTCTTGGCAAAAAAATACCTTTAGGATTTATTCCAGAGGAAGATCAAGGATATGTCTTAGTCAATATTGTATTACCTCCAGCCTCATCTTTGCAGCGCACCGATGAAGTTTCAAAGAAAGTGGATAGCTTTTTAGCAGAGGAAGAATCTATTTTATCTTTTACCACAATCAACGGATATAGTGCTCTTACAAGTTCATTTCAGCCCAACAACGCCTTTATTTTCATTTCGTTAAAACCTTGGGAAGAAAGAACCGAAACGGCCAAACAATTGGTGGATAAATTAAATAAAAAACTGGCCACACAGATTACTACAGCCACAGCTTTTGCATTTGGTCCTCCTGCAATTCAAGGTCTAGGGGCATCTGCAGGATTTAGTTTGATGTTGCAAGATAGAGGAGGAAACTCGCCTCAGTATTTGGCACAACAAACTCAGGCCTTTATCGCCGCAGCTCAAAAACGACCAGAAATACAACGAATTTATACTACTTTCAATGCAGGTACTCCTCAAGTTAAATTAGAGATTGACAACGACAAAGCTATGAAATTAGGTGTTCCTGTTTCGAGAGTAACCGAAGCGTTGGGTGCATTTTTAGGAGGTACTTACGTAAATGATTTTAATCGTTTTGGTCGTCAATACAAAGTGTATTTGCAAGGTGAAGCCGTTAATAGAGTAAAGCCAGAAAACTTAAATCTGATTTATATAAAAAATAATAACGGAGATATGTTGCCTATTTCGACCTTGGTAACGGCCACAAAAGTAACTGGTCCCGATTTTACTAATCGTCTGAATTTATTCCGTGCCGCTGAGATTGGAGGAAGTCCTAGTGATGGCTACAGTAGTGCGCAAGCCTTAACAGCTTTGGAAGAAGTTGCCAAAGAAGTCTTGCCAGCAGATATGAGTTTTGATTATATTAACTTGTCTTATCAAGAAAAAAATTCACCAAGCGGAGGTACTGTGTTTTTGATGGCATTGATTTTTGTGTTTTTAATTCTTGCAGCACAATATGAAAGCTGGAAGTTGCCATTTAGTGTACTACTAGGCGCGCCTTTAGCGGTATTTGGAGCATTTTTAGGATTATTTTTAGCAAGATTCACCAGTGATGCTTACGTAAATAATGTTTTTGCACAGATTGGTTTGGTATTATTAATTGGATTAGTTGCTAAAAATGCTATTCTTATCGTTGAGTTTGCCAAAGAAGAACACGAAAAAGGAGTTCCACTTTATGAAGCAGCTATGACATCGGCTAAACTTCGTTTCCGACCGATATTAATGACTGCTTTCGCTTTTATTCTTGGAGTTGTACCATTATTAACAGCCACAGGCGCAGGGTCACAAGCTCGTATCGTAATGGGTATGGCTGTATTCGCAGGGATGTTGATTGCGACAGTGCTCGGGGTTCTTATAGTACCCGGTTTGTATGTGATGATTGAGAATATTGGAAAAAAGAAAGAAGAAGTTGTAACAACTGAAAATAATGTGGATTCAAAAACAACAGATCATGAATAGTAAAATTAAAATAGTTGTTGTCATTTTTATCCTTGCCGTTCTGCCAGTGGGCTGTTTGGTAGGCCCTAAATATAAAAAACCGGAAGATCAAAATGCAGCTAGTTTTCGAAATAGCTCTGCAAGTGTAGATACTTTAGCTTCAGTGGTGAACGTAAAATGGTTTGATCTTTTTAATGATGATGTTTTAAAAGGATTAATAAACACGGGATTGGCTAATAATTACGATATGAAAATTGCAATGGCGCGTATTGTTCGTACAAGAGCAGAATTAGGTTATACCAAAGCCGATTTGTTGCCAGCTATTGGTTACAGTGGATCAGTGAATAGCAATGATAAATCTTTCATGCCTAATACAGCTGCTGCTCAACTATCTTGGGAATTGGACTTTTGGGGTAAAATTCGTCACGAAAACAGAGCGGTTCAAAATGAATTGTTAGCAAGCGAAGAAGGTCGAAAAGTGATTCTTTCGAATCTTGTTAGCGATATTGCTGTGGCGTATTTTCAACTTCGTGATTTTGATAATCGATTGGTGATTACTCAAAAAACATTGAAATCCAGGGAAAAAGCATATGATATTATTAATGAAAGATTCAAGGCTGGCTATGTTTCTGAAGTGGATCTGATGCAAGTAGAACAACAAGTCGCTATTGCAGAAGCTACAATTCCAGCTATTAAAAGACAAATAACAAGTCTTGAAAACACTATATCTATTTTGCTTGGTCAAGCTCCAAAGTCAATCGAGCGCGGTAAAACGAGTGTGGAATTGCAAGTAGCGAATAACATACCGGTTTCGATACCATCGATATTGTTGCGTAATCGTCCTGACGTAAATCAAGCCGAAAGACTTTATATGGCATCCAATGAAAGAATAGGGGTAGCGCAAGCCATGCGTTTCCCTTCATTCAATATTGCTGCATTAGCGGGGTTTGCAAGTGGCTCTGTGAGCACATTATTTGACGGCTCGTCTTATTTACAAAATGCAAGCGCATCGGTAGCAGGACCAATTTTTAACTTTGGAAAAAATAAAAGAAGGGTTGAAATATACCGCCAAATTGCTGAAGAAGCTAGGCTTTCGTATCAAAAAACTTGTATTGTCGCTGTGGCAGAAGTAGAGCAATCATTGCAAAATGTAAGAACCTATAAAGACGAATGGACAGCAAGAAACCGACAAGTCATTGCCGCTAGAAAGAATTTAGAGTTATCAAATGCGAGGTATTATAATGGTTATATTTCCTATTTAGAAGTACTAGATGTCGAACGAGCTTTATTTGAAGCCGAATTAAGTCTGTCGGAATTAACACAAAGCCAATTGAGTTCAATGATTCAATTGTATAGAGCTTTAGGTGGTGGATGGAATTAGTTCCTACTCTAAATAATTTATTGAAACTCGTCAATTTTAGGCGAGTTTTTTTTGTGATAAAATCAAGATTGAAAGTTTACGAACAATTAAAAACAGAATATGACTGCCTGTTTCTTGTAACTATTTTGAAAATGGTACACAGATAAAACGGATTAAAACCGACCTGTCTGCCGACAGGCAGATAAAAAACAGATTTTTTTACTAATATCAGCAAAGCTATAAATTATCCCAAAAAAAACTATTTTTGAGGCAAATGGGGTTATAGGAAATTTTAGTTTGTGTGGATGATGTATTCAATAAGTGGACTCTAAATGAATTGCTTAGAAAGTAAAAGGGGCTATTCAGATTGTGATGAATAGCCCCTTTTGATTGAAATATATAGAGTGTCAACTTGCAAAGAGCAAGATGAGTAATTGGGCCACTAAAATTCGACTGATAGTCACCAACGGATAAACAGTAGCATACGATTGATTTGGAATATCTGAATCAAGGTATTTTGTACTAAATGCCAAGGCTGCTGGATCCGTGTACGAACCACTCATTATGCCAACCATTTGATAAAAACTAAGTTTGAATACAAATCTACTAATCAATACCAATAATGTTAATGGTATAAAAGTGATAAAGCAACCATAATAAATCCACATCCAGCCGTTATTTTCTACAAAACTATCAGCAAAACCGTGTCCGGCTTTGATACCAACTGCAGCAAAGAACAAACAGATACCAAAATCTTTCATAAAGTGAATAGCACCGTTATTGATATAAGAGTGAATGACTCCAACACCACCATATCTACTGATGAATAGGGCAGCCAAAAGTGGACCTGCAGCCATTCCTAACTTTAAAGGTACTGGTAGTGAAGGAATGAAAAAAGGAATAGAACCAATGATAACTCCAAAAATTAATCCACCAAAAAGAGAAAGAAAATCTGGTTCTAAAAGGATTTTTTTAGAATTTCCAACAATTTTTTCAACTTCAGCGATAGCTTGTCTATTTCCAAATACCATCAAGGTATCTCCATAAAACAACTCTAATGAAGGTTGGGCTAAAATCTCTAGACCAGAACGAATAACACGAGTAACTTTAACGTCATATTGATTGTATAAGTCCAATTGTGCTAACGTTTTGTGTGTTGCTGTTTTTTGTGTAACGCTGATAATCTTAGTTGTCAAATCATCTTCTGATTCAATAAATAAATCGGTTGAAACTTTACCAACACATTGAATAAAATTATCAATGTCTTTTTGTTTAGCAACTACCATCAAAACGTCTTTTTTATCAATAACAGCATCTAAAGAAGGTGAATAAACAACGGTTGTTCCACTATGCTTTTGTCTTGAGATAATGACATCTTCAATTTGAAACTGTTTCAGTACTTGTTTAATGGTTTTTCCAAAAACATCGGGATTTGTAACTCTACATTTTTGACGGACAATTTTATTTTCAGAGTCTTTGTTTTTCTCTTTAAGCATTTCCAAATCTTTCTTTAAATCAACTTTCAAAAAGCTTTTTGAAATAATGATAAGGAAGATTATCCCAAAAACCCCTACAGGGTAGGTAATGGCATAAGCAATTGCTGGGTCTGAAAAATGATCAGCAGGAAGGTTTAATTGTTTTTGAATTTCGATAAGAGTTGATTTGGCTGCTCCCAATCCTGGAGTATTAGTTACCGAACCAGACATTAGTCCAACTGCATTCTCAACTTTAATATTTGCCAACAAATGGATCAAATACGTTATAATTCCACCAAGAAACACAGTTCCAACCCCTAAGGCATTGAAAACTAAACCTTCTTTCTTGAAGGACGAAAAGAATGTTGGTCCTACCTGAATACCAATTCCGTAAACAAATAGAATCAAACCAAATTCACGAACAAATTGAAGTAATTCAGCATTCATTGTAAATCCCAAATGACCTAAAAATAAGCCAACAAACATTACTGCAGAAACACCTAAGGAAATATTCCCGAATTTAATTCTACCTACAAAAAAACCGACACTAATAGCTAAAAATAAAACAATTAAAGACTGTGCCATCTCCGGCTCATCAGTCGGAGTAAATAAAAAATGTAACCAATCGAACATAAATATTAATTTAAAATTTGAAACTCAGTTAATGCAAACTATTGCTTATTCGTTATTTCTCGCAAATAACTTTTTTATTATTACATTAAGGTCTTTCCCCTTAACAGAATACGATTTGAAAACAACCACTCGAAATACAACTCGTTTTTATGGTTTTGGTAATAGTGAGTGCTGTAAATCTATATTGTTTATAAACCTAAATATTAGGTAATAAAAACTTTACTTTTTTCCGTTTCAAAAGTACAAATTATTAAATTAGTAAATATGATATATATCATATAAACCCTTGTAAACCCTTTAAAACAAAGAAATCGTTTTCGTAGATAATATATTTTTATGATAATTATCAGTTTTTTTTATGACTGAATTTCGTAATTTTGAAAAAGAATTTAACGAATAAAACAAATAATAAAATTGAATTATGAAAAACATTAAGATTATTCAGGAGTTACATGATTTAGGAATTACAGGTTATCATGAAGTAGTTTACAATCCTTCATATGAGGAATTGTTCAAAGCAGAAGTGTCTAATAAAAGAAAAGGTTTTGAAAAAGGAGCGTTGACAGATACAGGATGTGTGGCCGTTAAAACAGGTATTTTTACAGGACGTTCTCCTAAGGACAGATATATTGTAAAAGATGATGTAAGTAAAGATACTATTTGCTGGGATAAAGAATCTGGAATTAGTACTCCTAACTATCCAACTACCAAAGCAGTTTGGGATGATTTGAAAGCACTTACTTTGGAACAGCTTTCTACTTCGCCAAAATTATATGTAGTAGATGCATTTTGTGGAACCAATGAAGATACAAGACTTAAAGTTCGTTTCGTGATGGAAGTGGCTTGGCAAGCTCACTTTGTAACCAATATGTTTATCAGACCTTCTATTTATGAATTGGAAAACTTTGGAAAACCTGATTTCGTAGTGATGAATGGTTCTAAAGCAAAAAATCCAAACTGGAAAGAACAAGGTTTAAATTCTGAAAACTTTGTATTGTTCAATCTAACTGAAAAAATTCAAATTATCGGTGGTACTTGGTACGGAGGAGAAATGAAAAAAGGTATGTTTGCAATGATGAACTATTACTTACCATTGAAAGGTATGGCTTCTATGCACTGTTCTGCTAACGTAGGTCCAGAAGGTGATGTTGCTGTTTTCTTTGGTCTTTCTGGAACAGGAAAAACTACTTTATCAGCAGATCCAAAAAGATATTTAATTGGAGATGATGAGCACGGATGGGATGACAATGGTGTATTCAACTACGAAGGTGGATGTTATGCAAAAGTTATCGACTTGAGCGAAAACAACGAACCAGATATTTGGAGAGCGATCAAAAGAGACGCGTTGTTAGAGAACGTAATTGTGGATGAGTACGGAGATATCGACTATTATGACCATTCAATCACTGAAAACTCAAGAGTATCTTACCCAATTTACCATATCAATAAAATTGTATTGCCATCAAAAGCAGGACACGCAAGCAAAATCATCTACCTTTCTGCCGATGCATTTGGTGTATTGCCTCCAGTTTCAATTCTTACTGAAGATCAAGCAGCATACCACTTCCTTTGTGGATATACATCTAAATTAGCCGGTACCGAAAGAGGAATCACCGCTCCAGAACCATCATTCTCTCCTGCATTTGGTGAAGCTTTCTTGACATTACACCCAACAATGTATTCTAAAACATTAATTGGTAAAATGAAAGAACACAAAGCTACTGCTTATCTTGTAAATACAGGATGGAACGGTACAGGAAAAAGAATTTCTTTGAAAAACACGAGAGCCATTATTGATGCTATCATCAACGGTGATATCAATAAAGCCGAAACTAAAACTATTCCTTTCTTGAATTTAACATTCCCAACCGCTTTGCCAAATGTAAGCGAAGGAATTTTAGACCCAAGAGATACCTATAAAAACGAAGGAGAATGGGATGAAAAAGCTAAAGATTTAGCTGGTCGTTACATTAAAAATTTTGAGCAATATACAGGTGACGCAGAAGGAAAACGTTTAGTTGCTGCTGGACCGTCTCTAGAGGCTGTTGAAGCATAATTCTTCGAATTACTATCTAAAACCACTTGTGTTATATAAAATGTATCGCAAGTGGTTTTTTTAACAATTTATTTGAGATAAGTTAAAATAAAAATTGCGTGGTTACAGATTTTTCTTTTATATTTGCATTCAATTAAAAGGATTACCAAATTAAAATTTATGTTATCAAATCAATTGCATCACCATCATTTTCATTATTGCTCTCAAGCGATGTGTTAATGGTATGTATGTAATCATCATATTTAAAAACCCGTTTGAGTACATCAAACGGGTTTTTTTATTGCCTAATTGTTGTGTTCAAACAAAATTGTAAAACAACAACCCTGCAGCATCTAAATTGTTAGGAATGCTGCAAAATTAAAAAACGAAAAAATGAGTATTTTAAAAATTGCAATTCAAAAATCTGGTCGTTTAAACGAAGACAGTATCCAAATTCTTAAAGATTGTGGGATATCTATCAACAATGGAAATGACCAACTCAAAGCAGAAGCCACGAACTTCCCTTTAGAAGTTTTGTATCTTAGAAATTCAGACATTCCTCAATATTTAATAGATGGAGTAGTCGATATAGCAATAGTTGGCGATAACCTTTTGGTTGAAAAAGGGAAAAACATTAAGGCAATTCAGAAATTAGGTTTTTCGAAATGTAAAGTTTCTGTGGCTGTTCCCAAAACCTTCGAATACAATTCCATCAAGGATTTAGAGGGGATGCGCATTGCCACTTCCTATCCGAACACTGTTATTGATTATTTTGCAAAATTCGGAATGACGGTCGATATTCACCAAATCTCTGGCTCGGTAGAAATTGCTCCCAACATTGGTCTTGCCGATGCTATAGTAGATATTGTTTCTAGCGGAAGCACGTTATTCAAAAATAATCTAAAAGAAGTAGAGGTGATTTTCAAAAGCGAAGCGGTTCTAGCTGTTTCTCCTAAAGTTACCCCTGAAGTGCAATCTATTATCGACACTCTTCAATTTCGTATAGAGTCCGTTTTAAGAGCTAGAAAATCAAAATACATCTTAATGAACGTTCCCAATAATAAAATTGAAGAAATTGGTAAAATTTTACCTGTTTTAAAAAGCCTTACCGTGATGCCGTTGGCAGAAGAAGGTTGGAGTAGTGTGCACTCGGTAATCGACAAAGACAGTTTTTGGGATGTTATTGACCAACTGAAAGAAGCTGGAGCCGAAGGGATCTTGGTTTGTCCAATTGAGAAAATGGTGCTTTAAAGTACGATTTACGAAGTTAGAAATACGAAGTATAAAAAATAAAAACACACAGATCCATAGAAAATAGAGTTAGATAGTCTATTCTAAGTATACGTAACTATGATTTTCTCTAATAAGTGAAACGACTTTTAAAATTAATACAAACTATGTTTTTCCTAGATGTGTAAAAAATATAAATTGAATTACACCTAACGGTTTAATAATAAAATAATGAACAAAATATTTAATCCAAAACCAGAAACTTGGTCTGAAATTCTTAAAAGACCAACACAAACGATTGACGATATTGAAGTTACTGTTAAAGAAATTTTCAAGGAAGTTCAAAAAAAAGGTGATGTTGCGGTTGCAAAATACACTTCACTTTTTGATGGTGCTAAATTTGAAAACATAGAAGTTTCTTCGTCAGAAATAGATCAAGCTATTGCTGCTATTTCCGAAGATTTAAAATCTGCTATTCAATTGGCAAAATCGAACATAGAAAAATTTCATTCCGCTCAAAAAACGGCTAAAATTGAAGTAGAAACGACCGAAGGAGTGTATTGCTGGCAAGAAAAAAGACCAATTCAAAAGATTGGTTTGTATATTCCAGGAGGAACCGCGCCTTTGTTTTCAACCGTTTTGATGCTGGCTGTTCCAGCCAATATTGCTGGTTGCAAAGAAATAGTTTTGTGTTCACCGCCAGATAAAAAAGGAAATATTAATCCTGCTATTTTATATGCCGCTCATTTATGTGGTGTGACCAAAATTTTGAAAGTGGGTGGAATCCAAGCCATTGCCGCAATGACTTTCGGTACAAAATCAATTCCAAAAGTGTACAAAATTTTTGGACCTGGAAACCAATTCGTGACTGTAGCCAAACAATTGGCAACCCAATTTGGAGTAGCAATCGATATGCCTGCTGGTCCTTCTGAATTGTTGATTGTAGCTGATGATTCGGCTGTTCCTGCTTTCATCGCTTCTGATTTATTATCACAAGCAGAACACGGAACCGACAGTCAGGTAATTTTGGTTTCAACTTCAAAAACATTGATTGATGAAGTAGAGAAAGAAATTCAATCTCAAATTGCGGATTTACCTCGAAAAGCCATCGCCGAAAAAGCCATCGCCAATTCGAAATTAATTTATGTGGAAAATGACAAAATTGCTTTGGAATTAATCGACGAATATGGCCCTGAACACTTTATCATTTGCAGTAAAAATGAAGATTATTTTGTGAATAATATCGGAAATGCAGGTTCGGTTTTTATCGGGAATAATACACCGGAAAGTGCGGGAGATTATGCTTCGGGAACGAATCATACTTTACCAACCAATGGGTATGCCAAGAATTACAGCGGCGTAAATCTAGATAGTTTTACCAAATCGATGACTTTCCAAAAAATATCTGAAAAAGGCATTCAAAATATTGGACAAGCCATTGAAATTATGGCCGAAGCCGAAGGATTGCACGCACACAAAAATGCAGTGACATTAAGATTAAAAGCGATTGAAGATGGAAAATAGTTTCGATATCAATAATTTAGTCCGGGAAAACGTCAAGTCGATGAAACCATATTCTTCGGCTCGTGACGAATTTGAGGATTTCGACATTGCCGATATGATTTTCTTGGATGCCAATGAAAATCCGTTTCAGAATGGCGTAAATCGCTATCCAGATCCGCAACAAAGCAATGTCAAAGCAGTTTTGGCGATGATTAAAGATGTATCTAGAAAACAAATTTTGCTAGGAAACGGAAGCGACGAAGTATTGGATTTGATTTTCAGGGCTTTTTGTGAGCCTAAAGTGGACAACATTATTTCTTTGCCACCAACCTACGGAATGTATGGTGTTTTGGCAAATATCAACGCCGTTGAAAACAGAGAAGTGTTGCTTTCAGAAGAATTTCAACCACAAGTGGAGAAAATTTTGGAAGCTGTAGACGAAAACACCAAAATTATCTTTTTATGTTCGCCAAATAATCCAACAGGAAATTCTTTTTCGGATGAAAGTGTGGTGAAATTGCTAGAAAATTTCAAAGGTTTGGTCGTGATTGACGAAGCTTATATTGACTTTTCGGACAAGGAAAGTTGGTTAGCAAAAATTGATGAATATCCAAATTTAATCATCACACAAACCCTTTCAAAAGCCTATGGTTTGGCAGGAATCCGATTGGGAATTTGCTATGGTTCTGCTGCAGTAATTTCGGTTTTAAACAAAATTAAACCGCCTTACAACGTGAACGAATTGACACAATTACGAGCATTGGAAAGATTGAGTGATCCTGAAATAATTAAATCTGAAATAAATTTAATTATTGCACAAAGAGAGGAATTACTTAAAGTATTGGTTGACGTGAAATTTGTCGAAAAAATCTATCCAACAGAAGCCAATTTTATCTTGATAAAAGTAGATGATGCCAATAAACGATACGATGAATTAATCGCTAAAGGAATTGTAATTCGAAACCGAACAACCCAACCTTTATGTGAAAATACTTTGCGTTTGACTATTGGAACAGAGATTGAGAATAAAAAATTGATGGAGGCCTTGCAAGCTTAATAATTGACTAGACCTAACAGGTTTTTAAAACCTGTTAGGTCTGAAAATAAAACAATAAATGAAAAAAATACTTTTTATAGACCGTGACGGAACGATGGTTTTAGAACCGAATGACTATCAATTGGATAGTTTCGAAAAATTGGAATTCTATCCAAAAGCCTTTCAATATTTAGGAAAAATTGCTTCCGAATTGGATTTCGAATTGGTAATGGTAACCAATCAAGATGGATTAGGGACGGATTCTCATCCAGAAGCTAACTTTTGGCCAGTGCATAATTTGGTAATGAAAGCTTTCGAAAATGAAGGCGTTGTTTTTAGCGAAGTTTTTATTGATAAAACCTTTCCGCACGAAAACGTGCCTACTCGCAAGCCAGGAACGGCTATGTTGACGAAATACATCAACAATCCGGAATATGATTTAGAAAATTCTTTTGTCATCGGAGACAGAATTACCGATGTCGAATTAGCCAAAAATCTAGGCTCAAAAGCCATTTTTATTGGCAATGACGAAGAATTGGGAAGTGATGAAATTGCTTCAAAAAGAGATGAATTGAATACTTGTATCGCATTGCAAACCATCGAATGGAAAGCTATTTACGAATTTTTGAAATTAGAGGCACGTTCCGCTTCAATAACCAGAAAAACACACGAAACGGATATTTATATTAAAGTAAATCTAGACGGAACAGGTAAAAGCAACATCGATACAGGAATAGCTTTTTTCGACCATATGCTCGACCAATTGGCTCGTCACGGTCAAATGGACTTGGATATCATTGTAAAAGGGGATTTAGAAGTCGATGAACACCATACTATCGAAGATACTGCGATAGCTTTAGGTGAGGTTTTTGCCAAAGCATTGGGAAATAAATTGGGGATTGAAAGATACGGTTTTTGTTTGCCGATGGATGATTGTTTAGCTCAAGTAGCGATTGATTTTGGAGGTAGAAACTGGTTGGTTTGGGAAACCGAATTCAAACGCGAAATGGTGGGTAAAATGCCAACAGAAATGTTTCTGCATTTCTTCAAGTCCTTTTCAGACGGTGCCAAAGCCAATATCAACATCAAAGCGGAAGGAGAAAATGAGCACCACAAAATCGAAGGTATTTTCAAGGCTTTCGCCAAAGCGATAAAAGTAGCTGTAAAACGCGATACAGAAAAAATGATTTTGCCAAGTACGAAAGGGATGTTGTAAAATTGTTTAAAGTTTCAGGTTTCAGGTTGCCTCACGGAACTTGAAACTTGAAACCTTAAACTTGAAACAAAAACAATGAAAATAGTAATCATAAATTACGGAGCAGGAAACATTCAAAGCATTATGTTTGCCATCGAAAGACTGGGATACAAAGCCGTTTTGAGCAACAATCCTGACGAAATAAAAGCAGCTGATAAAGTGATTTTCCCAGGAGTGGGAGAAGCAAGTTATGCGATGAAAATGCTTCAAGAAAGTGGTTTGGATACTTTGATTCCAACATTGAAACAGCCTGTTTTCGGGATTTGTTTGGGAATGCAGTTGATGTGTAACTACTCGGAAGAAGGTAATACTAATGGATTGGGAATTTTTGATGTGGATGTCGTGAAATTTTCTTCCAAAGTAAAAGTACCACAAATGGGCTGGAACAACATTTACAACTTGAAATCGGATTTGTTCAAAGGAATTGCAGAAAATGAATATATGTATTTAGTACACAGTTTTTATGCTCCTCTTTGTGCTGAAACCATTGCCACAACCAATTACGAACTGGAATATTCCTCGGCTTTGGAAAATGATAATTTCTTTGGAACCCAATTTCACCCCGAGAAAAGTGGCGATGTTGGAGAGCAAATCTTGGCTAATTTTATAAACCTTTAAGATTCAATGGCAATAACAATGGCAATAGCAATGGCAAAAATCAATGTCAATTGTAATATTAATTAATAAACGGAATGAGATTGCTTCGTTCCTCGCAATGACAAAAAAAATGAGAATAATACCTGCAATAGATATCATCGATGGAAAATGTGTTCGCTTATCAAAAGGCGATTACAATACCAAAATTATTTACAACGAAAATCCGTTGGAAGTGGCGAAATCATTCGAAGCTCACGGAATCGAATACCTGCATTTGGTGGACTTGGACGGAGCAAAATCCAGCAAAATTGTCAATTATAAAATATTGGAACAAATAGCTTCACAAACAAAACTGAAAATTGATTTTGGAGGAGGTTTAAAAGCTGATGCTGATTTGAAAATTGCTTTTGAAAGCGGTGCCAATCAAATTACAGGAGGAAGTATTGCTGTGAAAAACAGAGCTATTTTTGAAAAATGGATTGCCGAATATGGTTCTGATAAAATTATTTTGGGCGCTGATGCCAATAACGAAAAAGTAGCCGTTTCAGGATGGTTGGAAGATTCGAATGAAGATTTAGTTCCTTTTATCCAAGACTATCAAAATAAAGGAATTCAGTACGTTATTTGCACAGATATCGCCAAAGACGGAATGCTAGAAGGCCCAAGTTTTGATTTGTATAAAAAAATCATCAATCAATGTTCTGTCACTTCGAGCGCAGTCGAGAAGTTGGCGGAAGCCGAAGGAATCAAATTAATTGCTTCCGGAGGAATTTCTACTTTTGACGAATTACCTAAACTGGCTGAATTGGGTTGCGAAGGAACAATAATTGGTAAAGCGATTTATGAAGGAAGAATTTCGTTGAAACAATTGGAAAATTATATTTTAACAATGTAGAGACGTTGCAGTGCAACGTCTAACACCAAACAATTTAGAAGTTGCACTGCAACGTCTCTGCGGTGAAATAAAACAATAAAAATGTTAACAAAAAGAATTATCCCTTGCCTCGATATCAAAAACGGACGTACTGTCAAAGGCATCAATTTCGTAGATTTGCGAGATGCAGGCGATCCTGTGGAATTGGCGAAAATCTATTCGGATGAAGGTGCGGATGAATTGGTTTTCTTGGATATTTCGGCAACTGAAGAACGAAGAAGTACTTTAATTGATTTGGTTCGCAAAGTAGCGGCAACCATCAATATTCCGTTTACTGTTGGAGGTGGAATTTCATCTGTTTCGGATGTTGAAGCTTTGCTACAAAACGGAGCGGATAAGGTTTCTATTAACTCTTCAGCGGTCAAAAATCCACAGTTAATTAATGATTTGGCGCAAAAATTTGGCAGCCAATGTGTGGTTGTAGCAATTGATGCCAAACAAATCGACGGAGAATGGTTCGTACATTTAGTAGGAGGAAAGGTTCCCACAGAAATTAGATTGTTCGATTGGGCAAAAGAGGTGGAGCAGCGTGGAGCAGGAGAAATTCTTTTCACTTCGATGAATCACGACGGTACCAAAAATGGATTTGCCAACGAAGCTTTGGCAAAATTGTCTGAATTAGTAAATATTCCGATAATTGCTTCGGGTGGTGCGGGAAATATGCAGCATTTTGTCGATACCTTTGTCGAAGGAAAAGCAGATGCAGCATTAGCAGCAAGCGTATTTCATTTCAAAGAAATTGAAATCAAAGTACTGAAAAAAGAACTTAAAAAAAATAAAATTGAGGTACGAATTTAGAGGTACGAGATACGAAGTTTAAAAATCTAAACATCATCTTTACCACTTCTAATTTCTAACCTCTAACTTAAAAATTATGAACATAGATTTTTCAAAAAGCGCTCACGGATTAATTCCAGCGATAATTCAAGATAGCGAAACCAAAAGCGTTTTAATGCTCGGCTATATGAATGCGGAATCCTATCAGAAAACTTTGGATACGCAAAAAGTAACTTTTTACAGTCGTTCCAAACAGAGACTTTGGACTAAAGGCGAAGAAAGTGGTAACTTTTTAAATTTGGTAGACATCAAGAATGATTGTGATGGCGATACACTTTTGATACAAGTTAAACCAGAAGGACCAACTTGTCATACAGGTTTAGATACTTGTTGGCAAACACCTAATAAGCAAAATTTTGGATTCATTTCACAATTGGAAGATACCATAAAATCAAGACGTGAAAATGCCGATTCTCAAAAGAGTTATGTTGCTTCATTATTCGAAAAAGGAATCAATAAAATCGCTCAGAAAGTAGGTGAAGAAGCTGTTGAAGTAGTGATTGAAGCCAAAGACAACAACGACCATTTATTTTTGGACGAAAGTGCCGATTTACTTTTTCACTATTTGATTTTGCTGCAAGCCAAAGGATTTCAGTTGAATGATGTTGTCAATGTATTGAAAGGACGTCATAAGTAAAACATAAAAAAACAGATTTTATAAAATAACCCAATAGTGATAAAAATTGCTATTGGGCTTTATTTTTTTTTCAAATCACATTCCACTATATTTACCTTTTATTTAAAATGAAATTGCAAAAATGCAAATGATAGAATTGGAGAATACAACAATGAAGCAAAACCAAGTGAATAGTAAGAAAGGGCTCCAAATCCTTTTGGAAACTGATGAAGATGACACAAGGCCTGTTTATATTGCAGGAAATTTTAATAATTGGAAAACGCAAGACAAGAACTATATGATGGAGCAAATTGGTGCTAATTTGTACCAATTCAATTTTGCTATCGATTTTACTTTTCCTGATGAATTACTATATAAATTCACTAAGGGAGATTGGAGTGAGGTAGAAATTGGAAAAAATAGTGAAATCACCTCCAATCGTTCGACAGCTATTAGATCAGGAAAAGTTAGAGAATATGTTCCTAAATGGAGAAAAAACTGGTTGCCCTTCAAAATCGATTATTTGCCAAAAGTCCATTTGATTTCTGATGAATTCGAGATTCCACAATTGAATAAAACGAGGAAAATTTGGGCTTTGCTTCCACACGATTATGATACGTCTAACGAGAGTTACCCTGTAATGTATTTACAGGATGCTCAGAATTTATTCAATGAAGAAGCTAAATATGGCAATTGGGAAATTGACAAAAAGCTGGCTGTAATGGCGGAATACAAAATTGGGAAAATTATAATAATTGCCATAGAACACGCCGAAGAAGATAGAATAAAAGAGTACAATGTTGGAAAAACTGTTTTGGGAAAAGGACAAGGGAAGAAGTACATAAAATTTATGACAGAAACCTTAAAACCTTTTGTAGATGCTAATTTTAGAACGAAACAAGAGCGCGAACATACCGGAATAGGAGGAAGCTCCATGGGTGGTTTGATAAGTGTTTTTTCCGGATTAATGTATCCTGAAATTTATGGGAAATTGATGATTTTTTCACCTTCACTTTGGGTTGTACCAAAGCTTACTATCGATTCGGAAAATCAATATACAGAAAATACCAAGATATATTTATATGCTGGTGGAGATGAAAGTGACACGATGATTGAACATGTTAGAAGTTTTAAGAAAAATATGATTGCCAGTGAATTTGTAAAAGACAAAATGAAAATTAATTTGAGTATCAATATGGAAGGAACACATAGCGAAAGGTATTGGAGCGACGAGTTCCCAAAGGCAATTGAATGGCTTTTCTTCAATTCAAAAGAAAATTAGAGTATGCAAACAAACACATTAAAAAACCTTGAGGGGTTTTCTGGAACATTATTAATTCCAGTTTTTGAAACCTATGCAAAAAGTTTGGTTCCGATAGAATTTCACGGAGTTTCGGTTCCATCAAAAGTGTTCTATGGCAAAAAAGACACACATTACATTGTAGAGAAATACGATTCCCTTCATATTTTTATTGGCTTAGGTAAGGAAATCGATTATAAATCTTTGAAAACTATTTTTCGAAGAATTGCAAGCAAACAAAGGGAATCTTTTGGCTCGAATGTAGCATTGGTTTTACCAGAGCAATTTACAGCAGAGCAGACTGAAGCGGCTATTTCAGGGCTGTATTTAGGAACTTACGATTTAGGACATTTCAAAAAAAGCGATAGTCACCCGTTTTTAAGCGACGATTTTGTACTGTCTATTTTGTCTAAAAAAGTGGCAGCCGAATCCGTTTCTAAAGCTATAAAAATTGCAACAGCCCAAATTGCCACTTTAAATTTAGTCGATTTGCCACCCAATGTCGTGACTCCAAAATACTTAGCCAATTGGGCTGATGAGAGCGGGAAAAAATATGGCTTTCAGGTAGAAACTTTAGGTTTTGAAGCTGCTGCAAAAGCAGGTCTAGGTGCTTTTTTATCGGTTGGAAAAGGTAGTGAAAACGAACCGCAGTTTGTCATCATGAATTATGTTCCTGAAAATGCAAATTCTAAAACTAAACACATAGGCTTAGTGGGTAAAGGAATCACCTTTGATACGGGAGGATTGAACATTAAAACGGCAGGAATGGTTCATATGAAATGCGATATGGCTGGTGGAGCCGCGGTTTTTGGAGCGATGCAATTGATTGCTGATTTAAAATTGCCTGTAAAAGTAACAGCAATAGTGCCCTGTGCTGAAAATTCAGTCGATGCTAAGTCTTTTTTACCAAGTGATGTTATTCATTCTTACAGCGGAGCGTCAATAGAAATTATAGATACTGATGCCGAAGGAAGATTAGTCTTGGCAGATGGATTATCCTATTTAATCAAAAATTTCAAACCTGAATTTATTATAGATATAGCCACACTAACCGGCAGTAGCGTGGGAACTTTTGGTTATGAATGTGGAGCATTGTTTACCAATAACGAAACCATTTCGAAGAAATTACAGCAATCTGGTGATGAAGTTGGAGAACGACTTTGGCCATTGCCACTTTGGGATTCTTATAAATCTGATATCGAAAGTGACATTGCCGATGTGAAAAATTATAGTGGTAAGCCTGTCGCTGGGGCGATTTCGGCAGCGAAATTCCTGGAATATTTTACAGAGAATCACAAAGCTTGGGCGCATCTTGATATTGCTGGAGTTGCGTTTGGTGACGATGAATTTGCAAAAAGCAAACATGCCACCGCATTTGGTGTTCATTTATTAACTAAATTTATTGAAAATTTAGCTATCTAAACGAGTCTTACGATTTATTTTCCAATTTTAAAAACACTATTATGGCAAACACAAAAACCTTCGTCTGCATTTCAAATTATTTTAAAGGGGCTGATTTTTTAATTCAGTTAAAAAAGTTGGGAAACAAAGTGTATCTGATTACTAGCGAAAAACTCAGGGATGAACCTTGGCCTTTTGATCATGTTGATGAAGTTTTCTATATGTCTGGTCAGGACACAGATTGGAATTTAGAGCATCTTTTGCTTGGTGTTGGCAATTTGATGAAAGCTAATAAAATTGATGCTATCATAGCATTAGATGATTTTGATGTGGAAAAAGCAACTTACCTACGCGAAAATATTCGGATTGATGGCATGGGACAAACCACGGGTCGTTATTTTAGAGATAAATTGGCGATGCGTATGCGAGCCAAGAGTTGCGGAATTTCGAATCCTAATTTTTGCTCTTTATTCAATGATCACGATATCAATGCTTTTGCCGATACTATTCCGGCTCCTTGGGTTTTGAAACCACGGTCTGAAGCTTCTGCTTCTGGAATTATCAAGGTTTATGACAAGGAAAGTTTGTGGATTCACATCAACGAAATGGGGAATAACAGATTTAAATATTTATTAGAACAATTCCGTCTTGGCGATGTCTATCATTGCGATAGTTTGGTTTTGAATGGCAAAATTCTGTTCAGCATTACATCGAAATACTTGACTACTCCAATGGAAATTTCGCAAGGCGGTGGAATTTTTCGTTCAGCCACTATTCCGTATGATTCTGATGATGACAAAGCCATAAAAGTGGTCAACGAGCAGGTTTTTAAAGGATTTGGATTAAAAAATGGGGTAGCGCATTCCGAATACATCAAATGTAAAGACAATGATAAAATCTATTTTCTAGAGACTTCATCCCGAGTTGGTGGCGCTCATATTGCAGAGATGGTCGCCGAGGCGTCCAACATTAATCTTTGGAAAGAATGGGCTGCTATCGAAGATGCTTTGGCGAAAGAAACCAAATACACTTTGCCAAAAATAAAAAAAGGGTATGCCGGAATTGTATTGACTTTGTCAAAGTTTCAACATCCTGATTTGTCTTCGTTTTCAGATCCCGAAGTTTGCTTTAGAGTTCCCTTGGATTATCATGCTGGATTGATTGTTAAATCAGATTCTAGTGAACGTATTTTGGAATTATTAGACGACTATGCTGATCGTTTGGTTAAAGATTTTGCCACAGTTGTGGAGCAAAAAAAGTAGATAAGCTGCATTAAGTGTCTTTTAAAAAATCCAAAAATTGCGGTTAATTAAGGAAATTAAAGACTTAAAATTCAAAAAAAGCATTAAACAGAAAACAAATTAGCGAATTCTCTATAGTAAGAACAATTCAATTTTTATTCATTTTTTTAACACTGGTTTCAACATGATTTATTGTAAAAGTGGTCTTCGATTATTGTTAGTTTGTGCCTTTTTTTATCAGTTTTCATTTGCTCAACAAAAAGCATTTACTTTCGCACATATTACCGATACTCATATTGGTGGTGACAATGCAGATATAGATTTACGACGTACTGTAGATGACATCAATGCCAATCCTGATATTGAATTTGTAATTCATACTGGCGATGTAACTGAGTTTGGTTCTGATGAAGAATTGTACTTGGCCAAACAAATTTTAGATAAATTAACCAAACCCTATTACATTGTTCCCGGGAATCATGATTCGAAATGGTCGGAAAGTGGTTGTAATACATTTGTAAAAGTTTTTGGTAGCGAATGTTTTAGTGTCGAAAAAAATGGATTTTTGTTTGTTGGCCTAGCCTCAGGACCCAATATGCGAATGTCTCCAGGTCAGATTCCACGAGAACACATACAGTTTTTGAAAAGTGTATTAGAGAAAAACAAGAAAAAACAACTACCCATAATTTCAGTCAATCATTATCCTCTAGACTCGGGATTAAATAATTGGTACGAGGCAGTCGATTTGTTAAAAACACAAAATGTTCAAGCGCATTTGATGGGTCATGGTCACGCCAATAAAATGTATAATTTTGAAGGTATTCCTGGCGCGATGAGTCGCTCGAATTTGCGTTTTGATAAAAACAAGGTTATTCTTGAACAAGCAGCAGCTTATAATATTGTTCGTTTTGAAAATAGTAAATTTATCTACAACGAGCGGCGTTCTGGAATCGAAACACTACCGTCTTGGGGGACAGTTGTTTTGGAGAATCATTATTTTTCAAGAGATACATCACGCTACAAACGACCCGATTTTAGCGGAAACGCAACCTGTCCTTCAATAAAAGTGGATTGGGAAGTACAGTTCAAATCAGATATAGGATCTGGTGTCGCTGTTCAGGGTACTACAGGCATAGTAACAACTACCAAAGGCGAGATTATTGCGATAGACATTCCAACAGGAAAGCAGTTGTGGCTTTATAGAACCAAAGGCAAAATATTTTCTACAGCAGCTATTAAAAACGACATTGTAATTGTTGGCAGCACGGATAATTCTGTTTACGGATTGAGTTTAACTAAGGGGAAAAAAATATGGCAATTCACTGCTTCGAAATCTGTTTTAAGTAGTCCGTCAATTGATGGAGAAAGTGTTTTTATTGGAGCATCTGATGGAATTTTTAGGGCTTTGAATTATAAAAATGGTAATTTGCTATGGGAGTTCAAAGGCGTTAATAATTTTGTAGAATGCAAACCACTGGTGTATCTGGATAACATATTTTTTGGTTCGTGGGGAAATAGTTTTTATGCTCTTAATAAAAATACGGGAGCGTTGCAATGGAAATCTGTAAAAGGAGCTAGTAGAATGTTATCACCAGCAGCTGTATATCCAGTGGGCGCATTTGGAAAAGTGTTTATTGTAGCACCAGATAGATATATGACCGCATTTGATGCTTTGACTGGTAAAGAAATGTATTACTCAAACGCGGTGAGTTGTCGAGAATCAATTGGCATATCTGATGATAAAAATATAGTGTACATAAAAACTATGACTGAAGGTGATTTAGTTGCCATCGATGCGAATAGTAATAGCCAAAAGATATTGTGGCGTGTAAAAACAAATTTGGGCTACGAAATTGCTCCATCGCCAATTGTAGAATCAGGTAATTTGATTTTTATTCCAGGACAAAGTGGCCTTGTTTGTGCAGTAAATAAAGTTTCAAAAGCAGTCGAATGGACTTTTAAAGTATCGAATACATTAGTAAATGCAATAACGCCAGTTGATAACAATAAAATTATTGTGAGCACTATGGATGGTAAAGTAGTATGCCTTAACTTTCTAAATGATTCTAAAAATTGAATATCGGAAGAATTATGATTGGTATTAAAAATTGATTGTATGAACAAAAATCTAAGCGTTATTTTTATTGCATTTCTTATTTCAAGTGCTACAAATGCACAAGGACTTCTGGGTAAATCGGATGTAGTATTCACGCATCAAGATTCTTTAAGAGGAAGCATTACGAAAGAAAGAGCTTGGTGGGACTTGAAATATTATCATCTAGACATCAAAGTAAATCCCGCCGATAAGACGATTTCAGGCTCTAATACAATTCGCTACAAAGTTTTGAATTCCTATAACCGGATGCAAATTGATCTTCAAGAACCCTTAAAAATTTCTAAAGTTACGCAAGATGGTAAAGAATTAAAATATCAAAGAGACGGCAATGTCTTTTATTTTGATTTGGTTGCGCCACAAAATGTTAATGAAATAAAAGAACTTACGGTTTTTTATGACGGAAAACCTAAAATTGCAGTGAATCCACCTTGGGATGGAGGAATAACTTGGAGTAAAGACAAGAATGGCAAGCCATTTATCGCTTCGAGTTGTCAAGGATTGGGAGCTAGTGTTTGGTGGCCCAACAAAGACCATATGTACGACGAGGTCGATGATATGCTCATCAGCGTAAATGTCCCCAAGAATTT
>NZ_JBIKRX010000089.1:0-10985 GCF_044348915.1 Flavobacterium sp. | reverse complement strand
CAGAGAACTATAAACAATTATTCCGTAATCCACTTTAAGGAAACCGCCGTACACGCAAGTACATACGGTGGTGTGAGAGGACGACAAAGTTAAATACATTACTTAACTTTGTCTCCTACTTTAATTTGTTTTATGATGATAGAGACGTTGCATTGTAACGTCTCTATAGATGAATTTTATTTATAAATTGGCAACCAACCAATCTCCAACTTCACTAGTAGAATACGCTTTTGAGCCTTTAGCCACTAAATCTTCTGTTACAATTCCTTGTTCTAAAGATTTGTTGACTACCGCTCTAATAGCATCTGCTTCTTCTTTTAATCCGAAAGCATCTTCAAACATCATTGCTGCCGATAATACAGTTGCTAGTGGATTAGCAATATTCAATCCAGTAGCTTGTGGATACGATCCGTGGATGGGTTCGTATAATGAAGTATGTTCTCCTACTGATGCTGACGGCATTAATCCCATAGAACCTGAAATTACAGAAGCCTCGTCGGTCAATATATCTCCAAATAAATTTTCAGTAATTAATACATCATACGAGTTTGGCCATTGTACCAAACGCATTGCCACTGCATCAACAAATTCGTAAGAAACGGTCACTTCTGGATAATCTTTTTCCATCGCTTGAACTGTTTCTCTCCACAAACGAGAGGTTTCTAAAACGTTGGCTTTATCTACACAACACAATTTTTTAGAACGTGTCATTGCTAATTCGAATCCTTTTTTAGCCAAACGTTGTACTTCGGCTCTGGTATAAACACAGTTGTCGAAAGCAGTTTCTCCACCGTCTTTTCTTCCTTTTTCACCAAAATAAATTCCTCCAGTCAATTCTCTCAAGAAAACCAAATCAGTTCCTTCGATTCTTTCTCTTTTTAATGGAGAATTGTCAATCAAAGAAGGGAATGTAAAGGTTGGACGCACATTGGCAAACAAACCTAATTTTTTACGCATCAATAGTAAACCTTGCTCTGGTCTAACTGGAGCGCTTGGATCATTGTCATATTTTGGATGTCCGATAGCACCAAACAAAACCGCATCGGCTTTCATACAGATTTCGTGAGTTTCATCTGGATAAGGTACTCCCACAGCATCAATCGCACAGGCTCCTGTTAGTGCAGGTGTCCAACTGATTTCGTGATTGAATTTTTTAGCAATGGCATCTGAAACTTTGACAGCTTCATTTACAACTTCTGGTCCGATTCCGTCTCCGGCTAAAAGGGCAATGTTAAATTTCATTATTTGATATTATAGTTATTATTTATTTTTTGTTCCAAAACACTTTGGAAATTCTGTCGTTTATTGGTACTTGGAATTTAGTTTTTGAAATTGATTCCGTCGTTATTCAGCATTTTCTGTGTGGCTTTGATAGCGGCCACAGTTTGGTCAGAATCTAATCCTCTGGTTTTGAATTCTTTCTGGCCATTGGTCCAAGTGATAATCGTTTCGCATAGTGCATCTGAACTACTTCCAGGAGGAATTCGAACAGCATAATCAATCAGTTTAGGCAAAGTCATCTTTTTGCTTTTGTATATTTTGGTCAACGCATTCATGAAGGCATCAAATTGTCCGTCACCTTGAGCGTTTTCTTCAATAATTTCTCCATCAATTTTCAAACAAAGCGTTGTGGCTGGTCGCATACCTTTAGAATGAACTAATACATACGATTCTATAACGATTTTGTCTTGATAGGTTTGACTATCCAAAACATCAGAAATGATATAAGGCAAATCTTCTTTGGTAACCGTTTCTTTTTTGTCTCCTAATTCAATTATTCGCTCCGTAACCAGTTTCAAATCTTCTTGATTAAGTTGTAAACCTAATTCTTGAAGATTTTTTTCGATATTGGCTTTTCCAGATGTTTTTCCTAAGGCATATTTTCTTTTTCTGCCAAAACGTTCTGGAAGCAAATCATTGAAATACAAGTTTTTCTTGTTGTCCCCGTCGGCATGAATGCCAGCGGTTTGTGTAAAAACATTGTCGCCTACGATAGGTTTGTTGGCAGGGATTCTATAGCCTGTAAAAGTCTCAACCAATTTACTCACTGAGTATAAAGAAGATTCTTTTACCTTGATTTTTACTTCTGGCATAAAATCATTGATCACAGCAACGGTGCTTTCAAGCGGAGCATTTCCAGCTCTTTCTCCCATTCCGTTTACTGTTACGTGAAGTCCGTGAATTCCAGCTTTTACAGCTTCTATCGAATTCGCAACACTTACATCGTAGTCGTTATGAGCGTGAAAATCAAAATGAATATTGCGGTATTTGGGTATAATTTTTGAAATAAATTCAAATACTTCCGATGGAATTAATACGCCTAAGGTATCAGGCAACAAAATTCTTTGAACGGGTTGTTGTGTTAAAAAATCTAAATATTGGAAAACATAGTCAGGCGAATTACGCATTCCATTGCTCCAATCTTCTAAATAAACGTTGGTTTCAATATTGTTTTCTTTGGCCAATGCTATGGTTTGGGCAATTTCAGCAAAATGTTGTTCCGGCGTTTTCTTCAATTGATAAGTTAGATGATTTAAAGAGCCTTTCGTTAATAAGTTTTGAACTTTTGCCCCTGATTTTTTCATCCAATCTATAGATAATCCACCATCTACAAAAGTTAGCACTTCTATTCTATTAGTATACCCTTTTGATTCTGCCCAAGACATAATCCCTTTTACACCTTGAAATTCTCCTTCACTCACTCGAGCTGAGGCAATTTCTATTCGGTCAACATTTAATTCTTCGAGCAACAATTGTGCTATGGTTAATTTTTCTGCAGCAGAAAAAGACACGCCCGAGGTTTGTTCACCATCGCGGAGTGTCGTATCCATTATTTCAATTTTTCTTTTTTCCATTTTAATTTGATGCTAAGCAGTCGGTGATGAAAACTTGTTTTTTTAACCCGTTGGGTGTAATTAGTTTTTGGTGATAATTTTTCGTCAGTTCGAGTGATTTTCGATAGAAAATTGTATCGAGAACAGAAAAATTATCATTAAAAACGGTTCTCGATACATTTTTTGTTCCGTTTCTCTACACAAAAAACACTCGAACTGACGTACTGAAATAATTACACCCAACGGGTTTTTTTATTTCAAAACAAGACCTATGAGGTTTTTAAAACCTCATAGGTCTGTTAAATGTTTTTTAATAAGGCAATTGGTCTGCAAATGCTACAATCTCCTTTTTGATGTTTTGCAAATAATCGATATCATCAAAACCGTTGATCATATTGTTCTTTTTGTATCCGTTGATATCAAAAGATTCCTTTTCGCCAGTAGCTTTAAGGGTAATGGTTTGCTCAGGAAGGTTGATTTCTAATTCAGTAGTTGGATCAGCTTCAATCGCTTTGAAAATAGTTTCAGCAAATTCTGGGCTTACCTGAACTGGTAAAACACCAATATTCAAGCAATTTCCTTTGAAGATGTCAGCAAAAAAACTAGAAACAACTGCACGGAATCCATAATCGTAAACTGCCCAAGCTGCGTGTTCTCTTGAAGAACCTGAGCCAAAGTTTTTTCCGCCAACAAGGATTTTTCCGCTGTAGGTTTTGTCGTTTAATACGAAATCTGCTTTTGGAGTATCGTCTCCGTTGTATCTCCAATCTCTGAAAAGGTTGTCTCCAAAAGCTTCACGTTTTGTAGCTTTCAAGAAACGAGCTGGAATGATTTGATCGGTGTCTACGTTTTCTATTGGTAACGGCACTGCGCTACTCGTAAGGATATTAAATTTATCGTATGCCATTTTTTATTTATTTTACCGCAAAGACGCTAAGGCGCAATGCATTTATTAAAAATTAGTAGTTATTTACAAATCGTTTGAAACCATTTTTTATAATAGGAACATTAAAATTAATTAAAAACCCCATTCTTTTATCAGCTAATTTCAGATATGAAATAAGTTGTGCCTGATGTACTGGTAATATAGTATCAACCGATTTTAATTCAATTATTAACTCTTTTTCGACTAAAATGTCAATTTTATATTCTTTAGACAAATCGAAACCTTTAAATTGTAAAGGAATACCAACTTGACTTTCTGCTGAAATATTTCTCAACTGCAATTCTTTCAAAAGACACATTTCATAAACGGATTCTAATAAACCTGGTCCCATAATTTTATGAACCTCAAGACTAGCTAAAAATATCTCCTTTGCTAATGCTTCATATTTATCTGTATCCATATTTTCTTTGCGCCTTTGTGTCTTTGCGGTGAAAAATTAAAATAGGTCTCTAGGATCTGTCAATTTTCCTGTAACTGCAGCTGCAGCAGCCATAATTGGGCTTGCCAATAATGTTCTAGAACCTGGACCTTGACGGCCTTCAAAGTTTCTGTTTGATGTACTTACTGCATATTTTCCAGCAGGAACTTTATCGTCGTTCATTGCCAAACAAGCCGAACAACCCGGCTGACGTAATACAAATCCAGCTTCAGTCAGAATGTCTAACAACCCTTCTTCTTTAATTTGTGCTTCGACAACGTGTGAACCAGGAACTAGCCAAGCGGTAACGTTATCTGCTTTTTTTCGTCCTTTTACGATTTCTGTAAAAGCTCTAAAGTCTTCAATACGACCATTGGTACAACTACCTAAAAAAACATAATCAATTGCTTTTCCAATCATCACGTCATCCTCGTGGAAGCCCATATAAGCCAAAGATTTTTTGTATGTTTCCTCGCCACCTTCCACTTGGTCAGCACTCGGAATATGTTTAGAGATACCAATTCCCATTCCAGGATTGGTTCCGTAAGTGATCATAGGTTCAATATCTGCTGCATCAATGTTTAATTCTGCATCAAATTTAGCATCAGCATCGGTTTTCAACGTTTTCCAGTATGCTACTGCTTTTGTCCACGCTTCTCCTTTTGGAGCAAATAAACGTCCTTCTAAGAAATCAAATGTTTTTTGATCAGGAGCAATCATACCACCACGAGCGCCCATTTCAATACTCAAGTTACAAACGGTCATACGACCTTCCATAGACATATCTTCAAAAACATTTCCTGCGTATTCTGCAAAGTATCCTGTGCCACCAGAAGTAGTTAATTTTGAAATAATATAAAGTGCTACGTCTTTTGGACCCACACCTTTGCTCAATTTACCGTTTACGTTGATACGCATTTTTTTAGGTTTTGGCTGCATAATACACTGTGTAGCCATAACCATTTCTACCTCAGAAGTTCCTATCCCGAAGGCAATAGCGCCAAAAGCACCGTGAGTCGAAGTGTGAGAATCTCCGCAAACGATAGTTGCGCCTGGCAATGTTATTCCGTTTTCAGGGCCTACAACGTGAACAATTCCGTTTTTTTGGTGACCTAATCCCCAGTGCGAAATGCCATATTCTGCTGCGTTTTCTTCCAAAGCCTTCAACTGATTGGCAGACAAAGCGTCTTCAACAGGCAGGTGTTGATTTATAGTTGGTGTGTTGTGATCGGCTGTTGCAAAAGTGCGTTCTGGGTATAAAACCGAAATTCCTCTTTCTTTCAAGCCTAAAAAAGCAACAGGACTCGTAACTTCGTGAATGAAATGACGATCAATAAAGAACACGTCTGGTCCATCTTCAATTTGGCGCACCACGTGCGAATCCCATACTTTGTCGAATAATGTAGTACTCATTTTAACTATTTTTTTTAAATGTGTTTCTGGTTTTTTAAACAATGAGAGCAAATTTAATAAAAGAATAGTAGTGGTCAATTGTATTATTTACTTATATACGATGCCCAAAATGCTTTTACCACAACATCCAGTGCCTATTTCGTGTTTTGGGGTTTAATGTTCTAATTTTATTTCGACTTTATTTTTAATGTGGTCTTTTTTTGCTCCTTGATTTTATTGGTTTTTGCGGTTTGCGATTTTGACAAAAGTCTCTTGAAAATCGGCGTTTTTGTTGAAAATTATTTACTGATATGTAAAAAATGACTCATAATTTGCATTCTTTATAAGCTGAATTGTTTTGTTGGGTTGTTTTAAAAAGTTCTTTTCCCTCTTTTATTGTAAAAAAGACGACTCTCAAAATCGCTTTTTTTAGTGCCGAACGAATTGATTTTTTTGATAAAATACTACGACATCCAAGTAGTAGATTTTAATAAATTATAGGTTTTTTACGATTTGTCTTTTGTTAATAACTTCCAATATTTTTTCGTCTAAAAAATTCTAAATTTGAATTTCATTTTTTGAATTCACTATTAATTGTAAAACGTTTATAACCAGTTAAAAAAACCAGTCAAAAACTTTTCAAGTTTTGGCTCCCTCTCCTTTGGAGAGGGCTGGGGTGAGGCTTATGTACTTAATATTCGATACCGAAACTACAGGTTTACCTAAAAAATACACCGCACCTATTTCTGATACAGACAACTGGCCAAGATGTATTCAAATCGCGTGGCAACTCCACGATGCAATGGGGAGAGTCATCGAGCATCAGGATTTTTTGGTCCAACCAGAAGGATTTAATATTCCGTATGACGCCGAAAGAATTCACGGTATTTCGACTGAATTGGCCGAAGCCGATGGAATTCCTTTGGCCGAAGTTTTAGAGAAATTCAACATTGCTTTATCGAAAGCTAAGTTTATTGTCGGTCAAAATCTTGGTTTTGATGTCAATATTATGGGCTGCGAATTTTATAGACTAGGAGTCGAAAGTCCAATGAGTTCGATGCCGATTCTCGATACTTGTACCGAAGTTACAGCATTCTTGTTGAAATTACCCGGAGGTCGTGGCGGAAAATTCAAATTGCCAACCTTAACCGAATTACATCAATATCTTTTCAACAAACCTTTTGCGGAAGCGCATAATGCCACTGCCGATGTCGAGGCAACCACGCGTTGCTTTTTTGAATTGATTCGTACCGAAGTTTTCACCAAACAAGAGCTAGAAGTCGAACAGGATTATTTTGAGGATTTCCAATTAAAAAATCCGAAGGAAATTCAACTCATCGGATTAAAACATATTAACTTAAAGGAGGCTTCTGATAAGATTCGCCAACAATTAGGAGGCCAACAAACGGCGACTATTTCAAAAAAGGAACTATCAGAGAACAAAGAGATTCTGATTGATACTGATTTTGTCCATTTGCACAACCATACGCAATTTTCGGTTTTGCAATCGACCATTAGTGTGGCAGCTTTAGTCAAAGCAGCTTCGCAGCAAAAAATGCCAGCTGTTGCAATGACGGATCACGCCAATTTGATGGGGGCCTTTCATTTTGTTCGAGATATTTTATACCATAATAAGGCCGCCGAAGCCAAAAATAAGGAAGCCATAGAAAAAGGCGAAGAGCCAACTGAAGTTCCAATGAAGCCTATTGTGGGTTGTGAATTTTTTGTTTGCGAAGACCATAAAAATAAGTCAGTCAAGGACAATGGCTACCAAATTGTGCTCTTGGCAAAGAACAAAAAAGGCTATCATAATTTGGCTAAAATGTCCTCCATTGCGCACACCGAAGGGTTTTACTATGTGCCTAGAATAGACCGAAAAGTCATTCAGCAATACAAAGAAGACATTATAGTTTTGTCGGGAAATCTTTATGGGGAAATTCCAAGTAAGATTTTGAATTTAGGCGAAAATCAAGCTGAAGAAGCTTTGCTTTGGTGGAAAAGTGAATTTCGAGAAGATTTCTACGTCGAGCTAATGCGCCATAATCAGGAAGACGAAAATCGCGTAAATGAAACCTTAATTTCATTGGCACAGAAACACGATGTTAAGCTCGTTGCTACCAACAATACTTTTTATATAGACAAAAACAACGCCAATGCACACGATATTTTATTGTGTGTAAAAGAAGGTGAAAAACAAACCACACCCATAGGTCGCGGTCGCGGATATCGTTTCGGATTACCCAATCAGGAATACTATTTCAAGTCGGGTGATGAGATGAAGCAGCTTTTCAATGATTTGCCTGAAGCGATTTTGAATATTACAGAAATTGTAGATAAGATAGAAATTTACAACTTGGCTCGTGAAGTTTTGCTCCCAAAGTTCGAAATTCCAGCAGAATTTAATGTTCCCGAAGATGCCATCGATGGTGGAGTTCGAGGTGAAAATGCTTATTTGAAACATCTTACTTTTGAAGGTGCAAAGCTAAGGTACAAGGAAATTACTCCAGAAATTCAAGAACGATTGGATTTCGAGTTAATGACTATAGAAAATTCGGGTTATCCCGGTTATTTCTTGATTGTTCAGGATTTCATTGCCGAAGCCCGTAAAATGGGAGTTTCTGTTGGTCCTGGTCGGGGTTCTGCAGCCGGTTCGGTGGTGGCCTATTGTTTAAAAATCACCAATATCGATCCGCTTTTGTACAATCTCCTTTTTGAGAGATTCTTGAATCCAGACAGGGTTTCACTTCCCGATATTGATATCGATTTTGATGACGAAGGACGAAGTAGCGTAATGGATTATGTGATTCGAAAATACGGTCAAAAACAAGTAGCGCAGATTATCACGTATGGTAAAATGGCTACAAAATCAGCGATTCGCGATACGGCGCGTGTGCTGGATTTACCTTTATTCGAAGCGGATAAAATTGCCAAATTAATTCCGGGGATGATGCCATCTAAATGGAATTTAGCTCGTTTTTTAAACGAAAAAGAAGAGGTAATCAAAAAGGCGGTTCGTCCGGAAGAATTCGAAAAAATAAAGGAATTAATAGCCTTGGCTAACGAAGGTGATTTGGGTGGAGAGACCATTCAGCAAGCCAAGGTTTTAGAGGGGAACCTCAGAAATACTGGAATTCATGCTTGTGGTGTAATTATCACGCCAAGCGATATTACCGATTTTGTCCCTGTGGCAACCGCCAAAGATTCGGAATTGTTTGTTACCCAATTTGACAACTCAGTTGTAGAAAGTGCAGGTTTGTTGAAGATGGACTTCTTGGGCTTGAAAACCCTAACTTTGATAAAAGACACTGTAAAACTGGTTAAATACAGAAGCAACATCGACCTGAATCCCGATGAATTCCCGATAGATGATGTGAAAACATACGAGCTTTTTCAGCGTGGTGAAACGGTGGGGATTTTCCAGTATGAAAGTCCTGGGATGCAAAAATACATGAAGGAATTGAAGCCTACGGTTTTTCCTGATTTGATTGCGATGAATGCGCTGTATCGTCCGGGACCAATTGCGTATATTCCGAGTTTTATTAAACGAAAAAATGGCGAAGAACCTATAGAATATGACTTGGACGACTGCGAAGAATTACTAAAAGACACCTACGGAATCACCGTCTACCAAGAGCAGGTAATGCTTTTGTCCCAAAAGCTGGCGGATTTCTCCAAAGGTGATGCCGATGTTTTGCGTAAAGCAATGGGGAAAAAGATGATAGATGTTTTGGCGAAAATGGAACCAAAATTTATCTCACAAGCGATGGCAAAGGGGCACGCCAAAGACAAATTAGAGAAAATTTGGAACGACTGGAAAGCCTTTGCCGAATATGCTTTTAATAAATCGCATTCAACTTGTTATGCTTGGATTGCCTATCAAACAGCTTATTTGAAAGCCAATTATCCAGCCGAATATATGGCGGCGGTTTTGTCGAATAATATGAGTGATATTAAGCAAGTTTCATTTTTTATGGAAGAATGTAAACGAATGGGATTGAAGGTTTTGGGACCGGATGTCAATGAGTCTTATTATAAATTTACAGTTAATGATGATTACGCGGTTCGGTTTGGAATGGGTGCCGTAAAAGGTGTGGGTTCTGGAGCCGTAGCAACAATTGTCGAAAACAGGAAAACTTCAAAATACAAATCAATTTTCGATTTAACCAAGCGAATTGATTTGCGTGCTGCCAACAAAAAAGCACTAGAGAATCTTGCTTTGGCTGGTGGTTTCGATTCGTTTACTGACGTCACCAGAGCGCAATATTTCCACGATGATGGAGATGGTATTACTTTTTACGAAAAAGCGATTCGTTACGGTGCCAAGTTTCAAGAAAACGAAAATTCCTCGCAAGTGAGTCTTTTTGGAGAAGCAAGCGATGTACAAATTGCAGAACCTGTGGTGCCGCCTTGCGAAGATTGGAGTACGATGGAAAAACTCGCCAAAGAAAAAGAGGTTGTTGGGATTTATATTTCAGGACATCCCTTAGATGATTTCAGGTATGAGATGAAATATTTTTGCAATTCCAAGCTAGAATCACTGAAAGATTTGAATCAGTTTGTAAATAAAAATTTAACGTTTGGAGGTATAATTACTAATGTGCAGCACCGAATTTCCAAAGACGGAAAAGGATGGGCACTATTTCATCTTGAAGGGTATGACGAAAGTTTTGAATTCAAAATTTTTGGAGAAGAATATATGAAATTTAGACATTTTTTGATTCCAAATAGTTTTACCTACTTAAAGGTTTTAGTAAAAGAAGGTTGGCCTAATCGAGAAACCGGAAAAAAAGGTGATCCTAGGATTCAGTTTTCGGAATTCAAAATGTTGCAAGATGTATTCGATAATTTTGCAAAGAAACTTTGTGTTTTATTGGATATTAAAGATTTGAATAAAGACTTTATAGCAAAGTTAAATGCAATTTTCATCGCCAATAAAGGTAATAGTTCGGTTACTTTTGATATTGTTGAGCTAGAAACAGTTCGGAAACAAATGGAAATACTTTCTGATCTTCCAAGAGCAGAAGAAAACGTCGACTTAGAATTGTTTGAGGGCGAAATTCCTGATGAAGCAGTGATTTTCACAGACGATTTTTCTGAGGATGAGGAGCAAATATTGGATGAGCCTGCTTCTTCTGTAGCATCTTCCGCAGAGGAAACCAAAATTATCACTCGAATATCGATGCCCAGCAGAAAATTGAAAATCAAAATATCTAATGAGCTTTTGTTCGAATTAGAGAAGCTACAAGTTAATTTTAAGTTGAATTAATAAATTAGGTATAGGCGTTTAGGCCGCCCAAAAACGAAAATAGTATTACCTTTGTCAAATGAGTACAAGGGAGAAATTTATAGGTGTGAATTCAATAACATTTAACAAGCGATTTAAGGAAGATGCAGA
>NZ_JBIKRX010000148.1:0-2987 GCF_044348915.1 Flavobacterium sp. | reverse complement strand
ATAGGTTTTTCGTCTAAGATTTGATGTATTTCTTTGGCTTCATATAAACCAGGCTTGTTTTGGTGAATTTCGACAACCAATGCCGTATAGATTTTGCTTTTGCCGAAAGGCACAGCTACTCGCATCCCTTTTTGGATATAATTGTACTCGGCCTCTGAAACGCTGTAAGTAAACGTTTTGGCAAGGGAAAGAGGTAAAATTACTTCGACGAAATGCATTTATTGTACCATATTAGATTCATCTGTAATTTTATGACGAAGTTTTTTCTTAGCATGCACGCGTTTCAATTTATTAATAGTTGCATTCAATTCGAAACCGAGCAGAAGAAGCAAACAGTTGATCCAAATATAGAACATCATAATCAATAAGGTTCCAATAGAACCGTAAAGCTCATTGTATTTTGAAAATTTTATAACCCAAATCCCAAAAACATAAGAATCTAAAATGATTAAAAGAGTAGTAAAAACGGAACCAACCGAAATAAAAACTCTTTTTTGATCGTGGGTAGTTCCGAATTTGAAAAGTATAGAGGTAATTAGCAATATCATAAGGATGATAAATGCGTATCTACCTAAAATTATTAAAGGAATTCGTTCGCTTACCACATCCTGAATAATGGAATGCTGGATAGCCACTTCAAAAACAATAATGATAGCTATAGTTGCCAACAACAAAAATGACAATATCAAAGACATTCCTAAGGCAACTAAATATTGGTGCCAAAATGTCCTTTTGATGAGGACGTGTTTTGACGATTCGAAACCTCCTAAAATACCATTTAACCCATTAGCCATAAGAAAAATCGACAAAACAAAACCAGTAGACAGCAATCCCGATTGACTATTATTCAAAATATCGCTAATGATTTTATATATCGCATCATAGGTATTTGGGGGAACTCCCTCCTTTACAAAACGAAGAAAATCGAGTTGAAAACCATCGATTGGGATGAAAGGAATGAGATTGAGTATAAACAAAGCGAAGGGAAACAACGCCATAAAAAAGCTAAAGGCAATAGAACTAGCGTGGTAGCTAAAACCACCATCAATAATACCAATAATATACAATTCCAGTAAATCATACAAACGCAAACCCTCCATGCTTCGCAACTTAATCCTTTTTAAGGGACGAACAAGGTTACGTAGAATAGGGATTTTTTCAATGCGTGCTTCTATATCTTTACTCATTTTTTAAATTTCAGGTTGCAGAATTCAGAATTCAGATTTCAGGGTACAGGTTATAGGTTACAGATTCAGGTTGCAGATTCAAGTTGCAGTTGCATACTGAAATACTTACAAAAATTTATCTGGATTATTCATCATATAATTCAACAATTTTCCAACTTCGAGACTTTTTGAAGTTAAACTTTCAAACTTAATAGTATCAATATAATTACAAGCATATGAATATTCAAGCCAAACCTGAGTCTCGGAATTTTCTGCATCACTATCAGTTAATTTTGAAATAAAATGCTTCTCATATCTTCTTTTCCTTGTTGCTTCTGCAATATTTGCAGAGACACTTCTGGAAGAACGCCTAATTTGATCTGTCAAAGAATATTTCTCTTCGGGCGGAAAGTTTATTGATAGAGAAAAAATATCCATTGCTAATTCAAATGATTTCTTGTAGGCCAGTAAATCCTGAAATCTCATAATTTTAATTTTAAAAATTTATCAAATTATCTTCTGCAATCTGACTTCCTCACACTGCTACCTGCCACCTAAAACCTGCTATCTCATAAAGCTTTCAAACTTAAATCCATATTATAAATGGAATGCGTTAATGCTCCCGAGGAAATAAAGTCAACACCACATTCAGCATAGGCACGAATGGTATTTTCATTTATATTGCCCGATGATTCTGTTTGACATTGGTCACCAATTAAAGCAACAGCTTTTTTAGTGTCTTCAAAATCGAGATTATCTATTAAAATTCTATAAATCCCGTCGCTTTCTAGAATTTCCTTAATCTCATCTAGATCTCTAGCTTCAACGATGATTTTTAAATCTAGATTATTTTCTTTCAGATACGCTTTAGTTTTGTTGATGGCCAAGGTAATTCCACCTGCAAAATCAATATGATTGTCTTTAAGCATCACCATATCATAAAGTGCAAAACGGTGATTTTCACCTCCGCCAATTTTCACTGCCCATTTTTCGCAAGCTCGGAATCCTGGTGTAGTTTTACGCGTATCGAGAATTTGAGTTTTTGTTCCCGCCAATAAATCTACATAGCTTTTTGTCTTGGTAGCTATCGCACTCATTCTTTGCATCGAATTGAGTACTAATCTTTCAGATTTAAGAATCGCTTGAGAACTCCCCGAAACGTGAAATACCACATCTCCTTTTTTTACAGGTGTTCCATCGGCGATGAAGGTTTCTACTATTAGATTGCTATCAACATATTCGAATATCATTTTGGCGAAAGCCACGCCAGCAATTATGCCCTCTTCTTTGACAATAAGTTTTGCTTTTCCTGTTGCCGAAGCTGGAATACAAGCTAAAGAGCTGTGGTCGCCATCGCCTACATCCTCACGAATGGCGTTTTGAATAATAAGTTGTAATTCGTTGTTGAATTGTTTTTCGCTAATCATTTTACTATAAAATTTACAGAATGCTAAAGTATGATTTTATTTGGTGAATAGAAAATTTGTGGATTTGGAAATTCAGAAAAATACAATCTGATTTTTTATTAAGTACTGCGGTTTGTTGCGGGAAGGTTGCGGGAAGGTTGTGGGAAGACTGAAAATTTATGCTTAATTTTTATGGCTCCACAGGTTTTGGGATTGATCCGAAAATTGCCCTATTCAAACTTGAAATACTGATAAAAAAAAAACTCCAACATTTCTGTTGAAGTTTTTGTGGGCGATGAGGGGTTCGAACCCCCGACCCCCTCGGTGTAAACGAGGTGCTCTGAACCAGCTGAGCTAATCGCCCCAATATTTATTTTTTAATCTTCTAGTCCCGACTACTTCCGATGCAATCGGA
>NZ_JBIKRX010000088.1:0-11122 GCF_044348915.1 Flavobacterium sp. | reverse complement strand
CCAGCTTCCTTCAGATTCTACCTCACGGTAGACACCCTTGCTCTTGGCTAACGATTCCCATTGGCAGGCTCGTTCGGGATTTACACCCTATAGATATATGGTATGCGTAGCGCACAACAAAAAACCCGTTCGCCAAGGCGAACGGGTTTTTTAATAAATTGAGAAAATCGATTATGCTTCAACTTCGAATGGAAGGATTGAAACGTATGATTTATTATCTCTTTTCTTTTGGAACTGAACAACTCCATCTACTCTTGCGTGTAGGGTGTGATCTTTACTAATGTAAACGTTTTCACCTGGATTATGTTTTGAACCTCTTTGTCTTACGATGATGTTCCCTGCAATAGCAGCTTGTCCACCAAAAATCTTAACACCTAAACGTTTTGATTCTGATTCTCTACCATTCTTGGAACTACCGACACCTTTCTTGTGAGCCATGACGTATTAGTTTTATTTTGTTATTATTCTTGTGTCTCTTCTTTTTTAGCTTTTGGAGCCTTTTTTACTTTTGGAGCTTCTACTTCTTCAGCAGCAACTTCAACAGTTTCTTTTTTAGCAGCGGCTTTCTTAGGAGCTGATACTGAAATACCTTCGATTACAATTTGGGTAAGATACTGACGGTGACCGTTTCTCTTTTTGTAACCTTTTCTTCTTTTCTTTTTGAAAACGATTACTTTATCTCCTTTTAAGTGTTGTAACACTTTGGCTTCTACTGAAGCTCCTTCTATAGCTGGGGCGCCTATCGTGATTGAACCGTTGTCGTCTAACAAATAAACTTTATCGAAAGAAACTTTTGTTCCTTCTTCATTTGCCAAACGGTGAACGTAAACCTTTAGGTCTTTGCTAACTTTGAATTGTTGCCCTGCTATCTCTACGATTGCATACATAACAAATTGTTTTATAAATTTTTAAGGTTGCAAATATACAATTAAATATTTATTCTGCAATTAGTTGCTATAAAAAAATAGTTGAATTGGATAAACACCTGTTTATAAGGGACTTTACTGATAGTAAGCGCTATGTTTTTGGTTAACAATTGTTAAATTATCTATAAAGCAGGAAAAAAATGTCTTCAAGCACAAGAAAACAGTATTTTTGATGTAACAAAAAACAGCTTTTGATTACCAACTGAAAACAATAAAATTTATTAATCCTTATGAAAAAATCAATAATGGCGTTAAGTGCTGCACTATTGCTGGGAGGAATTGCCTCGGCACAGAAAGTAGATTTCGAAGAATATACTTTAGATAACGGGATGCACGTTATTTTGCACAACGATCCTTCCGCTCCAGTGGTCATAACCTCAGTAATGTATCACGTAGGTGCCAAAGACGAAAATCCAGAAAGGACAGGATTTGCACACTTTTTTGAACATCTATTGTTTGAAGGAACAGAAAATATCAAACGTGGCGAATGGATGAAAACCGTATCCTCAAATGGAGGCGTAAACAACGCCAACACTTCCGACGATAGAACCTATTATTACGAAGTTTTCCCGTCGAATAATCTAGAATTGGGACTTTGGATGGAATCGGAAAGAATGTTGCATCCTGTCATTAATCAGATTGGGGTCGATACCCAAAATGAGGTTGTTAAAGAAGAAAAGCGGACACGTTTTGACAATCAGCCCTACGGAAATATTATGAAGGCTGTAAAAGAAAATATGTTCAAAAACCACCCGTATCGCTGGTCGCCCATTGGCTCAATGGAACATCTAGACGCAGCAAAACTGGAAGAATTTCAAGCTTTTTTCAAAAAATTCTATGTTCCTAAAAACGCTGTTTTAGTCGTTGCAGGTCAAATTGACATTACCCAAACCAAAGAATGGATCAAAAAATATTTTGGTGCTATTCCAAGTGGTGAAGCCGTAAAAAAACAAACTTTTGTCGAAGAACCTATCACTCAAACCATTAAGGCAACCTATCAGGATCCTAACATTCAACTTCCGATGTTGGTTACTTCGTACAGAACACCATCAATGAAAACTAGGGATGCTCGAGTATTGAATTTAATTTCTTCGTATTTAAGCGACGGGAAAAGTTCAAAATTGTACAAGAAAATAGTTGATCAAAAGAAAATGGCCTTGCAAATTGGAGCTGTAGCTTTGAGTCAAGAGGACTATGGTTTGTATTTTATTTACGGTTTGCCAATGTCGCCAGCAACTTCTGCTGATTTATTGAAAGAAATTGACGAAGAAATCTTAAAAATCCAAACCGATTTAATTTCTGAAAAAGATTATCAAAAACTACAAAATACTTTTGATAATCAATTTGTGAATAGCAACGCCAGCATCGAAGGAATTGCCGAAAACCTAGCAAAATTCTACATGCTTTATGGCGATATTAAATTGATTAATAGCGAAATTGAACTATACCATTCTATTACTCGAGAAGAAATTCGTGAAGTGGCCAAAAAGTATTTAAATCCAAATCAGCGATTGATTTTAGATTACGTTCCTTCAACTGAAAAAGCTCAAAACTAAGACCTATATCATGAAAAAGACAAGTATAATATTATTCATTCTGTTCATAACCGGAATTATGCAAGCACAAGACCGTCCACAACCTAAACCTGGAAAAGCGCCAGTGGTAAACATCAAAAAACCACAAACATTTGTAATGGCTAATGGTCTAAAAGTGATGATTGTCGAAGACCATAAATTACCAAGAGTAACTTATAATCTAACTTTAGACAATGCTCCTTTTGCAGAAGGCAACAAAAAAGGCGTAGATGAATTGACCAGCAGTCTCATTGGAAATGGATCGAAAAAAATCACCAAAGATGTTTTTAATGAAGAAATAGATTTTTTTGGAGCCAATGTTAACTTTAGTTCGAGTGGTGCTTTTGCAAGTTCCCTCTCTAAATATGCCAATAGAGTTCTAGAATTAATGGCTGAAGGTGCGTTGAATCCAAACTTTACACAAGTAGAATTCGATAAAGAAAAAGCTAAAATGATCGAAGGTCTTAAAGCCGAAGAAAAAAGCGTTCCTGCCATTGCAAATAGAGTTGGAGATGCTTTAGCATTTGGAAAAAATCATCCTTCTGGTGAGTTTGTAACTGTTGAAACACTAAATGCAGTAACTCTTGCCGATGTTCAGACTAATTATCAAAACTATTTTGTACCTGAAAACGGGTATTTAGTGGTTATTGGCGATGTAAAATACAGCAAAGTAAAACCTGTTATCGAAAAACTATTTGGTTCTTGGGCAAAAAGAAGTACTCCTAAACTGACGTATACCGATCCAAAAAACGTCCCTTTCACTCAAATCAATTTTATTGATATGCCCAACGCGGTTCAATCTGAAATTTCATTGATTAATACCGTGAATTTGAAAATGAGTGATCCTGATTTTTTCCCTGCTACTATTGCAACTTATATTTTAGGAGGTGATTTCAACAGCTATCTAAATATGAACTTAAGAGAAAAGCATGCTTGGACATATGGCGCCAATGCAATAATTGGTTCAGGTAAATACGTATCAAAACTAAAATCAGCTTCGGCAGTAAGAAACATGGTTACTGACAGCGCGGTGGTAGAATTTATCAAAGAAATTAAAAAAATAAGAACCGAAAAAGTAAGCGAAGAACTGCTAGCTAATGTAAAAGCAGGTTATGTTGGGCGTTTTGTTATGCAAGTTCAAAAACCTCAAGCTATTGCTAAGTATGCTTTAAACATTGAAACCGAAAAACTTCCGACAGACTTTTATGAAAATTATATTCGAAATATAAACGCTGTAACTGCAGAACAAGTACAACAAGCTGCTAATAAATATTTCTTGATTGATAACACTCGAATTGTAATCGCAGGAAAAAGCTCAGAGGTGATTCCAAGTTTAGAAAAACTAAAAATTCCAATATTTTACTTTGACAAATTCGGAAATCCTTTAGAAAAACCTGTTTCAAAAAAAGAAGTTCCAGCTGGCGTTACTACCAAAACCATTTTGGATAATTACATCAAAGCAATTGGAGGCGAAAAAGCAGTTGCTTCAGTAAAAACAATTTCGATGCTTGGATCTACAACCATTCCTCAAGCTCCATCACCATTAACCTTTACAAATAAAGTTGACTCTAAAGGTAAAATCAGAGTTGAAATTACAATGGGACCAATGAGTTTGATGAAACAGGTGGTAAATGAAAAAGGGGCTTATGTTGAGCAACAAGGCCAAAGAAAAAACATTGAGGGAGATGCTTTAACTGAAATGAAGGCTAGCGCAACCCCATTTGAAGAACTTCAACTTGCAAAGAAAACAGGACTTTCTGTTACTGGCATTGAAACTATCAACGGAAATGATGCTTATGCAATTCAAAATGGGAAAACCACTTTGTATTATGACACAAAAACTGGCCTCAAAGTTGCAGAAGCCAAAACCGTGGAACAAGGCGCAAATAAAATGACTCAAATGACAAGCTATGCAGATTATAGAGAAGTAAAAGGAGTAAAAGTTCCTTTTAATATCATCCAAAATGTAGGATTCGAATTGGATATAAAAATGTCTGAAGTGAAAATCAATGAAGGCGTTACTGATGCGGATTTCGAATAGTTGGAAGATTGAAACCGACAAATTAAAACGTCTTGAGAAATCAAGACGTTTTTGTTTTTAATTAAATGTCTTTCTGAAATCTGCCACCTGAAATCTGCAATTTGAAGTCTACTTCTTAGCCGACAAATAAACACCTGCCAAAATTATAAAAGCGCCTAAAAACTGAACCGGCGTAAGCATTTCGTTATCTAATAATCCCCAAGAAAAGGCAACTATTGGAATCAAATACGTAACCGAAGTAGCAAAAACCGGCGAAGATATTTGTATGGTTTTAAAGAAAAGGATATTGGCTATTCCCGTTCCAACCACCCCCAAAATCATCACAAACAAAACGGAATGTTGGACTGTATCAACAGCGATTACCGAGAAAAAATCAGAGAAAAATAAAACAAGAAGCGCTGGTAAGAGCAATACCAAAAAATTCCCTGTGGTAATACTCAATGGACTCAAATCAGAAAGGTATTTCTTGATTAAATTGACATTAGTAGCATAACAAATAGAGGCTATAATAATTAATATGGCATAATAAAAATTTTGTTCTGGATGGTGAATCGCTCCGTTTATAATTAACAAAAATGTTCCTATTAATCCAATAATGACTCCAAAAATCTGCGCTCTTTTGAAACTCAATCCAAAAGCTAAACCACCCAAAATCATCGTGTTTAATGGTGTAAGGGAATTCAAAATTGCACTCACAGAACTATCAATTTGAGTCTGCGCTATCGAAAAAAGAAACGCTGGAATAAATGTTCCTAAAGTTGCTGTCAAAGCGATGTATTTCCATTGTTGAAGCGGAATTTGCGACAAACTCCTAAACCCAATTAGCAGCAAAAAAATCGCTGCAAATATAATTCTCAATGAACCTAATTGCATCGCGGTCAAACCAACTAAACCTCTCTTTATTAATATGAATGAACTCCCCCAAATTAAGGCTAGCGTAAGCAAGTAAACCCATTTCAATTGTTTTGAATTCATCTCTATAAATTTTGGCTCAAAATTGTAATTATTTTATGAATTAGCGGTTGTTTTTTTAGTAAATTTGTTTACTAAAATTAAAATTATTAATATTTAAACCCCAATAAAAATGAATTTAATCAAATCTATATCAGCAATACTGCTTGCCAGTCTTTTATTTGTGGGTTGTAAAGAAAAGTCAACTGAAAACGCAACAGATACCACAATAGAAACCGGAACTCCAAAAGTTAAAAAGGAAATTGCCGCCACAAACCTACAAACAGCTAGTTTCACCATCAAAGGAATGACTTGTGCTATAGGATGTGCCAAAACCATACAAGAAGAATTAAATGGACTCGATGGCGTACAAACTGCAACAGTAGATTTTGAAAAAGAATTGGCAACCGTTTCGTTTGATAAAACAATCTTGACACCGGAACAATTGACAAAAGTAGTTGAAGCGACAGCGGACGGAAAATCTTATAAAGTTTCTAATATGAAAATATAAAGCAAAAACTTAAGTTTGTTTCAAAAAAAAAGCTTCTCAGTTGAGAAGCTTTTTTTGTGCGGATAATAGGACTCGAACCTACACGCCTTGCGGCACCAGATCCTAAGTCTGGCATGTCTACCAATTTCACCATATCCGCGAAATCTGAGTGCAAATATAAGCATATCTTCTAACTTTCAAAGGAATATTATAAAAAATATTCAAGGTCTTTTTTGTACTTTTGAAACTATAAAAAAATACAAATTATGGAAACCATAAAATCATACGTGCAAGAGCACAAAGATCGTTTTATCAACGAATTAATCGAATTATTGAAAATTCCTTCAGTCAGTGCCGATCCCGCTTACCATCAGGATATTATCACTACGGCCAATGCAGTTAAAGCAAGTTTAGAAAAAGCAGGATGCGATTTTGTCGAAATTTGTGAAACACCTGGAAACCCAATTGTGTATGGCGAAAAAACTATAAATAAGGATTTACCAACCGTTTTGGTTTACGGACATTATGATGTACAACCCGCCGATCCAATCGAATTATGGACTTCTCCAGCCTTCGAACCTGTAATCAAAAAAACCGAAATTCATCCAGAAGGAGCCATTTTTGCCCGTGGTTCTTGTGATGATAAAGGCCAAATGTATATGCACGTGAAAGCCTTGGAATATATGATTCAATCCAATACTTTGCCTTGCAACGTCAAATTTATGATTGAAGGCGAAGAAGAAATAGGATCCAAAAGCTTGGGCTGGTTTGTAGAACGGAATCACGAAAAACTCAAAAATGACGTGATTTTAATTTCAGATACTGGAATGATTTCTAATCAACAACCTTCGATCACGACTGGATTGCGTGGTTTGAGTTATGTGGAAGTCGAAGTTACAGGCCCCAATCGTGACTTGCATTCCGGATTGTATGGTGGTGCTGTTGCCAATCCCATCAATGTTTTGGCAAAAATGATTGCTTCGCTTCACGACGAAAATAATCACGTGACCATTCCGGGATTTTATGATAAAGTAGAAGAACTATCATTAGAAGAAAGAGCTGAAATGGCCAAAGCTCCTTTCAATTTAGAAAAATACAAAAAAGCCCTTGACCTCAACGATATCTACGGCGAAAAAGGCTATGTTACCAATGAAAGAAATTCAATTCGTCCAACACTTGACGTAAACGGAATTTGGGGTGGATATACTGGCGAAGGTGCTAAAACTGTTATTGCGAGTCAGGCTTTCGCCAAAATTTCGATGCGATTGGTTCCAAATCAAGATTGGGAGGAAATCACCGAATTGTTTAGCAAACATTTCACTAGCATTGCTCCGGCAGGAGTAAAAGTAAAAGTAAAACGGCATCACGGCGGACAAGGTTATGTAACACCAACGGACAGCATTGGCTACAAAGCAGCTAACAAAGCCTACACCGAAACCTTTGGAGTTCCTGCCATTCCTGTTCGTTCCGGCGGAAGTATTCCTATTGTTGCTTTATTCGAAAAAGAACTAAAAAGCAAAACGATATTGATGGGATTTGGTTTAGACAGCGACGCAATTCATTCACCAAACGAACATTTCGGAATTTTTAATTACTTGAAAGGAATTGAGACGATTCCGTTGTTTTATAAGTATTTTGTGGAGATGTCTAAATAATATTTACCGCGAAGACGCTAAGGCACAAAGAAAAAAGTTTTAATCCGTTCATTCTGAATTGAGTGAACGGATTTTTTTTGAAAAAAAATTTGGATATTAAAATTATTATTCTACATTTGTAGAGTTAATTCTAAAAACGTAGAACAAATGTCTTTATCCAATTCAGAAGAACAATTAATGGAACACCTTTGGAAACTCGAAAAAGCTTTTATGAAAGACTTGCTTGAAGCCTATCCAAAACCAAAACCTGCAACCACAACTGTAGCCACCTTATTGAAAAGAATGATTGACAAAAAATTTGTGGCTTACAACGAATTTGGAAACTCAAGGGAATATTATCCAATGGTCAAAAAGACTGACTATTTCTCAAAACACGTAAACGGATTGATTAGTAATTTCTTTAATAATTCAGCTTCGCAATTTGCTTCTTTCTTTACTAAAGAAACCAATTTATCAGAAATAGAATTAGAAGAATTGAAAAAAATCATCGATGTTGAACTTCAAAAAAAGAAAAAATGATTGACTTTTTAATTAAATCAACAATTCCATTATTAGTGTTTTTGGCCATATATCACTTACTATTGGAAAAAGAAAAAATGCACCAATTCAACAGGTTTTACTTGTTGTTTGGACTTGTTTTTTCACTTGTAATTCCGTTTATAACTATTGAAATTATAGAAGAAATCACAACACCAATTATACAAAATAGTGCAGTCCAGATAAATCAGGGAAGTATTGTATTGGTAGAAGAAACCAACTATTTACCTATTATACTTTGGAGTATTTACGGATTAGTTACTACTCTTTTTAGTATTCGATTTTTGAATAATCTTTTAAAAATAATCTCTAAAATAAATTCGAATAAAAGTGTCGATTATAAAGATGCAAAACTGATTTTATTAGAAGAAAAAGTTCTTCCACATACTTTTCTAAATTTCATTTTTATTAATGAAACCGAATACAATAATCGAAAAATTGAGACCGAATTATTTTCACACGAATTGACTCACGTTCTCCAAAAACACACTTTCGATGTGTTGTTTATAGAACTATTGAAAACAATATTCTGGTTTAACCCCATTTTTATATTTTACAAAAAAGCCATACAACTCAATCACGAATTCCTTGCAGATGAAAAAGTTATAGCAACTTATAATAATGTATCATTTTACCAAAATTTATTACTTTCAAAAGCTAACAGCATTCCAACATACTATTTAACCAGTAATTTAAACTATTCATTAACAAAAAAACGCCTCATCATGATGACAAAAACCACTTCAAAAACCAAAGCAATTTTAAAAAAAATCGCTGTAATTCCATTTATATTGGGATTAGTATTCTTTTTGTGTTTGAAAACAATTGCTCAAGAAAGCAACGCAATAGTTAAAGTTCAATCTGACACAAAAGAAAATCCAACAATTGACAGACGAGATGAATATTACGCTGGAGTGCGAATAATATTTAAAGATTGTGATAAAAAAATTCTTGTCAATAAACAATATGAAGAACTTACCGCAGAGGAAAAAGACCAGTATCTTCCTGGTTATGTTCCAACCCCATTTATAGAGAAATCACCTAGCAAAAATGAATTTACCGATTTTAAAAATTCTGCAAAATACGCTGTTTGGATAGATGGAAAACACTACCCTAATTCAGAATTAAGTAAATACTCAGCTTCTGACTTTGTATATTTTTCAGGAAGTTCAGTAAAGAAAAATGCAAGAAGCAAGAAATTTCCACAGCCATTTCAATATAACTTTTACACAAAAATTTATTTTGATAAAAATTTAAAAAACTCTTGGAAAAAATTTGAAGGAAAAGAAATAATAGGCACTCGAAACTGTGCAGATAAATGGGATAAAACTAACAATTTCAAAGAACTAGTTGAAGAAAAAAAGCCTGTTGTAGTAGCGGCTACAACTAACGCACTAATAGAAAAAATTGACCCTCAGTTTCCTGGCGGAATGCAAGAATTTTTTAAATTCGTAGGTAAAAACTACACAGTACCTAACAATTTTAAAGGAAGTGGAAAAATATACGTTTCGTTTATGGTAGAAATTGACGGTTCATTATCAGAATTTCAAGTACTTAGAGATGCAGGCCTTGAAACCGGTGAAGAAGCCTTGAGAGTTTTAAAATTATCTCCAAAATGGATAGCAGGAAAAGAGGATGGGAAAATAACTAGAATGAGGTATAACATACCAATAAAAATAGAAGCCAATTAACTGTTTGATACTATTGAAAATCCGTTCATTCTAAAATTGAGTGAACGGATTTTTTTTTCTCAGATTAAACAATTCCTCAGGCATTATACCCCAAATAAGGCACTTCTACTTCATTGAAAACAACCCCATATTCTTCCAATTCTTTCAAAATGGGCAAATACACTTCTTCTCGAATGGGGAGTTGCACTCCTGGAGTTTTTATCTTTCCGTTTAGGATTAACAAAGTAGCCATCGCAACAGGCAGGCCAACGGTTTTCGCCATTGCGGTAAAGGTTTGGTCTTCGCCAAGGCAAACCATTTTGGAATCTATTTGCTGTTTTTTACCATCCAATTCGTAGCCAAATTTATGATACATCACAATCATATCTTTGTCCTTAGGTTGCAATGTCCAACTATCGGTCAGGATTTTTTCGAGAATTTGAGCTGGCGTGGCATTTTTCAAACCTACTTTTTTGTTTGGGTTGAACAAATCCAATTCCAATAATTTATCCCACATTATATCATCTTGATCAATTTTCAAAATCAAACGCATCTTGATTTCGACAGAATCTGTTGGGTGATAGGGCAAGAAAGAATTCACGAATTGGCGGTAACTCATAGTTTCGGAACCTTCCATAATGTAACTGTCATCGGTCATTCCGAGTTGCACAAACATATTCCAGGCTTTCGAAAAACCTACTCTGCGAATGGTGCCTCTATATAAAGTCAGCACATCGTTCAGTCCATACACCTCAAGATATTTTAAAGAATCTCGGTTGGAATAGCCTTCAAATTTTCCGTAACCTTCCACTTCTAGGAATTCGGTTCTGCGAAATAAAGTGCAATAAGGAATGTATTTATAAGTCCCTTCCTGAAGAAATTTGGCTGCGCCGCCTTGACCTGCTAAAACTACATTTCTCGGTGCCCAAGTAAATTTATAATTCCACAAATTCGTATCCGATTCAGGAGCAACTAGTCCACCGCAAAAGGATTCAAACAAAAGCATTTTTCCGCCTTTGGCTTTTATTTCATCAATTATTTTCATTGCACTCATGTGGTCAATTCCAGGATCGAGTCCAATTTCATTCATAAAAATTAAATTGTTTTCTTTGGCTAAAGCGTCCAAATCCTGCATCGCATCGCTTATATAAGAAGCAGTCACCATATGCTTTTTATAGGCAATACAATCTTTCGCCACCTCTATATGAAGATGCGCTGGTAACATTGAGATCACAATATCCGCTTTTTGAATGGCGTCTTGCCGCTGACTCACATCAA
>NZ_JBIKRX010000087.1:0-11158 GCF_044348915.1 Flavobacterium sp. | reverse complement strand
TCAAAATAGAGTTAAATAACCGTTTATTAAAGTAATTTTAATTTTATAGCCTAGCTATTGACCGGTTTCCACAATCCGTAGCCTCCATTTAAGTTTACAGAATAAATATTATGATTCCTTAATATGCTCTGCGCCAAATAGCCTCTTAAACCAATCTGACAGTAAATAACATATTTTTTATTCTTATCAAAAAAATCCAAGTTATCCCTCAAACTGTCTACATCCATATTAATGGCATTAGGAATGGCTCCGTTTTCGAATTCTGTTTTGGTTCTAACATCGATCAGGGTAGCATTCTCAGTCGAAAGATAACCATCCAATTGGTCGTAATTGATGAATCGCACATCGTCGTTCAGCATATTTTCAGCAACGTAGCCCAGAATGTTCACAGGATCTTTGGCAGAATTATAAGGTGGTGCATAAGCCACTTCAATTTCTTGCAAGTCATAAATTGTCAAACCACCTTTGATTGCAGTTGCTAAGACATCGATGCGTTTGTCAACTCCTTCTTGTCCCAAAGCTTGAGCGCCATAAATGGTTCCATCTTCACCAAAATTCATTTTCAAGACAATATTGGTGGCGCCTGGATAATAACTGGCGTGATTGGCTCTGGTAACGGTTACTGTTCGATACGGAATAGTATACCGTTTCAACAATTTTTCGTTGAGTCCGGTTGCCGCAACAGTCAAATCAAAGAACTTGATGATCGAAGTTCCCAAAGTTCCTTTATATGAAATTTTGTTCCCTCTAGTAATATTATCGGCCACAATTCGACCTTGACGATTAGCAGGCCAAGCCAATGGAATCAATACTTTCGCTTGATTGATGTAATGCGAAACTTCGACAGCATCGCCCACAGCATAAATATTTGGGTCTGAGGTTTGCATAAATTCGTTGACAGCAATTCCTCCGGTTACTCCCAAATCCAATCCAGCGGCTTTCGCCAAAGCATTTTCAGGCTTTACGCCAATGGCAAACACAACGGCATCAGCCAAAATGGTTTTGCCATTATTTAATTTCAATTCAATTTCATTTCCTTTTTCTTCGAAAGCTTCAACACCTGTATTGACAAGGATATTCAGGTTTTTGGCAACGGCGTGATGTTGTACCATTTTGGCAAACTCATAATCCACAGGCGCCATCACTTGGTTTCCCAATTCAATGACAGTTACATTCAATCCTTTTTCAACCAAATTTTCCGCAACTTCCAATCCAATAAAACCACCACCAACGACGGCAATATTTTTCAAATCTTTAGTTTTGGCAATAATGCGATCCATATCAGCCACATTGCGAAGCGTCATAATTTTATCGGAATCAATTCCCGGAATACCAGGTCGGAAAGGTTCAGCGCCCGGAGATAATAATAATGTATCGTAGGATTCGGTGTAGATTTCTTTGGTAATTGTATTTCTAACTTCAACTGTTTTATCTTCCTTGTTGATTTTCACCACTTCGTTAAAAATACGAACATCTAAGTTGAATCTTGTTTTTAAGGAAGTAGGAGTGTGCAATAATAATTTAGAACGCTCGGCAATAACACCACCAATATGATAGGGAAGGCCACAATTGGCAAAACTCACGTGTTCTCCTTTTTCAAAAATAATGATTTTGTTTTCTTCACTCAGTCTTCTCAATCGTGCTGCTGCAGTTGCACCACCGGCAACTCCTCCTATAATTAGTATTTTCATCTTTAAAAAAGTATTTGTATTTTTATTGAAGCAAATTTCTAAAAAAACTTCCTTGTTAATTGTAGCTTTTGTTACACAAAACCAAATGATTTTAAAATAATATTAAATTATCAATTAAAAACTTTAAAATCGTAAACAAACACCCAAAGTGTTTTCTATATTTAGGGTTAAAGTGAAAATTTTTAGCGAAATTTACATCCAAATATAATTCTAAACCAATAATGAAAGAATTACTTAAACAAACTTACGGGTTCCTATTCGAGGATAAATTAATTGAGGAAATTGTAGAAACTTCTTTACTAAGAGATTTCAAGGAAGGTGATATTCTAATTGATTTTGGTGATTCTATTCGAAAAATGCCTTTGCTTTTATCTGGTGCAATCAAAATATTACGTGAAGATTTTGATGAAGGAGAATTGCTTTTGTATTTTATCGAAAAAGGCGATACTTGCGCTATGACGATGGCTTGCTGTTTAGGAGAAACCAAAAGCGAAATACGAGCCGTTGCCGAAACCAAAGGACAATTAATTATGATTCCGATAAGTAAAATGGAAGAATGGTTAGGGAAGTACAGAAGTTGGAGAAATTACGTTTTCAATAGTTATAATAATCGTTTAAAAGAACTACTTTCAGCTATTGATAATCTGGCATTTATGAATATGGATGAACGACTCTTGAATTTCCTTATTGAAAAAGCAAAAGTGCTCAATTCTAATGAAATTCATTCGACTCATCAAGAAATTGCATACGATTTACATACTTCCAGAGTTGTCGTTTCACGTTTGCTCAAAGCATTAGAAAACAAAGGAAAGATAAGATTGAATCGAGCTTCGATTGTATTACTGAAATGAAGTAACATTTGTTACAAAATTGGAATATTAAATATCCTATTTTTGTACTTATAAAATTTCATAAATGGAAATATCCCAATTCATAGGATACATCTTAGCGGTTTTTGTCGGAATGACTCTCGGAATGTTAGGCAGCGGTGGTTCGATACTTTCGGTTCCTATATTGGTGTATGTGATGGGAATCGAACCAACATTGGCTACAGCCTATTCTTTATTTGTAATTGGAACAACCTCATTAGTTGGCGGAATTCACAAGGCCAAACAAAAATTAGTCGATTTCTATAAAGTTGTTTTGTTTGGGATTCCAGCTATATTATCCGTTTTTGTGACTCGAAAAATTCTTGTTCCTAGAATTCCGGATATAATTTTTTCGACCGAACAATTCACTTTGACTAAGTCCGACATGATAATGGTCGTTTTTGCTTTTGTTATGATTTTTGCATCGGTTCGAATGATAAAACCTTTAAAAGAAAAAATAATGGTCGAGGACGTACAACTCAATTATTTTAAAATAGCCCTAATGGGAATGCTAATTGGGCTTATTTCTGGATTTGTAGGAGCTGGAGGTGGATTTTTGATTGTTCCCACTTTACTGTTTTTTGCCAATACACCAATGAAAATGGCTGTTGGAACCTCACTTTTTATTGTTTCAGCGCAATCACTTATTGGTTTTCTAGGAGATATTATGAGTAATCAAATTATCGATTGGAAGTTGTTGGAATACTTTACATTAGCTTCAATTATTGGAATATTGATTGGAAATTTTATTGCGAAAAGGGTTGATGATATTAAACTGAAAACTGGTTTTGGTTGGTTTGTCCTTACAATGGGATTTTATATTATCATTAGGGAACTTTTTGTGTCATAATTATTTCCTAAATTGTAGCAGATGAATTTGAAATCGATTTAAAAATTGAATAAATTTACAGTATAAAACACTTTGAAAAATGAAACCCCTATGACATTAGTCATTGAAAAAATAGGTATATGACTATAGGGGTTCCATCTGACCAATAAAAAACAATAAAAATCATCAGATGAAAATTAAACAAATTTATACAGGTTGTTTAGCACAAGGTGCTTATTATATAGAAAGTAAAGGCGAAGCAGCTATTATTGATCCTTTGCGTGAAGTGCAACCTTATATCAATAAGGCGAATAAAAATAATGCAAAGATTAAGTACATTTTTGAAACCCACTTTCACGCCGATTTTGTTAGTGGCCACGTTACTTTAGCTGAAAAAACTGGTGCTCCAATCATTTTTGGACCAACCGCCAATCCTAGTTTTGAAGCCCATATTGCAACAGATGGAGAAGTTTTTCGTTTAGGAGAAATTACCATCACGGTTTTGCATACGCCAGGTCATACTTTAGAAAGTGTTTGTTATCTTTTGAAAGACAAAGAAGGTAAAGATTATGCGCTTTTTAGTGGTGATACCTTATTTTTGGGAGATGTTGGTCGTCCAGATTTAGCCCAAGCGGCGGATATGACTCAAGACCAATTGGCTGGAATTTTATATGATAGTTTGCGAAACAAGGTGATGACTTTAGCAGATGATGTCATTGTTTATCCAGCTCACGGTGCTGGAAGTGCTTGTGGTAAAAATTTAAGCAAAGAAACTGTTGGGTCTATTGGTGACCAAAAGAAAACCAATTATGCCCTTCGTGCCAATATGACTAAAGAAGAATTTATCAAGGAAGTCACAGATGGTTTATTGCCGCCGCCTTCTTATTTTCCTAAGAACGTGAAGCTCAATAAGGAAGGCTACGAAAATGTTGAAGATATTATTAGTGAAGCAATTCCTTATGATGCCGCAACTTTTGAATTAGTTGCTAACAAAATTGACACCGTTATTCTTGATGTACGTCACCAAGATGATTATTCCAAAGGACATATTCCACAATCGATTTTCATTGGTATTGACGGCGATTTTGCTCCTTGGGTTGGTGCTTTAATTCCCGATATTAAACAACCGATACTTTTGGTAACTCCTTTGGGAAGAGAGGAAGAAAGTATTACACGTTTGGCTAGAGTAGGTTATGACAATACCTTAGGTTACTTGAAAGGTGGATTTGAAACATGGAAAAATGCAGGATTAGAATACGATACTGTAAATTGGGTTACAGCCAATGGACTGGAAGAATTGATGGAAGAGAATGTACCCATTTTTGATGTTAGAAAAGAGGGAGAGTTTACTTCTGAACATGTTGAAGGAGCACATTCCACTCCTTTGGATTTTATTAACGATCATATTGCCGAATTTCCAAAAGAAGAAGAATTTTACGTTCATTGTGCTGGAGGATATCGTTCCGTGATTGCTGCTTCAATACTAAAAGCAAGGGGATATCATAACATAGTAAATGTTTTAGGTGGATTTGCCTCTATCAAAAAAACGGCAATAAAAACCACTAATTATGTATGTCCATCAACATTAAAATAAAATGAAAAGTTTACTTTTTACAAATTGGCATACAATGCGATGGGTGAGATTGGCTTTTTCCCTGTTTTTGTTCTTTCAAGCCTACGCAACTAAAGAATGGTTTTTTATCGCATTTGGATTATTTTTCTTATTTCAAGTTATCTTTAATTTAGGTTGTGGGACAAGTGGTTGTGCAGTTCCTAACAATAAATATTCTAAAAAATGAGTACTAATTTTGATACTATTATAAAGTCTGAAAAAATAGTTCTTATTGATTTTTTTGCTACTTGGTGTGGCCCTTGCAAAACATTAGCGCCAATTTTGAAACATGTTAAGGACAATCTTGGAGAAAGAATTACCATCATTAAAATTGATGTGGACAAAAACCAACAATTGGCTTCACAATATCAAGTTCGAGGTGTTCCTACAATAATTTTGTTTCAAAACGGAAAACAATTATGGCGTGAATCCGGAGTTTTGTCAAAAGAAGAAATAATAAAAATCATCGTTGAAAAAAGTAATTAAATGACCAAAAAAGCCATCATTATCACAGGAATTGGAATTGTAGTTGGCGCTGTTGCAGGCTATCTTTACTACTATTTTGTCGGTTGCGCTTCAGGAACATGCGCTATAACATCAAAACCATTCAACAGCACTTTATATGGCGCCGCAATGGGCGGATTGTTGTTCAATATGTTTATAAAATCACCTGATAAATCATAGATATTTAACCAACAAAATTTCAATAATCATGAAAGGAAACATGGGTTCTACCGACAAAATTATTAGAATTATAATTGCCCTGTTAATAGGTGTTTTGTATTACACAGGAACTATTAGCGGGACAACGGCGTTAGTTTTAGGAATATTTGCCATTATATTTGCGCTTACAAGTCTAATAAGTTTTTGTCCATTATATCTTCCACTGGGTATTTCTACTTGCAAAAAGAAATAAATAAATGATTGACAAACAAATAAATAAAGACCTTATTTTAAGAGAACGATTGGCTTTGCAAAGAACAATATTAGCCAATCAATCGACATTTTTAGCTTTTTTACGAACATCAATGTATTTTTTTGTGGCGGGCTTAAGTTTGGAAAGTTTACTGAAAATAGAGAACAGTTTTATCATTGAATGGTTCTTATTCATTAGTTCTTTTGTGATTTTTTGTATCGGTGTGTTCAATTATTTCAAGCATAAAAAAATGATTTTCGAAAATGAAAAACACATCGGAGATTATAAAATGGAATACTATGAACAATGAGAAACGCTTGGACCAAGAATATTGGGACAATCAATATAAAACTAATGCTACAGGTTGGGATTTAGGCAAAGTATCACCCCCAATAAAAGAATATATTGACACATTAAAAAACAAGAATATCAGTATTTTAATACCTGGTTGTGGTAATTCTCACGAAGCAGAATACCTTTTAAGTCAAGGTTTTACCAATATTACCCTTATAGATATCGCTCCAACATTGGTGGAAAACCTTCAAGAAAAATTCAAAAATTATCCCAATATCAAAATTGTTTTGGGTGACTTTTTTGAGCATAAAGATCAATATGATTTGGTTATTGAACAGACTTTTTTCTGCGCTTTGCCACCCACAATGCGAGAAAAATACGTGGTGGAAATGCACAAAATTTTAAAAGCTAAAGGACTTCTGGTTGGCTTATTATTCAATAAAACATTTGAATCGGGACCTCCTTTTGGCGGAAGTAAAGCCGAATATGAGCAGCTTTTTAAAGATTATTTTGACTTTAAAATTATGGAAACTTGCCATAATTCAATTGCTCCAAGAGCCAATTCCGAATTGTTTATTGAATTTAAAAAGAAATAATAGTTATAATTTAAAGTATTTCTAGCTGGAATACTTTTTTTAATTATCTTTGTTAACCAAATGGTTAAACTGTATAGTTAAAACGCAATGACGACCGAAGAAAAAATATTCAATGCTGCCCGGATAATTTTCCAAAAGAAAGGATTCGCTGGCGCACGAATGCAGGAAATAGCAGATAAAGCCGGCATCAATAAAGCGATGTTGCATTATTGTTTCAAGAACAAAGAGTTGCTGTTTCAGGCTGTTTTTATGAATGCTTTCAGTCAATTGGCGCCACAAATCAACGCCATTTTTCAATCAAATGACAGCATTTTTGATAAAATCAGGAAGTTTACGCACAGTTATATTTCGTTTGTAATGCTGAATCCCTATTTGCCCCAATTTGTGATTCAGGAAATGAACAACAATCCGGAGTTTGTAATGACATTTTTAAAAAATGAAAGCAGACCCAATCCAACCTTGATGATTGCCCAAATCGAAAAAGAAATCGCTGATGGAATCATAAAACCGATCAATCCAAAACATCTTTTAATGAATATGATTTCGATGACGGTTTTTCCTTTTGCGGCGCAAATGATGCTAAAGGGAATACTTCAAATTTCAGATGTCGAGTTTAACTCGATGATGGAAGAACGAAAAACCAGCATTGCCGAACAAATTATAAATTCTATAAAAAGATGAGACGAATATTAATTACATCCTTTTTATCAATTGTATTTTATGCCAATGCACAGCAATCTTTGACTTTGGAAGAATGTTATGCTTTGGCCAATAAAAATTATCCTATAGCCAAACAAATTGATTTACTAAAACAAAAATCCGATTTAGAAGTGGATGCCTTGCAAACGGGTAAACTTCCCAAAATAGATTTGGTTGCACAAGGAAGCTACCAAAATCAAGTGACCACTATTCCAAATCCTATGCTCGAGCCAATAAACAAAGACCAATATCGAGCGAATATTGATGTCAACCAACTCATTTATAACGGAGGATTGATTGATGCCAATACCAAACTAAAAGAAGCGCAAACCAAAACCCAGCAACAGCAGGTCGAAGTCAATTTATACCAACTCAAATCTCGAATAAACCAGTTATTTTTCTCCATTTTATACTTGCAAGAACGAAAAGAGATTTTGATTTCAAAACAAGATCAATTGCTTTCCAAGATAAAAGAGGTCAAATCTGGGATTCAATACGGTGCGATTCTACCCGCTTCCGAAAAAGTATTGGAAGCCGAGAATTTGAAAATCAAACAACAACTTTCGGAAATTCAATTCGACAAAAAACGTTTGTTCGAAAACCTTTCTTCCCTGACATTTACGACAGTTCCTGAAACGGCTATTTTGCAAAAACCAATTGTGATTACTGACGAATCTTCTCAAAATAATCGTCCAGAATTGAAATATTTTGAATTTCAAAACCAACAAATAGAAGCTTCGAAAACCGTTGTTTCCAAAAATAATTTGCCTAAAATCAACGCTTTTGGAATGGCAGGATATGGAAATCCGGGATTAAATATGGTTGATAATACGTTTCAACCCATTTTCATGGTGGGATTGAGAGCCAATTGGAATGTCTTTGATTGGAACAAATCCAAAGCTGAAAAAGACGCCTTAACGGTTTCATCGCAAATTGTTGCCACAGAAAAAGAAACCTTTTTGCTCAACAATTCCCTGCAATTACAGGAAATGAACAACGAAATACAAAAATCCGAGGAAATTATTAAAACCGATACGGAAATAATTGGTTTAAGAGAATATGTCGAAAAATCGTCAAACGCCCAATTGAAAAACGGTGTGATAACCACTTCCGAATATTTGGTGGAATTCACGAATTTATACGAATCCAGAACCAATCAAAAATTACACGAAATTCAATTGGCGTTGGCTAAGGCAAATTATCAAGTAGCTAAAGGAAGCCCCCTAACCCCCGACGGGGGAACCAATTAGTTGAATTGAATTTGTTATCAATAACCATTGCCAACGGTTTCAACCGTTGGATTATTAAAGATTGAAATTAGAATATTATGATTTCCACGATTGAAGCCGTGGGCAAAAGCTAAAAATAGGTTATGAATAACCATTGCCAAAGGTTTCAACCTTTAGATTATTAAAGATATTAATCAACAGTTTTAAAAATATAAGTAAAAATGAAAAAATTAATCACATTATTACTTCTTGCAAGTTTATTTTCCTGTAACAAAAACAACGAAAAAGCTGATGGTTACGGGAATTTTGAAGCCACCGAAGTCACGATTTCGTCGGAAGCCAACGGAAAAATCGAATATTTGAAATTGGAAGAAGGTGATATACTGGAACCCAATAGTCAAGTGGGTTTGGTTGATACGACTCAATTGTACTTCAACAAGCAACAATTAATCGCTTCAAAAAGTACGGTTTATTCTAAATCGGCTAATGTTTTGTCACAAATTAAAGTTTTACAGGAACAATTGAAAACTACTCAAATTGAGAAGAAAAGAATCCTAAATATGTTTGCCGAAAATGCCGCGACCAAACGCCAAGTGGATGAAATTGATGGGAAAGTAAGCGTTATTCAAGAACAAATAAAAAGCGTTCAAACCCAGAATGCGCCGATCGTGAACGAAGTAAAATCCATCGATGTCCAAATCGAAAAAATCAATGACCAGATTGAGAAAAGCAAAATCATCAACCCAATAAAAGGAACGGTTTTAGCGAAATATTCTGAACCAAACGAAGTGACCGCTTTCGGGAAACCGCTTTATAAAATCGCCGATATTTCGGAAATGACTTTGCGGGTTTATGTTAGCGAAACCCAATTGTCAAGCATCAAAGTGGGGCAAAAAGTAAGCGTAAAAATTGATTCTGAAAAGGAAATGAAATCCTATCAGGGAACAATTTCTTGGATTGCGTCTTCGGCTGAATTCACTCCGAAAATCGTCCAAACCAAGGAAGAAAGGGTAAACCTAGTCTATGCCGTGCAAGTTAAAGTAAAAAACGATGGCAGTTTGAAAATTGGAATGCCCGCCGAAATGTGGATAAAATAGATTTTTAACCTAAATATAGTAAGTATGACAAATATTGTTTTTGTTGCTTTACTAGCTTTATTAATGGTAAGCAACAGTTCGTATCAAGGCCATAACAAGACTTTAGTTTCATTGAGTCAGGCTGAAATTACTGATTTAAAATTTTTAAGAGAGGAAGAGAAACTAGCGCGTGACGTTTATTTGTATGCGTATGACAAATACCAATTGCATATTTTCGACAACATTTCTCGGAGTGAGCAACGACATATGGATAGTGTTATTTATCTAATGAATAAGTACGACATTCAAGACTCAGCGTCAACAGAAAGAGGAGTTTTCAACAATCCTGATTTGCAAAAACTTTATTCTAGTTTAACAAAACAAGTTGATATTTCATCAGTTGAAGCTTTGAAAGCTGGAGCCACTATCGAGGATTTAGATATCAATGACATTAATCATTTTACCGCAAATAGTACAAATGCTGATTTATTGAATGTGTACGAAAAACTAAACTGCGGTTCAAAAAATCATATTCGAGCATTTACAAGATCGTTAGAGAACAATGAAGTAACATACGCTCCCAAATACATCTCTACTGATGACTATGCCACTATTTTACGCGGTTCAAATGGAGGTTGTGGAAGAAATTAATAATCAAATATAAATATAAAATGAATGCAAATTTTTTAATAACAGTAGCCTTAGCCGTGCTGTTGACCGGCTGTAACAAACAAAAATCAACCGAAGATTTTGGTATTAGCACAGCACCAAAATCCGATACCGAAAATGCAGAAGCCTTAGCTTTGTTCAAGACAAAATGTTACGCTTGCCACAGTGTAACTACCAAAACCCATGATGAAATTATTGCTCCACCGATGATTGCCGCGAAGAAAAGGTATATGATGCAATTTGATAACAAGGAGGATTTTGTTAAAGCCGTGGTCGCCTATGCTTTGGACCCGAAAGCCGAGAATGCGTTAATGAAGGGCGCTATCGACAAATTCAAACCGATGCCAAAACAAGCATTTGAGGATGAGGATTTAAAGAAAATTGCGAGCTATATTTATGATAATGAAATTGAAACTCCTGTATGGTTTGAGGAACATTTTAAAGAAGAGCACAAGTATGGTATGGGAATGGGCAATGGAATGGGCAAAGGGAAAGGTGCCGCTAAAGCAAAATAATGATGTAACTAAATAATAGCTGAATTATGAATAAAGTAATAGGTATAGGCGTTTAGGCCGCCCAAAAACGAAAATAGTATTACCTTTGTCAAATGAGTACAAGGGAGAAATTTATAGGTGTGAATTCAATAACATTTAACAAGCGATTTAAGGAAGATGCAGA
>NZ_JBIKRX010000147.1:0-3031 GCF_044348915.1 Flavobacterium sp. | reverse complement strand
TGGACAGACGGAAGTATTGGAGCCATAAGCACAGCCGATTTGACGAATACTGAATTAAAAGCATTCTATGGGAGTGACGATAAATTCGCTTACGTCGAAAAGGTAAAAGATATGCAAACGGGTTCTAATGGTTTTGCAATAGCCCCATCCAAAACGGCTAGTGGAAATGCAATTTTGTACATCAATCCACACACCACTTTTTACTTTAGACCTGAAATACAAATCAGTAGCGAAGAAGGCTTAAATGCTTATGGCGCTGTAACTTGGGGGCAATTTTTTGTCTATCAAGGATTCAATGAAAATTGTGGCTGGATGCACACTTCTTCTAATGTGGATGTTGCCGATGCCTATGCAGAAAAAATAACCCTTAAAAATAAAAAGCTTTTTTACGAATATGATTCCAAATTGTATCCCGTTATCGAAAAGAAAATAGTTATTAATTATGCAGAAAATGGTAAATTAATTCCAAAAACCTTTACTACTTATTTTACTAATAAAGGACCTATAATGGCCAAAAGAGATGGAAAATGGATCAGTTTAAAGTCCAGAAACCGGTCAATGAAAAGTTTGGAGCAAAGTTGGGTACGAATAAAATCTAAAAGCTTTGCGGAGTACCAACAAGCAATGGAAATGAAAGCCAACGCTTCAAACAATACTGTTTATGCGGACAATAAAGGAAATATTGCCTATTGGCACGGTAACTTTATACCAATTAGAGACAAAAACTTCAATTGGGCAAAAGTGATGGATGGAACCACTTCGTCAACACAATGGAAAGGTTTGCATAATCCATCGGAAACCGTTCATCTTTTCAATCCTAGCAATGGTTGGTTACAAAATTGCAATTCAACGCCCTATAGTGTTGCTGGAATAAATAGTCCAAAAAAAGAAAATTACCTTCCCTATATGGCCCCAGATGGAGAAAATTTTAGAGGAATAAATGCAGTTCGACTTTTGAGCAAAGGAAGTTCATATACATTAGACAAAATAATTGCGGACGGATACGATTCAAAATTATCCATTTTTGAAGTTTTGATTCCTGCATTGGTTGCTAGTTTTGAAAAATACATTTCACCTGAAAATCCACTTTACTATGAGCTAATAGAACCTATTACAGTTTTGAAGAAATGGGATTATTATGCTAATGAAAACTCTGTAGCAGCAACATTAGCAAATGAATGGGTATTCAAATTGAACCCCATCCTACAAAAAGTATATGTCGACGAAGGAGAAAAGGACCAAGTAGAAAACACTATCCAATTTGCTAATACAGCAGCTCAAGATCAAATGATTCCCCAGTTGCAGACGGTGATAAACGAGCTAAAAACAAAATTTGGAACCTGGCAAATTCCTTGGGGAGAACTCAATAGATTTCAGCGCCCTACGGGTGAGATTGACTTAGTGTATAATGATGGTTTAGAAAGTTTACCTATTGGCAATGGAACAGCACTATGGGGGAGTTTACCTGCTTATAAAAGCAGCTATCAGAATGGAACTAAAAAACGATACGGATACAATGGAAATAGTTTTGTTTGCGCTGTTGAATTTGGACCTAAAATTAAAGCTAAATCCCTTTTAGCTGGGGGTAATAGTGGTGATCCAAAATCAAAGCACTTTATGGACCAATCAAGAATGTATCAAAAAGGGGAATTCAAAGATGTTTTGTTTTACAAAGAAGATGTTGAAAAAAATGCAGAACGAACCTATTATCCGGGTGAATAGTCATTAGATTAGAAAAAAAACAGTTGTGAAACCTTGAAAGAATAAACTTCCAAGGTTTTTTTTATTACATTATTATTCACATATTTGTATACCTAAACACAAATAGCTCTCAATGAAAAATTTACTATTTCTATTACTATTGGCCTCTACTCTTTCTTGTACTTCACAAAAGAACAGTGTTGCCGATGTACCTCCAACAAATTACCTCAAAACAATCACATCTACTGATTTAAAAACGCATTTATCTATAGTGGCTTCTGATGAAATGGAAGGTCGAGAAACAGGTTCTTTGGGACAGAAAAAAGCTGGAAATTATTTAATAAAACAATACAAATCGAATAAAATTCCTTTTCCAAAAGGCGCTACAGAGTATTACCAAAGAATTCCTGCAGCCTATTTGAATGCCAAGAAAAACGAAAATCTACCCGATTCCGAAAATATCTGGGCTTATATTGAAGGTTCTGAAAAACCCAACGAAGTTGTTGTTATTTCAGCACATTACGATCATGTTGGTGTGAAAAATGGCGAAGTCTATAATGGAGCCGACGATGATGGTTCTGGAACAGTCGCTTTACTTGAAATAGCTCAAGCCTTTCAAATCGCAAAAAATGATGGTCACGGCCCTAAGCGTTCCATTTTAATTCTTCACGTTACGGGAGAAGAACACGGACTTCACGGATCCCGCTTTTATTCGGAAAACCCTCTATTTCCTTTAGCCAACACCATTACCGATATCAATATTGATATGATTGGACGTCGCGATGACTTGCATAAAGACTCCAATAATTATGTGTATTTGATAGGTTCTGATTATTTATCGTCTGATTTATATACCATTTGTGAAGATGCGAATAAAAAATACGTCAACCTATTTATAGATTACAAATTCAACGACAGAACAGACCCCAATCGTTTTTACTATCGTTCTGATCATTATAATTTTGCAAAAAATGGTATTCCATCTGTTTTTCTATTTAATGGAGTACACGCTGATTATCACAAAGCGACTGATGAAGTAGACAAAATTGAATTTGATGCTTTGGCTAAAAGAACCCAGCTTGCTTTTGCTATTGCTTGGGAATTGGCCAACAGAGAAAATCGCCCCGTGGTTGATAAAAGCGGAAATTAAAGCAGTGGAATTAATATCAAATGAAAAGCCTCGAAAGTTTTCGAGGCTTTTTTTACTACAAATACAAGGTTCGATTACAATTCTTCCTTTACTTCAGCTTCAGGGGCATTTTTGAATACTGATTCAATTCCATTATCGCGAGCAGCAGCAGATTCGTACATTTCACTATTTCCAATTATT
>NZ_JBIKRX010000153.1:0-3033 GCF_044348915.1 Flavobacterium sp. | reverse complement strand
GGCCGCTCAATCTTTCGCAGCCACACTAGAATTCGTTTAGAAGATGCATCACACATTGCAGTCTATATAAACAACGTCGTGCGCTCTAAGTTTGGTGGCTATACTCTCGTCTGTTCATGATTCCAGTACTTCCGTCTCATAAGACTACTCTTGTGTTGACAGCTGGATTCCAACCATGCGGTTTCTTTTCTGCTCGATCTGCAATTAGAAACATGATAGTTGGAGGTGTAAAAGCCTATGACCAGTATGGAAACATACGTGACTGGAGCAGTTGGATCGCTAACGATGATCACCTCGCCCCAGAAAATCCTGCGCTTCGTAGTGTCGACACGCTATGGGCAATTCCTACAATCGTGGTAGTGCCAGGCTATTTTGGTCACTACAAGCATGGAAAAAAGCAACCGCGCGCGATCAACCTTCGGCAACTCTACTACATCTATGGAGGTGAGTGCCAATATTGTCTGCGTAAGATTCCATACACTTCAGCGACTCGTGATCATCTAGTTCCGCGCAGTCGCGGTGGTGGAAATAGTGACGACAATATTGTCCTGTCTTGCAAAAAGTGCAATACCAAAAAATCAAACAAGTTTCCATATTTCAACATTCATGGCTCAGAGGTAAAACCTAAGATGCTAAAAGACATCGAGTTTAGCGCGCTCTCTGAACGTGTAGCGATTCGCGATGAATGGAAAGACTTTTTACAATATAAATAAATCACCTATAGATAAAAAAGATGTTTACATGTGAGAGAGTTTAGTGTATAATGTCTCTGTAAGCAAAGAGAAACAAAGGTTTCATAACTGAACGCACCATCAACTGCTAATGAAAGTTGAGAACGTCCGTGGTTGTACGGCTTGGATCACTCAGTGATGCGATGTCAAAGGTTTGTATATAGGAGTTTTCGGTCCCTATAAAAAAGTCATAGTCGATTGTAGTTGCAGCGCGTTGCGCTCCTCATCAACATGCCAATATGATTAACCGATAAATTTTTTTCTAATGCTAGAGTGTCCTGAATTGGTTAAAGGTCCTTCTTTATAAGGGGGTAGAATCGGTCATCGAGCCGTGTGTGGGTTCGAGTCCCACCTCTAGTACCACTTTCGCACGTTGGCAGAGAAGTCATGCAGTGGTCTGCAAAACCGCCTAGTCCAGAGCGTTACTGGAACGTGCGTCCATCTACAACACCTGCTCATATCGTCTAACGGTTAGGACTTACGGTTTTCATCCGTACAATCGGGGTTCGATTCCCCGTGTGAGTACCAATAAATAATATACAATGAAAATAGTCATTCGCACCTCAACATACATCAAGGTCGGTCAATTTTACCTTTTAGTAAAACTACCGCTTAAGAGCGGTGAACGTCGCTTTAGAGTCACTCGCGATCATTCACGCTTTCAAAACTATTTTGAAATGCACGCTCTAGGATTTACATGCGGTCGCATGTGGTCTACTCATGCCCAACGCGTACGTGAGAAGCGTTGGTTAAATTCATTTGACGAATAATTTTACAATCCGACTTAGCTCAGCGGCAGAGCGGGTGACTGTCATAATGGCAGCTTAAAGTAGAAATACTTTATGAAAAACCAATCAAATTCGGGGAACGCTTTAAAATGCCAATCCCGAGCGAAGCCTCGAAAGAGGAACGTGTAGAGACTTGACGGTTGGTATCTTACAAGTAATGTTGAAGATAATGAGAAAGTCCAGACTACAAACTGAAAGGGTAGCGAAAGCTATAGTAGTAGGTAATCACTAGGTCCGTGGTTCGATCCCACGAGTCGGAGCCAATTTTTACGCCTCCTTAGCACAGTGGTAGTGCAGCTCATTTGTAATGAGCAGGTCGTGAGTTTAAAACTCTTCTTATATAAATAAGGTAATATATGAATACACATAGCAACATTACCAATGCATATCGTAAAATGGCTCAGGACTCGTATAACAAGTCACTGGTTGTTCAACAAACATGCGCACTTGAATCCGCCATGGAGATCGATTTAGACGAAGCACTTAAACAAACTTTACCTACTAAAGAAAACAAAGTACGCCTTGAAGCATTTATGAAAAAGCTTAATGCTCTTCGCAATGAGTTTCCAGATGTAGTGATTCGCGGAACTCATGATGAGAAAGTTGAAGCACGTCTTCTCGGTGATGATGGTAATGTTGTTCAATACCTTGGTATGAAAATTGGTTTTGTTCATAAAGCCTAATATAAATAAACTACAAACTGAGAAGGTAGCGAAAGCTATAGTAGTAGGTAATCACTAGGTCACACGTTCGAGCCGTGTCGCAGGAGTCAATTTTACGCCTCCTTAGCACAGTGGTAGTGCAGCTCATTTGTAATGAGCAGGTCGTCCGTTCGAATCGGACAGGAGGCTCCAGTTTAAAGTGCATCCATAGCTCAGTTTGGTTAGAGCACACGATTGATAATTGTGGGGTCGTTAGTTCGAGTCTAACTGGGTGTACCATATTTTACGGGTAAAGGCCGACTGGCGAGGCGCTTGCTTTGGGAGCAAGTTTAGTTGAGTTCGATTCTCAATTACCCGACCATTTATAGTGTGTAAATAGTTCGATTTTAACTAACTCCATATAAATAGATTTATGGATGGTTTGAAAACATGTAAACACTGCAACGAGTCATTTTCATTAAGTACTTCTCTTTTTGCTAATCATATTAGGTGGTGTGAAAAAAATCCAGATAGAAATAATTGGAAAAAACGAGTAGCCTCAACTAATATATTATCATTGGAAAGAAATTGTAAAAAATGCAACAACACATTTTCTGTTAAATATAAAGAAGGTCAAACACCTCCGCCGAATTTATTTTGTTCTAGAAGTTGTGCAAATGCTCGTGGGCCACGATCAGAAGATTTTAAAACAAAGGTTAGAGCAAAATTATTAAAAGACAATACCAATACTTGTCTGTGTTGTAATACATCATTTTCTGGTAAACGCAAAAAATATTGCTCCAAAAAATGTATTTTAGAATATAGAAAAAGAAATTGGGATGACTATAAAAGATATAGAAATGAATGTGCTTT
>NZ_JBIKRX010000025.1:0-35108 GCF_044348915.1 Flavobacterium sp. | reverse complement strand
AGATACAATAGAAGGTCAAATATGGGGACAATCTTCGATGTGTTAATGAAAAAGATGGTGAAATTTGAATAAATATCAATAAAATCAATAGATAACAAGGGTGCTCTAAGCGCCTATACCTAAAAATATTATACGATTATCCTATTAGAAAAACACAGGGAGAATCTAATGGAGGAGGTAGTTTTCAAATGGAAGTTTTAGAAACAGAAATTAGTGTGTCTAACAAAAAAACTAACGGTTTTTTTGATTTGAATGTAGTCAAAACCTTTTCATACGAAGAAGAAGTTGAGGAAGATTTGGAAAAAGGAATAAAAGGCAAAGTAGCACCTATTAAAATTAAAAAAGAATCAGAAAGAATTCAATATAATGGTCAAATTTATTCTTTCAAAAAGGATGATAAATACAGGTTTCTAACAGATTATAATTAAATCCCCAATTACGTCCGCACTGCGGACACAATTCAATTTTACAATAAATTTCAGTATGTTTGTAACACCTCATTAATTCATTCCAGATGCTTCAAAATCAAACCATAATTCCAGATATAAAGGCAATAATTGCTACTGCCCAAGACAAAGCCATTAGAGCAGTCGATAACGAGCGAACTATAATGTATTGGACAATTGGCAAACGTATTTTTGAAGAAGAACAACAAGGAAAAGACCGCGCCGATTACGGAACCTACTTGATAAAATTCCTTGCAGAGCAATTGCAACCTGAATATGGCAGTGGTTTTTCATACCGTCAATTAAACTGGTATCGCCAGTTTTACCGAGCCTTTCCAATTGTGTCTACACTGTGGACACAATTGAGTTGGAGTCAATATAAATTGATATTGTCATTTGACAGTCAAGACAAAAGAGATTTTTATATTGCTGAAACAGTAAAGAATAATTGGACTGTTAGACAATTAGAACGTCAAATAAATACCAGTCTTTGGGAACGTCTTTTGATGAGTAGCTAAAAGACCCAATGGTTTTGGAATTCTTGGAGTTAAAACGAGAAGCTGCCTACTACGAAAGAGATTTGGAGACAGCGATTATCACTCATTTGCAAGACTTTCTATTAGAGTTAGGAAATGGTTTTGCCTTTATCGCCAGACAAAAACGAATTCATATTGATGGTGATGATTTTTTTGTGGATTTGGTTTTTTACAATCGCTTATTGCAATGTTTTGTAATCATAGAAATCAAAACCGAAAAACTGACCCATCAAGACATTGGTCAGTTGCAAATGTATGTCAACTATTATGACCGAATAGAGAAAAACAACAACGAAAATCCAACGATTGGAATCTTGCTTTGTGCCAATAAAAATGATGGCGTGGTTAAATTCTCTTTACCCGAAAACAATAAAAACATCATAGCAAGCCAATACAAATTATATTTACCAACGGAAAAACAATTATTAGAGGAAGTAAAAAAAGAATTGGAAAATTTCGAAGAAGATATGAATCAGAAATAGAAATTCGTCATTATTTAAAATGTCAATTATGCCCAAAGGACCTGAAAAAAACACCAAAAATAAGGCTTTGCATACCAAATTACTCAATCGGAAAAAGGCAAAATTGCAAGAAGAGAAAAAAGAAAAAGCCTTACGATTGAAAGCCTTGGTGGCAAAAATGAATCAGCAAAAAAATACTGATCAATCAATAGAACCATAGGCTCGACACATATTCTAGGGATGGATTTGAATCCGTCCTTTTAATTATCAATAATTTTCACAATCTTTGACCTCTAAAACAAAAACAATATGAGCAAGACTAAACTAATAATTAATAAAAACGGATCTATAAAAATCGAAGGTGATTTTGAAATAATGGATCAAGATGGTGCCATTTATGGCTTAGAAGGAAGAACTGCATTGGGACTTTGTCGTTGTGGGTTGTCATCCAACAAACCTTTTTGCGATGGTTCGCACCGTAATAATTTCGAAGGGGATTCAAAAGCATTTGATTTGCCACCAATGAAAACGAAATAAATCGTTTTCCAACTTACAATTTCAAAGCTACATTTTCATAGATGTAGCTTTTTTGTTTCGCAAAACCTTCGTCACATTTTTCAATTCTCTAAAATTCTTTTGTGCATCTTCGTGAAATAACTTTTCCTAAAAAACTTTTGTCCCAATAGTATCAAACATTTCCTTAAATTTGTGACCTTATTTAAAACAAATAAGCGTTAAAAATTTAAGTTATGTTACAAATTGCATTTATTAGAGAGAATCAGGCGAAAGTAATCAATGCTTTGGCAAAAAGAAATATGGACGCCACTGCTATTGTTGAAGAAGTGGTAAAACTAGACGAAACCCGTCGCGCCACACAAGTAGAATTAGACAATACTTTAGCCGAATCTAATAAATTATCCAAAGACATAGGCGAATTGATGAAAGGTGGCGAAAAAGCAAAAGCCGCTATTCTCAAAGAAAAAACCGTTCTCTTAAAGGAAAAAAGCAAAGGATTGGCTGAAACAGCTGAAACTCTTGCTGCTGAGCTTTTAGAAAAACTATACACTTTACCCAATCTTCCCGCTGATATTGTTCCCGAAGGAAAATCAGCCGATGATAATTTGAACGTTTTTCAAGAAGGCGACATTCCTGTTTTGCACGAAGGCGCGCAACCGCATTGGGAATTGGTAAAAAAATACGACATCATCGATTTTGAATTAGGAAACAAAATTACTGGCGCAGGATTTCCAGTTTATAAAGGAAAAGGAGCCAAGTTACAACGTGCCCTAATCAATTATTTCTTGGACAAAAATACCGCTGCTGGCTACAATGAAGTTCAGGTGCCACATATGGTAAACGAAGCTTCGGCATATGGAACTGGACAATTGCCAGACAAAGAAGGGCAAATGTACCACGACAAAACCGATGATTTGTACTTGATTCCAACGGCAGAAGTTCCAGTAACTAATTTGTTTCGTGACGTGATTTTGAACGAAAACGAATTACCAATTTTAACTACAGCTTACACCCCTTGTTTCCGTCGTGAAGCCGGTTCTTATGGCGCTCACGTTCGTGGATTGAATCGTTTGCACCAGTTTGACAAAGTCGAAATCGTGCGAGTGGAACATCCTGATAAATCTTATGAAGCTTTGGAAGGAATGGTCGAACACGTAAAAAGTATTCTTCAAGAATTGAAATTACCATACCGAATATTGCGTCTTTGTGGCGGCGATATGGGTTTCACTTCTTCGTTGACCTATGATTTTGAAGTGTATTCTACAGCGCAGGAACGTTGGTTAGAAATCAGTTCGGTTTCTAATTTTGAGACTTTTCAGGCGAATCGTTTGAAATTGCGTTTCAAGGACAAAGACGGAAAAAACCAATTGGCTCACACCTTAAACGGAAGTTCATTGGCTTTGCCAAGAGTTCTAGCAGGAATTTTAGAAAATTACCAAACTGCTGAAGGAATTGTAATTCCAGAGGTTTTACGAAGTTATTGTGGTTTTGATATTATAAATTAGTGATCAGTATTCAGTTTTTTAGTTATCAGATGGAATTGTTCCATAAAAATTTGATTGGTTAGAACCATTGAGGTTCGATTGTATTTTTTTTGTAAGCTTAAAATTGAATGTTTTTTTCTTCGACACGCTCGCTGAACACTAAAAACTGAACACTGAACACTTTTTGAATGAAATACTTAATTCTACATATCGCCCTGTTTTTTTCATTGGTTTGTTTTTCGCAAAACGATCAATTGGCACAGTATTATTACGACAAAGGCGATTTCGAGAAAGCCAAAATCAGTTTTGAAGAATTATTAAAATCAGCGCCGCAAAATTCACAGTATTTTCAAAAAACGATCGATTGTTACCAACAATTACAACAATTTGATGTCGCCGAAAAAGCCATTCAATCGCGAATGAATACCTACAAGCAAGGCAATCTTTTGGTCGAATTAGGCTATAATTTCCAATTGCAAAAAAACGAGGTTTCGGCCAAAAAACACTACGACGAAGCCATCGAACGCATCAAAAAAAATCCGAACGAAGTCTACGCAATTGAGAATGCCTTTGAGAGAAAATCTTTGATTGAGTATGCCTTGAAATCCTTTCAAACAGCATTGTCAGTTGAGCCACAGTTCAATTTCAATTATCAAATGGCACAGTTGTATGGCCAATTGGGCAACACCGAAATGATGATTACTACTTTTTTGGATGAGGCTTATGCCAATCCACAAAATTCGGTGATTATACAAAATCAGTTGGCTCGTTTTATGGCCGAAGAAGGTGATGAGAGCTTCAATGAAACGTTGCGAAAAGCACTAATTATAAGAGCTCAAAAGAATCAAGATGTTTTTTGGAACCAATATTTGAGTTGGTTTTACGTCCAACAAAAAGAATTTTCCAAGGCTTTTATCCAAGAAAAAGCAGTTTACAAACGCAATCCAGAATCTTTATCAAGTATTCTCAACTTAGCACAATTAGCGATAGACGAAGAGCAACACGAAACTGCCAAAGAAATTCTGGGATTTGTTCTAGAAAACACAAATGATTTAGATTTGACCATTCAAGCTCATGCCTATTTGTTTGAAGTGAAAATATACAAGGCGCAAGAGAAAGATTTCGCTGCCATTAATACTGAAATCAGCAATTTGTTGTCGCAATATGGCTTCACTCTAAGTACTTTATCTTTGCAATTGATACAGGCTCATTTTTTGGCTTTTAATTTGAGAAAGCCAGAGGAAGGAAAAACCATTATCAAGAAATCACTCGAATTGCAGTTGGATGGATATCAAGAGGCCCAGGCCAAAATGGAATTGGCGGATATCTTGCTTTATCAAGAAAAATTCAATCAAGCTTTAATTTGTTATTCTCAAATTGAAGAGAATCTAAAAAATGCCACCGTCGCTCACGAAGCGAGTTTGAAAGCCGCGAAAACGAGTTATTTTCAAGGCGATTTTACTTGGGCTTCGAAACAGTTCAAGGAATTGAAGTCGGCGAGCACACAGTTGATAGCTAATGATGCTTTGGAATATTTCCTTTTAATCAGTGACAATACCGTGGCCGATTCGACTCAAACCGCCTTGAAACAATTTGCCAAAGGCGATTATTTATTATATCAAAACCGAAATCAGGAAGCGATTCTGCAATTTCAGTCAATTTTGAAAAGTTTCAAAGGAGAACAAATTGAAGCCGTAACTTTGTTGCGTTTGGGTAAAATTTACGAAAAACAAGGAGAATTTAATTTGGCTTTAAGCCAATACCAAAATATTATTGCCCATCACGCAGATGCTATTTATGTTGACGAAGCCTTGTTCTTTTCGGCAGAAATTGAGAAAAACAAGTTGCAACAACCCGAAAAAGCAAAACCGCTTTACGAGAAAATAATTTTCAATCATCAGGACAGTATTTACTTTGTCGAAGCACGAAACAAATACCGGCAATTGCGAGGAGATAAGAATTTATAAAATGGCAATATCAATGACAATGTCAATTTCATCAAAGTAAAATCTTTTAAAGTCTTAATACTTAATTCTCTCAATCTTAATACTTTTAAACAATGATAATTTATAACGTTACCACCAACATACACGAAAGCGTTCACGATCAGTGGATGATTTGGATGCAACACAAACATATACCTGAGATGCTAGCCACCGGCAAGTTTTCTTCTGCAAAAATGGCTCGTGTCTTAATCGAAGAAGAAATGGGAGGAGTTACTTATTCGGTTCAATACTCGACAGACAGCAGGGAAACTTTGCAAAAATATTATGCGGAAGAGGCCCGAGCTTTAAGGGAAGAGGGTGTAAAATTATTTGGAGACAAAATGCTTACTTTTAGAACGGAATTGGAAGTGATTTCGGAGCATTAAAAAAAGTGGTCAGTGGCCAGTTTTTAGTGTTCAGCTGAAAAGGAATTAAGCAACAAATATCATCTTTGAATTTATGAATATTAAAACTCTTTCTGACTACGATATTTCAATACGAGGACAATTAACTGTTAATCTGCCAGTAGTACTTATAATGATTTTTACTGCATTTGGATTGAATATGTTTTTGGATCTAAATTTTAAAATAGCAGTCTTTATAGGTTTAGTTTTGGGTTGGAGTTATTCTGTTAAGAAATGGATTCAATGGGCAGTTAAGAATGATGTAGATATTGATAGATTAGTGAAAATTGGAAAAAGAGGTTCGTTAATTTGGAGTAAAAATACTGTCGAAACAGTAACCAAGTACAATAAAACACCCTTTATATAAAAACAACTTTGCGGCTTCGCGTCTTTGCGGTAGAATAAAACTTAAAAATAAAGCGGGATTGCTTCGTGCCTCGCAATGACTATATGGAAAAAGTAAAAGCCAAAAAACACCTCGGACAGCATTTCTTGAAAGACGAAAGTGTAGCACAAAACATTGCCGATACCTTGGGTCTCGAAGAATACGAAGATGTATTGGAAATAGGACCTGGAATGGGCGTTTTGACCAAGTATTTGTTGGAAAAAACAATCAACACCTATGTGATCGAAATTGACAACGAATCGGTGGAGTATTTGGATGCGAATTATCCCAAATTACAAGGAAAAATCATTTCCAAAGATTTCTTGAAATACGATGTCAACGAAGTTTTTGGCGGAAAGCAGTTTGCTATCATTGGCAATTTCCCCTATAATATTTCGACACAAATTGTTTTTCGAACATTAGAATTGCGAAACCAAATTCCGGAATTTGCAGGGATGTTTCAGAAAGAAGTGGCAGAACGTATTTGTGAGAAGAAAGGGAGCAAAACTTATGGAATTCTTTCGGTTCTGGCTCAAGCATTTTATGATGCAGAGTATTTATTCACCGTTGATGAGCACGTTTTCATACCGCCGCCAAAAGTAAAATCGGGTGTTTTGCGTTTGCGAAGAAAAGAGGATTATAGTTTGCCTTGCGGCGAAAAGTTGTTTTTTACGGTCGTGAAGACTGCTTTTCAGCAACGTAGAAAAACATTGAGAAATAGTTTAAAAACACTAAATTTGTCCGATAATTTGAGAGAAGACGAAGTTTTTAACCTACGTCCGGAACAGCTTAGTGTTGAACAATTTATCGAATTGACCCAAAAAATAGAAGCCGATGGAGTTTAAAGTCAGCAAAGAACTAATTCTAGAATTAGAGCAACTTATTCAATCAAAAAACGACCAGCAATTGGAAGTTTTATTGAATGACTTGCACCATGCTGATGTTGCCGAGATTCTCGACGAACTTGATTTTGACGAAGCGACTTATATTTTCAAGGTTTTAGATTCTGAAAAAACCGCCGAAATCCTTCTTGAATTAGAAGATGATTTACGGGAGAAAATATTGAGCAGGCTTTCCCCAAAAGAAATTGCCGAAGAACTCGACGAACTCGAAACCAATGACGCGGCAGATATTATTGCCGAACTTTCGCAAAGCAAAAAGCAAGAAGTAATCTCGGAACTTCAAGATGTCGAGCATGCCAAAGATATTGTCGATTTGTTGCGTTATGCTGAGGATACGGCAGGGGGAATTATGCACAAAGAGTTGGTAAAGGTCAACGAAAACTGGAACGTTTTCACCTGTATCAAACAAATGAGAATCCAAGCAGAAAACATCTCTAGGGTCCATTCTATTTATGTGGTGGATGATGAAGATAGGTTGTTAGGGCGATTGTCACTTAAAGATTTGTTGACAACTTCTACAAAAACACCCATTAGCGAAGTCTATATCAAAAAATTAAATTCGGTCAAAGTAGATACTGAAGATGTTGAGGTAGCACGTATTATGCAAAAATACGATTTAGAAGCTATTCCTGTTATTGACGAACTAGGAAGATTAGTAGGCCGCATCACCATCGATGACATCGTAGATGTAATCAAGGATGAAGCAACCGAGGATTATCAATTGGCTGCGGGTATTTCGCAAGACGTTGAGGCGGATGACAGTATCTTGGAATTGACAAAAGCGCGTTTGCCTTGGTTGGTTTTGGCGCTTTTAGGCGGCTTAATTTCAGTTAAAGTGCTCGAATTATTCGGAGGTGCTATGAAGGAACATGGAAGTTTATTCTTTTTTATGCCTTTAATAGCAGCGATGGCTGGAAATGTTGGGGTGCAATCCTCTGCGATTATTGTACAAGGTTTAGCCAATGATACTTTGAGCGGATCTTTGTTCAACCGATTGATAAAAGAAGTTTCCTTGAGTTTGCTTAATGGTGTAATTTTGGCATCCATCTTATTTTTAGGAAGTCATTTTCTGCTTGATGTAGAAGTTATTATAGGGGTAATTGTCACGGTAGCGTTGATTTCAGTGATTATCATTGCTTCCCTAATTGGGACATTTGTACCTATATTATTGGATAAATTCGGAATTGACCCTGCACTTGCCACCGGTCCTTTTATAACGACTAGCAACGACATTTGTGGAATTCTAATTTATTTTTCGATTGCGCGACTGATTTTAGGATTTTAAAAAAAACTGTAAAAACACAAATTGTAAAGAAAACTAAGTGTAAACAGTTCTAAGAAGTCTATGCAATAAACACAGGACATATAAAATATTTTAAAAATAAACTTTGCGCCTTAGCGTCTTGGCGGTAAAAAAAACGTATATAAAATGAAAGTACACATTATTGGAGGAGGAAATCTAGGTGTTTCCATAGCATTAGGATTAACACGATTTTCGAAAGGCAACCAAATTACCATAACCAGACGGAATACAGCAAGTATTCTTTATTTAGAAGAATTAGGTGTAACCGTTTCAAAAGATAACAAACACAACATCCAAGAGGCAGATGTGATTATTCTCACCATCAAACCGTATCAAGTAAATACCGTTTTAGCCGAAATCTTGCCTGTAATTTCCAATAAAGTAGTTGCTTCGGGAGTAAGCGGATTATCGATTGAAACACTTCAAAATAAAATTGGCGAATCGAATAGCGCAATTCGAATTATGCCCAACATTGCAGCTCAATTTGGTGCTTCGGCAACTTGTATTGCCTTTAATGAAAAACATGCAGCTAAAGCTCAAAATGTGGTAGACCTTTTCCAAGATTTAGGAACAGCGCCTATTATTGACGAAAAATTGATGGATGCGGCTACTGTTTTGGCAGCAAGCGGAACGGCTTTCGCCTTGCGTTACATACGTGCTTCGATGCAAGCCGGAATCGAAATTGGTTTTGATTGGAAAACGGCTTTGGCAATTTCAGCCCAAACGGTTAAAGGAGCTGCCGAAATGATTATGGAAGAAAATATCCATCCAGAACAATTAATTGATCGTGTAACCACACCTCAAGGGTGCACTATTGCAGGTCTAAACGAAATGGAAATGCACGGATTCAGTTCGTCGTTGATTAGAGGAATTAAGACTTCTTTGAAACAAATTAAGGGTAACTAATAGAACATCAAATACCAAAAAGGGAATTTAGCTAAAACTAAATTCCCTTTTTTGATTTTAGGAAGAAGTGACCACTTTCTTTATTTTAGGTTTTATTCTGGGAATAGGTTTCTTAATAGTGAATTTCAGCCAAAGGAAACCTATGGTTCCTGCGGCAAATGACGCAATAAGTACCGCTATTTTCGAATTGTTAATTACTTCAATATCGTCGAATGCGAGAAGGGTAATAAAGATCGACATGGTAAAACCTATTCCACCTAACATTCCAGCTCCGATAATATTTTTCCATTGCAATTCTTCGGGTAAGGCGCATAATCCTAAACTTACGCCAAGAAGTGAAAACAGGAAAATCCCCAAGGGTTTTCCAACGATAAGTCCAAGGAGTATTCCAATCGAATTTGAATGGGTTAATCCTTCACTCCAATTTGAATCAATGGCGATGCAAGTATTAGCAACAGCAAAGAGCGGAAGTATAAAAAAAGCGACAGGCTTGTGCAGTAAATGTTGAAGAATATAAGAGGGAGACTTTTTGCCGCCGCTGCCAAAAGGAATTACAAAAGCAAGTAAAACACCAGTTATGGTAGCGTGAACTCCAGAATTCAACATAAAATACCACATAATAACACCACCAATTAGATAAGGAATTAAGTTATACACCTTCATTCGATTCAGAATAAACAAAACGCCCATAACACCAAAAGCAATCGCTAAATTCAGGAAAGCAATCGTGCTTGTATAAAAAATCGCAATTACTATTATTGCTCCTAAATCGTCCATAACGGCGAGCGCAGTAAGGAACACTTTTAAGGAAGCGGGGACGCGATTTCCCAACAATGACAAAATTCCAATGGCAAACGCGATGTCTGTTGCCATAGGGATTCCTGCGCCGCCTTGAGTTGCAGTGCCAAAATTCAACAACATAAATAGTCCTGCTGGAACAAGCATACCGCCGAAAGCGCCAAAAATAGGTAAAGCCGCATTCTTGATACTTGACAATTCTCCTAGATAAATCTCGCGTTCTAGTTCCAATCCAATCAATAGGAAGAAAAACGCCATTAGTCCATCGTTGATCCAATGGGTAATAGAATGATGCCCAACTTCGGTCGACCATAAAGAAATATACTGTGTTTGAAAAGATGAATTGGCAAGAGAAAGGGACAAAATAGTGACAAAAAGAAGGATAAGTCCGCCTGCTTTTTCGCTTGCAAAGAAGGATTTAAATGTTTTTGTTAATTTCATATTTTGATTTTTATTTCGTTTCTATTTAACAAACTTACACAATTGCAACACTAAATCCTTGTTAACTTTTAATTTACCGACAAAAACGAGACGATAATTTTTCATTCTGACGCAGGAAGAATCTCATTTTGTTGATTAGTTTTGTTGGGATTCTTTCTGTGTTAGAATGATAAAGTTATTCGAGAAAAATTTAAAATAAAACGGTTTAAATCCATTAATAAAACGAAAAACCGTATTTTTTTTGTTAATTTGGGATGCTAAATTCAGAAAATACTTTTTATGGACATCAAAATCCTTCATATCGACAGCAATCATCCACTGCTTTGGGAACAATTGCAACAAGCTGGATTTATCAATCACGAAGATTTTATATCAACTAAAGCCGAAATCGAAGCGAAAATTTCCGACTATCAAGGCATCGTCATTCGCAGCCGATTCAAAATAGACAAAGCCTTTATAGACAAAGCGACCAATTTGCAATTCATTGCGCGAGTTGGAGCGGGTTTAGAAAGTATCGATTGTGACTATGCTTTGTCCAAGAATATTCAACTTATCGCTTCGCCCGAAGGAAACCGAAATGCTGTCGCCGAACATTCCTTAGGAATGATTTTGTCACTTTTTAATAATTTGAATCAAGCGGATAGAGAGATAAAGTCGGGACATTGGAACCGAGAAAAAAACCGAGGGCACGAACTCGACGGAAAAACGGTTGGGATTATTGGCTATGGAAATATGGGAAAATCTTTTGCCAAAAAATTGCGTGGTTTTGAGGTAGATGTTTTTTGTTATGATATTCTAGAAAATGTTGGAGATGCCAATGCCAAACAAGTTTCACTCGAAGAATTACAACAAAAAACTGATGTTTTAAGCTTGCACATTCCTTGGACAGCCGAAACAGATAAAATGGTAAATACTGATTTTATTAACGCTTTTGCCAAATCGTTTTGGATTGTAAATACTTCGAGAGGTAAAAATATTGTTACTGCTGATTTGGTTGAAGCTCTAGAAAACCAAAAAGTGCTGGGCGCTGGGTTAGATGTTTTGGAATATGAAAAATTGTCTTTCGAAACACTATTTCAAGACAAACACACACCTGAGGCTTTTCAGTATTTGTTGAATGCTAAAAATGTTATTCTGTCGCCTCATATCGCAGGGTGGACATTTGAAAGTCACGAGCGATTGGCGCAGGTGATTGTCGACAAAATCAAGGCAAAATATTTTGGAGAACCCAAAGAAATGGAAACCGAAAAAAGAGTTACTGGAATCGGTGGGTTTTTCTTTAAAGCCGAAAATTCAAAAGCGCTTGTTGCTTGGTATGGCAAGCATTTGGGATTAAAAACCGATGATTATGGTTCGACATTTTGGTGGAAAGACAATGCGGGAAACGATTGTTCTACGCAATGGTCGCCATTCGCAAAAGACACCCAGTACTTTGAACCGAGCCAAAAAGAATTTATGCAAAATTTCAGAGTACACGATTTAGAAAATTTATTAAAAAAATTATCTACAGAAGGTGTAACAATTGTAGGGGAGTTGGAGACTTATGAGTATGGAAAATTTGGTTGGATTCTTGACCTCGAAGGAAATAAAATTGAACTTTGGGAACCAATCGATAAAGCATTTCAATAATTTTTATATTTTTACCTAACTAATTAATAATCAAACTATGGAAAACACAAAACCAGAAGCTTGGAACACACCTTCAAAACCTAGAGAAGAAAACAAAAGGGTTCTTGCTGGGATTTTTGCCTTAATTTTAGGAGGATTAGGAGTTCATAAATTTATTTTGGGATATACACAAGAAGGAATTATTCAACTAATTATAGGAGTTTGCACTTGTGGTCTTGGCGGAGTAATTGGATTTATTGAAGGAATTATTTATTTGACCAAGTCCGATGAAGAATTTTATAGTATATATCAAGTAAACAAAAAAGGTTGGTTTTAAATAACAAAATTCAATTTAAAATTTACGGAATCATCGGCTCCTTAATCACGCTGATGGTTCCGTTTTTTTTAATCTTTTTCAATCAAAATACACATCTCGAAACAGATCAATCTTTATGTCCGTTGAAGATGCTCTCGGGTTTTCCTTGCCCAGGTTGCGGAATCACAAAGTCACTGGTTTATTTTTATGAAGGTAATTTGCAAAAAAGTTTGTATTATAATATTTTTGGACCTTTGGTGATTGCGTTTTGTGTAGCGACAATTCTGGTTCTTTCGGCCGAATTAATAACCAAAAAGGAATATTTTAAGGAACTACTTTTCAATAAAAAACTGGCCTATGGTTTGGCTATTTTTCTAGCAAGTTATCATTTTATTCGAATCATTTATTTTATTAATCATAATTCGATGGATGATATTTTGAGGCAGTCGATTTGGAGATAGAAAAAAGCTAAAAAAGCTAAAAAATTAAAAGAATCCAAAAAATCTGCTAACTCTAATCTGCAACCTGAAATCTAAAATCACTCCTCTTTCTCCGTCAACTTTCGTTCCAATTCAGCTTGAAATTCTTCCATAACCGGTTTTACGGTGCTGTCAGGAAGGTCTGAAATCCGAATGTACATCAAGCCGTCGATAGCGTTATTGAACAAAGGATCAACGTTGAAAGCAATTACACGAGCATTTTGTTTGATGTATTTTTTGATTAAAACGGGCAGGCGCAAGGCTCCTGGTTCTAACTCATCAATCAATTTATCAAATTTATTCAAGTCGGCTTCGGCTTCATCAAAAATGAAATCCTTGTCGGCATCTTTTAGTTTGACTTTGAACTCTTTTTTAGGATGAATGTATTGGGCAATGTAAGGATCATAAAAATTTGATTTCATGAATTCAATCATCAACGATTTCGAAAAATTCGAAAATTGATTGCTGATACTCACACCACCAAGTAGGAATTTATGCTCTGGATGACGCAATGTAATATGAATAATCCCTTTCCAAAGTAAGAAAAGAGGCATTGGCTTTTGTTGGTATTCTTTAATCACAAAAGCACGACCCATTTCGATGGAATGATGAAGCATATCATATAATTCAGGTTCAAATCCAAACAAATCGGTCAAGTAAAATCCTTCAACACCGTATTTTGGGTAAATTTCCGATCCCAATCCCATTCTGTATGCACCAGCAATTTTTTGAGCATCAGTATCCCACAAAAACAGATGACGGTAGTATTTATCGAAGGCATCAATATCTATCGATTCGTTGGTGCCTTCACCCACTTCTCTAAACGTAATTTCACGCAATCGACCTATTTCGTGCAAAATAGTTGGCATTTCTTCGGCTTTGGCAAAAAATACCTCATAGTTTTTACTTTCTAATAAACGGCAATCTTTTTTGCGTAACGAAACGATTTCGGACATCATTTTATCGAGATTGGCCGCAGTAACGATTTGCTTTGGATTCTTGGGTAATTTTAAATTAGGCTTCGGCAAAAAGGCTGTTTCCTTTTCAAAAGGATTGGCCAACATATAGGTTTTCCGTCTTAAAAACTCCGAAAATTCTTCAATTGTCGCGAGTTCATTTTGCTCTGCAACTGAAATAGGTTTCCCGATACGAACTTTGATCACACGGTTTTTTTGAGTTAATAATTCTGACGGCAATTTTGCGGTGCGAAGCGTGTCGCTTATTTTCGAAAGGGTATAAAACAATCGGCTGTTTTTAGCGTGAAAGTAAATAGGGACAACAGGAACTTGTGCTTTTCGAATCACTTTTATCGCACCCTCTTCCCATTCTCTGTCAACCATAAGTTTGCCATCTTTATAGGTCGAAACCTCTCCAGCCGGAAACATTCCTAGCGGTTTTCCATCTCTCAAATGGCGCAAGGTTTCTTTTATTCCAATCACACTCGACTTCACATCTTTATGCGTTTCGAATGGATTTACTGGCATAATGTAGGGTTTCATCGGATCGATACGATGCAGGAGAAAATTGGCGATAATTTTGAAATTAGGCTCTTTTTCCAACATCAATTTCAATAGTAAAATGCCATCAATTCCTCCCAAAGGATGATTCGAAATAGTGATATAAGCACCGTCTTTTGGCAAACGTTTGAAATCTTCTTCTGGAATTTCGAATTTAATTTGGAATTCATCCAATATAGCATTCAAAAACTCCACTTCGCTCAAGTGTTTGTTTCTGTCATAGATTTTATTTAATGTAGAAATTTTTAGAACTTTCATCAACAGCCAGCCCGAAAAAGTACCTAAAACGCCGTACTTGTCCGTATTTATTGCTTTGGCAACTTCTTTTGCGGTTACTAAACCCATATATAGCTTTTGTTTTTTTGAGCAGGTAACAAAGATAGCAAAAAACTCGATTTTCTATTATTATTAGCTAGTAATCTTTGTTCTTTTCATTACTTTTGAAACGCAAATTAAATCATATGAAAATTATTTCTTATAATGTCAACGGCATTCGATCCGCAATCTCCAAAGGTTTTGTAAATTGGTTGCAACAAGCAAACCCCGATGTGATTTGTCTTCAAGAAATTAAGGCTACTCCTGAACAAATTCCGCTTTTGGATTTTGAACTTGCGGGTTACCCTTATCATTATTGGTATCCCGCCACCAAAAAAGGCTATAGTGGTGTGGCGATTTTGTCTAAAATAAAACCCAATAATGTGGTTTACGGAACAGGAATCGAGCATATGGATTTCGAGGGAAGAAACATTCGTGTTGACTTTGATGAATTATCTGTAATGAGCTTGTATCTTCCTTCTGGCACGAATATTGAAAGACTGCAGCACAAGTTTATGTATATGGATGACTTTCAAAATTATATCGATGAACTTAAAAAAGAGGTTCCAAACCTTGTAATTTGTGGTGATTACAATATTTGTCACGAAGCAATAGATATTCACGACCCAATTCGAAATAAGAAAGTTTCAGGGTTTCTGCCCGAAGAAAGAGCTTGGTTAGACGGTTTTATGAAAAGTGGATTTATAGATAGTTTCCGATTTTTGAACAAGGAACCCAATAATTACACTTGGTGGACGATGAGATTTCCATCAGCAAGATTAGAAAACAAAGGTTGGCGCATCGATTATTGCTTAGTTAGCAAACCATTAAAACAAAAAATAAAAAGAGCCGTTATATTACCCGAAGCCAAACATTCAGACCATTGTCCGAGTTTGGTGGAAATAGAATAATAGAAACCCCATTAAAAATAAATTATAGAAAAATGATAAAAAGAATTTCCCTAGGATTATTGATTGTAGCACTTTCAACTTCTTGTGTTTCTAAGAAGATTTACAATGATTTAGAAAATAAGTATGCAGATTTGAAAAAAGAAAACCGAAGTATTTCCGATGAAAATGCGGAGTTGCTCAAGTCTAAAAGTCAACTCGAATTAGAAAGAGATGCCTTGAATAAAGATTTGGCAAAAGTTAAAGCGGAACGTGATAAATTGCAAGCAGATTATGCTGCTTTAAACAAAAAAATGGATGTATTGAAATCATCTTATGCGGCCTTAGAAAAAAACAGCGATGAATCTTTGAAAGCCAATATGGCCAAGAACAGAGAATTATTAGAGCAATTGGGGGCTAAAGAAAAAGCATTGGCACTCGAACAAGCCGAATTAAACAAAAAAAATCAGCGTTTGCAAGAATTAGAAGATTTGATTGCCAGCAAAGAAGAAAGTATGCGTAAACTGAAAGAAACCCTTTCGAAAGCCTTAAACGGTTTTGAAGGAAAAGGACTGACAGTGGAGCAAAAAAACGGAAAAGTATATGTTTCTATGGAAAACAAATTACTCTTCAAATCAGGAAGTTGGTCAGTTGGCACAGAAGGTAAAAAAGCTGTTGTCGAAGTGGGGAAAGTGTTGGGCGACAACCCCGATATTTCGGTTTTGATTGAAGGCCACACCGATGACGACCCATTTGGAGGTTCAGGACCCATTGCCGACAACTGGGATTTATCGACCAAAAGAGCTACAGCCATTGTTGCTATTTTAAGCGAAAATAAAGCGGTCAACAAACAAAATCTAACCGCTGCCGGAAGAGGCGAATTTTCACCGTTAGCAAGTAATGCGACTGCCGAAGGAAAAGCTAAAAACCGTAGAATCGAAATTATCTTGACACCAAGATTGGATGAAATTTCTAAAATGTTGAATGAGATTAATTAAGGCAAGCGCTAATTAAAAGCTAAATTACATAGAGGTTCGTGGTTTTTCTACGAACCTTTTGTATTTTTACCCAAGAAAACAATAAATAACAATGATATGATACACCCAAATTTTCAACAGAATATGCCTATCATAATTGATTTATTTAAAAAATATAATATACAAAACGCCTATTTTTTTGGGTCAGTTCTTACTGATAAGTTTGATGATGACAGTGATCTGGATATTTTAATCAATTTTAAACCCGAAATCACAGATCCCTTAAGGAAAGGTGAATTAATGTGGGATTTGCAATTTGCTATTGAAGATACTTTTCATCGTAATGTTGATTTATTGCAAGAAACAACTCCCAAAAACCCTTATTTTATAAAGGAACTTCAGGAAACTAAACTGCTAATTTATGAACAATAAGTATTATCAAGCGTTGCAAGCTATAAAAACGAGCATCGAAAATATTGAGAACTTTATTGGAAATCCGAAATCCTTCGAATTATATGATGGTAATATTCTTATACAAGCTGCGGTTGAAAGAAATCTAGAAATAATTGGCGAAGCAACAAAACGACTTTTGGATATAAATCCTGCAATTGCGATATCAAATACCCGAAGTATTATTAACACTAGAAATAAAATTAGTCACGGCTATGACGAGATTGAAAACCCACAAATTTGGGGAATTATAATCAATCATTTGCCAATTCTAAGAATAGAACAGGGCATTCGCTTTTAAAAGTTTCCGCCACGAATTACACTAATAAACACGAATTAGAACTATTTTTTATTACACGAATTCTTAGAAATAAATAAAATTAGTGTAATTCAATTTTAAATTTGATAAAAAATTAGTGACAATTGGTGTGATTCGTGGCTAACTTTTTTTTCTTTTTTTAAAAGCGAATGCCCTGAGAATAGAAGTTGAATGCTTATTAAACGAAGGAAATAATCAATGAAATACACTACTTTACCCAATACCGACATAAAAATCAGTAAAATTTGCCTTGGTACGATGACTTTTGGTCAGCAAAACACCGAAGCTGAAGGTCACGCCCAAATGGATTATGCATTCGAAAAAGGAGTCAATTTCTTTGACACCGCCGAAATGTATTCGATTCCATCAAAACTAGAAACCTACGGAAGTACCGAGAAAATCATAGGGACTTGGTTCAAGAAATCGGGAAAAAGAGAAGAAGTTGTTTTAGCTTCAAAAATTGTTGGGCCAAGCCCGAGTTTTGGTTATATGCGCGAAAAATTAGATTTTTCTCCAAAAAGTATTCAAGTAGCACTGGATCAAAGTTTGCAACGCCTGCAAACCGATTATATCGATTTGTACCAATTGCATTGGCCAGAACGTAAGACGAATATGTTCGGACAGCGTGGCTTTAAAGTACAACCCGATGCTTGGGAAGACAATATTCAATTGGTTTTAGAAACTTTGGATGGTTTTATCAAACAAGGAAAAATCAAACACATTGGACTTTCGAATGAAACACCTTGGGGAGTAATGCGCTTTTTGGAAGAAAGTAAATATAAAAATTTGCCTCGAGTAAAAACCATTCAAAATCCATATTCCCTTTTGAATAGAATTTTCGAAACGGGATTGTCAGAAATGTGTTTGCGTGAAAACATTGGTTTATTGGCGTATTCGCCACTAGCTTTTGGGGTTTTGTCAGGGAAATATTTAAAGGGAATGAAGCCAAATTATAGGATTGCATTATTTCCGCAATACGGTCGATACAATAGCGAACAATGCACCGAAGCAACAAAATTGTATCAAAAAATTGCAGACAAATATGGTCTAAGTTTAACCGAAATGGCTTTGGCTTTTGTCAACCAACAAGCATTTATGGCGAGCTCAATTATTGGGGCAACAACTTTAGAACAATTAAAAGAAAATATTGCGTCACTCGATGTGGTTCTATCCGATGAAATCTTAAAGGAAATCGATGCGGTTCAGGCGATTTTTCCAGATCCTGCTCCATAAATATTTAACCACAAAGGACACAAAGAAGGCACAAAGACCGCAAAGAAAATTAAATTCTTTGTGGTCTTTTTTTGTCAATATTGATTGTGCTTATACCAAAAAACGCTTATAAAATAGTCCAAAATAGTAGGCTATTTGTCACTCCGTAGGAGTCGCTACTCACGAGAGAGTAGGGACGCTTTACAGCGTGACAAAAGGACTCGGCAGATTGGATTAAAATATAATTATGCTTGTTATTATCTATTATCTGCGAAAACCTGTTTAATCCGTATGATCTGTGGCTAAAATTTGAACACAGATTACACAGATTTGCAAAAGCAAAAACGCGGATTATAACGGATTTACTATTATTAAAAACCTTAGTGAACTTCGTGCTTCCTTTGTGCCCTTTGTGGTTAAATCAAAACTCAAACGGCTCGTCCACAGACAAAGAATCAACAGGGACAGAATCCAGCACTTTTATATTCAGTAGCGAATGCGCATTTCCTGTAAGTTGAAACGGATTGTTTTGTCCAATGGTGTCTTCGGCGGTGAGAAGTCCTCTTCGCAACATCAAATTACTGAGGAATTTTTGTTGCTTATCAGCATACGATTTCAGGTTTCCTTCGGTGTCAAATTGCCACATAAACTTTTTGGGTTTTGGAACAATGGTGGCAAGAAACAAACATTCTTTCAACGTTAAATCGGCTGGCGTTTTCTGGAAGTAGAATTGAGCTGCTTCGCCAATGCCATAGACATTGGGTCCCCATTCGATGATGTTAAAATACACTTCAAGCATTCTTTCTTTGGAGGCGATTCGGTTATTTTCTAGGATGTAAACCAACAAAATTTCTTCTAGTTTTCGGGAAACTGTTTTTTCTCTTGTTAGAAAAACGTTTTTGATCAATTGCATACTTATGGTACTCGCGCCACGAGAGAATTTTTTGGTTCGAATGTTTTTGAGAATCGATTGCTTGAACGCTTCGTTGATAAAACCGCGATGCGAGAAAAACGATGGATCTTCAGAGGTTAAAACACATTTTTGCAAATAAGGCGAAATTTGGTCCAAAGACGTGTAGTTTGGGTTATCAAAACCCACCAAAACAGGGCGCTGCTGTACATTTTGGATGATGGCACGATAGACAAATTCCCCGTTGAGCTTGTTCAGATTGGCTTCGCCGTATTTGATAATTCGTAAATTTTCTTTCTTCAACTTGCTATCAAAAATAAGTTTGTTGGGCTTATTTTTATTGAACATAAAGTCCAGTTTATATTCGAAATTACCTTGGGCTTCCATTCCTTGAAAATGAGTGAACAAACCATCGGGAAGCGAAACGATAAAATCTTGTGCTTTCATCTTCGGAATCGCCACTTTTAGTTTGTAAATCGTGTCTTTTTCGGTATCGTAAGCCAGGTAGGGGTGAAATTTTATTTTGTTAAATTGAATGGTAGAGCTGCTATCGATAGATACAAAATTGGATCCAAGCAGAAAACGGTAATCGAATTTGGCATTTTTGATAACCACATCTTTGCTGGCAATTTTTTTATGATTGATCATCAAATTGGCAATCGAAGCAAAACCGTCGATATGCAATTCGCCACCTGATTTGTCGATGTTTTGAATGTTCACTCGTATCGAATCGAAACTCGATTTCAATCCAAAACGTTCATCGAGGTACGGCAGTTTGATAGCGCCAGTATCGCGATTAAAAAATCGGATATCGGCTGTTTTGTTTCTAGGATCGGCAATTCCAGTGAGTCGGATGCGTTCTGAAAAGGCTTTGGTCACAACAGTAATTGAAGTTTCGAGTTGTTTGTTGGCCAAGCTTAACTTTTCGATATTTAGGGTTGTTTTTTTGCCATTATCATCCAAACGAAAAGAAAGATTTTCGACTTTCATATCGGTTGGTACTAAATTGAGCACCTTCGAAATGAGTCGATACGCAAATTTAGCATAATCTCTTTTTTCGCTAGAAGGAGTCGCGTTTTCATCCTTTTTTAGAAAAGCATCGAAATTGCGTCCCTTTTTATTTTTGACCAACTGCACATAGCCTTTGTCAATTTCCAATGTCCCCAATTGAATATCGCCCAGCAACAATTGCCATAAATTGACATCGGTTTTCATTTTATGAATATTGAATAGCGTGTCGGCGTTTTTGGGAACCAAAACTATATCCGAAAAACTCAGTCCCGAAATCCCAACAAAAGACGCTTTTTTTATGGTAAAAGTACTGTTGTAGTCACTTGCCATTTTGAAGGAAACCTTAGCAACGGTTTGCTCCAATAATTCATTTCTAAAAACAAAAAGGGCAATAATTATCGCTAAAAAAGTGGTAACAGCAATTTTTGCAGCAAGAATTATTTTTTGTTTTCGGGTTCTCATAAGTTATGATTTTTATTCTTATCCAAACAATTCACTTGCTACATCTTCAATTTTCGCCACCAATCGTATTTTGATCGCGGTGTTTTTCAAGGCGATCTTATTGTATTTGGATACAAAAATGGTTGAAAATCCCAACTTCTCTGCTTCTTGAATGCGTTGATCCACTCGGTTCACTGGACGGATTTCACCCGAAAGGCCTACTTCGCCAGCAAAACAAAAATCTTTATTCACAGGAATATCTTCATTGGATGATAAAATAGCGGCAACGACAGCCAAATCAATAGCGGGATCATCTACCGAAATTCCGCCTGTCACGTTCAAGAAAACGTCTTTGGCACCCAACCTGAAACCAGCTCTTTTTTCTAAAACGGCCAAAATCATATTGAGCCTTTTGGCGTTGTAACCCGTTGTGCTGCGTTGTGGCGTTCCATAAACTGCCGTGCTCACTAAGGATTGAATTTCGATCATCAGCGGGCGCATTCCTTCGAGGGTAGTGGCGATGGCGGTTCCTGATAATTCCTCGTCTTTGTGGGAAATCAATATTTCTGATGGATTCGAAACTTCGCGCAAACCGTTGCCCAGCATTTCGTAAATTCCTATTTCGGCAGTGGAGCCAAAACGGTTTTTGAGTGAACGTAAAATGCGATAGACGTGGTTTCGGTCACCCTCGAATTGCAAAACGGTATCGACCATATGCTCCAAAATTTTGGGTCCTGCAATATTTCCGTCTTTGGTAATATGACCAATCAGAATCACGGGAACATTCGATTCTTTGGCAAATTTTATCAATTCGGCAGTGGTTTCTCGAATTTGCGATATACTTCCCGGAGTCGATTCGATATAATCGGTGTGCAAGGTTTGAATCGAATCGATGATGACGATTTCGGGTTGGATAGCTTCAATTTGTTTGAAGATATTTTGGGTTTTGGTTTCGGTAAGAATATAGCAATTATCGCTGTTTGGCGTGATTCTTTCGGCACGCATCTTGATTTGTTTTTGGCTTTCTTCGCCTGAAACATAAAGGGTTTTGTAGGGTAATTTCAAAGAAATTTGTAGCAATAGTGTGCTTTTCCCAATGCCGGGTTCGCCTCCCAAAAGGATTAAAGAGCCGGGAACAATCCCACCTCCCAATACTCGGTTGAGTTCGGAATCGGTCGTGTTCATTCGGATTTCTTGAGCAGAATCAATTTCGTTGACGCGCAAGGGTTTCGAAACTCTTTTCGAATCCGAAGAAGCAGGTTTCCAACTGGTTTTTTCTTCTTTTTGAATGATTTCTTCGACGATGGTGTTCCATTCTTTACAGGAATTGCATTGTCCTTGCCATTTTGAATATTGAGCGCCACAGTTTTGGCAAAAAAAGGAAGTTTTTACTTTCGACATTATTTTTGAACTTATTTAAATCCAAATTTAGTCTAAAGTAAATTGATATAAAAGATTTTAATTTTTTTTAATTTTCAACTGTAAATGGTGCGAACATTGATTTTTTAAAAACCATTAAGGACGTTAAGTTCGCTTCACTCGTTCTATTAAGCATACTGCAAACCTTAATTTTCTTAATGCTCTAAATGATTTAAAATTATTGATTTAGGTCAAAGAATTGTCGTTTTCGTTTGGGAAAACAATCCAAGGTTTGAAGGTTTTGGCTTCTTCGAACTCTAGCGTTGCATACGAAATGATGATGATAATATCGTCTTTTTGCACTTTACGGGCCGCTGGACCATTGAGGGTTATTGCACCAGAATTCTTTTCGCCAACGATGACATAAGTTTCGAATCGTTCGCCATTATTGATGTTTACAATCGAGACTTTTTCGCCTTCGATGAGGTTTGCAGCATCCATCAGTGCTTCGTCAATAGTAATGCTTCCGATATAATTTAAATCGGCGCCTGTGACTTTTACACGGTGAATTTTAGATTTTACTACTTGTATTTGCATGGTGCAAAAGTAAATTATTTTAATGAAATGGTATCAATCAATCGAATATTGTTAACAAAAACGGCAATAAATGACCGATATTTCTTGTTTTTGCTTTTTCGTAAACAAGGCAGGAGTGTGTCCTCATCGGCAATTTGATAATATTCTAAAGTAAAAACTGGATTATTTTCAAATGATTTTTGAACCCATTCGGTTACTTCTTTAGCACTAGAATTTTCAAATTTTGCTTTTGCTTGGATTAAAGTTTCATAAATAATTGAAGCTTCGTGTCGTTCTTTGGGTGACAGCAGTTCGTTGCGAGAACTCATTGCTAATTTGTTTGGCTCCCGATAAATTGAACAACCAATTACGTTGACGTTCATTTTATTTTTAGCCACCATTTTCTTTACAATTTGCAATTGTTGAAAATCTTTTTTACCAAAATAAGCGTTAGTAGGCTGCACAATTTCGAAAAGACGTTTGACAATAGTGCCAACACCATCAAAATGACCGGGTCTAAAGCGACCTTCCATCTGATTTTCTAAGCCATCGAAGTCGAAATGTTGTGAAGCCGGGTTGCCTTCATATATATCTTCGACAGGAGGGGCATATACGACTATTTCGGGATTCAAAGCATTGATTTTTGCAAGGTCTTCCTCCAGCTTTCTTGGATATTTAGCTAAGTCTTCGGGGTTGTTAAACTGAGTTGGATTGACAAAAATACTCACAACTGTGATGGGGTTTTTCGCCATCGATTGTTGCATTAGCGACAAATGACCTTGGTGTAAAGCACCCATTGTTGGGACAAAACCAATGGTGGATTCTTGGGTTTTAATAGACTTTAAATAGTCTGCCAAAACTGCTTTTCCGTAGAAAATAGGCATAGGCGTTTTGTTGAAATAATTTGCAAACATAATATTTTAGTCTATAACTGCATAAATTTTTGTAATTTTGCATGGTTTTTATTGCCAATAAATTAAGTAATTTACAATATGGAAGATAAGAGGATATTATATGTATCATCTGAAGTTGTGCCTTATCTAGCTGAAAATGAGGTCTCTTCAATGTCTTACGAAGTGCCAAAAATGATCAATAATCAAGGCGGACAAATTAGAATTTTCATGCCAAGATATGGTAACATTAACGAAAGAAGGCATCAGTTGCACGAAGTAATTCGACTTTCTGGGATGAATTTGGTGGTAAATGACTTAGATATGCCCTTGATTATAAAAGTGGCTTCTATACCTAAAGAAAGAATTCAAGTTTATTTTATTGATAATGATGAGTATTTCAAACGGAAAGCAACTTTCACAGATGAGGATGGAGTGCTATTTCCGGATAATGATGAACGAGCCATTTTCTTTGCAAAAGGGGTTGTCGAAACAGTAAAAAAATTGAACTGGGTTCCCGATATTATTCATGTCCATGGTTGGATGGCCGCTATGCTCCCCATTTATATGAAGCATTTTTATAAAAACGAAGCTTTATTTTCAGACACTAAAATCGTTACCTCGGTTTACGGGCAGTCTTTCGAAGGTGCTCTAGATATAGAAATGATCAACAAAATAAAATTTGATGGTGTGCCACTAGATGCTATTTCTGATTTGGAAACTCCAGATTACGAAAATATTATGAAGGCAACTATTAATCATTCTGATGCAGTAATTATCGCTTCAGAAAACCTCTCTTCAAGTTTAACAAAATTTATAGAATCTTCAGGAAAACCTTTTTTACCTTTCGCCTCGAAAGATAAATTCGCTGAAACGTATTCTAACTTTTATAAAAATTTTGTTCTATAAATTAAATATTTTCTGATAAACATGCACAATAATTCTTTTTTTAAGACCCTATTATTTTTAGTAAGCATCCTTCTTTTTGTTTCCTGTGATAAAGAGTATAGTGCAGTTGGTGATGCATTGATTGGTGATAATAATTTTGAGTTGGTAAAGTATAATTCAGCTGTAATAGCTCATAACGAAAAAGTTACTGCAATTCAATCTAATAATTTGCAAGTTAATGCTTTGGGGATTTATGACAATCCAGCATTTGAGAAAACAGTCGCCAGTTTTGCAACTCAAGTAACATTAGCATCGGTAAACCCGACGATTGGCCTAAATCCAGTAATCGATAGTGTTATGATTGACGTACCTTATTTTAGCACAGTACTTACCACAGAAGCCAGTGGGAATCGCACCTATGAATTAGATTCGATTTATGGACAAGCATTGGCGAAAATTAAATTGAGCGTATTCGAGTCAGGTCGTTATATGGGGACTCAAAGTGGGACACCACAAACTTTTTATACGGATCAAAACACTGAATTTGATAATTATAAAATTGGGAATCGATTAAATAATGATCCCAATACTGCGCAAAATGATGAGTTTTTCTTTAATCCAAGAGAAAATAGATTTAGTTCAACCAGTTTGACAGGGACGCCTTTAATTACAAGGACGCCACCAAGTATGCGTTTGAAATTGAACGCCACTTTTTTCAAAAATAAAATAATAAACGCTCCTGCAGGTAGTTTGACTACCAACGATGTTTTTGTCAATTACTTCAAAGGGCTTTATTTCAAAGTGGAACAGTCAGGGGCTGATAAAGGAAGTTTGGCTATGATTAATTTTGCCAAAGGAACGATTACTATCAAATATAAAGAAGAAACTTCGGCTACCGACAAAACATTGGTTGATAAATCGATAGTGCTAAATTTATCAGGCAGTACCGCAAATTTTTTAGAGCAAAGCAACACCAATGCAGCCTATGCTTCGGCAACTACCAATCCAAACCGAGTTATAGGTGACGAAAAATTATATTTAAAAGGAGGCGAAGGCTCTTTGGCAGTTATCGATCTTTTCGAGAAAAAGGATTTGATAGGCTACGATAAAAACGGAAATCTGACTGGACCAAATGGGGTTTCGGACGAATTGGACAACATTCGAAAAGAAGGATGGTTGATTAATGAAGCCAGTCTGGTTTTTAATATTGATGCCAATGCAATGAAAGACAGCTACGAGCCACAAAGAATCTATTTGAATGATTACAAAAACAGTCGTCCAATAATTGACTATTTTATTGACGGTACATCTTCAGTTAGACCCAAAAAAGCAAAAGTTGTATTTGATGGAAATATAAATATGGACGCTGTTGCCAAGAGAGGCTCTAACTATAAAGTAAGAATCACAAATCATATCAGGAATTTGGTAAAATACTCCGATTCGACCAATGTTAAGTTGGGTGTTTCAGTCACCGAAAGCATCGATATTTCAAATTCTTATGATTTAAAAACGGCTTCTGTTTGGATTAAAGCAGCGCCAAAATCAAGCGTTATGAATCCTTTAGGAACGGTCATTTACGGAGGCAGATCTAGTTCAAATCCTACCGACAAAAACTTACTAAAACTAGAAATATATTATACAAAACCTAAATAACCAGAACTATGTGTGGAATTGTTGGATACATTGGCTATAGAGAGGCTTATCCGATCGTAATAAAAGGATTGAAAAGACTAGAATATCGAGGATATGATAGTGCTGCCGTTATGCTGTTTGACGGCGAGAACATCAAACTTTCAAAAACCAAAGGAAAAGTTGTAGATCTTGAAGCAAAAACTTCAGATGAAATTTCCACTAATGGCACCATCGGAATTGGACACACACGTTGGGCAACTCACGGTATTCCGAATGATTCAACTCACATCCTCACGTTTCAAATTCAGGGGATTTAGTAATTATCCACAACGGAATCATCGAAAATTATGCTCCACTGAAAGTTGAGTTAATAAAAAGAGGCTATGTTTTTCATTCAGATACCGATACTGAAGTTCTTGTAAATCTTATCGAAGAAGTTCAAAGAAAGGAAAAACTTAAATTAGGAAAAGCAGTTCAAGTAGCATTGAATCAAGTATTCGGTGCCTATGCAATCGCTGTTTTTGACAAAAAAAACCCTGATGAAATTGTCGTAGCCCGTTTGGGAAGCCCATTGGCAATAGGAATTGGCGAAGGCGAATATTTTATAGCCTCTGATGCTTCACCATTTATAGAATATACTTCGAATGCCGTGTATTTAGAAGATGGCGAAATGGCAAACATCAGGTTGCATAAACCAATGAAAGTCCGAAAAATTAAAGACGACACTTTGGTTGACCCATATATTCAAGAGCTTCAGATGAATTTGGAGCAGATCGAAAAAGGGGGGTATGACCACTTTATGTTGAAAGAGATTTACGAACAACCTAGCGTAATTACAGATACTTATAGAGGAAGACTTCATGCGAATGAAGGCATTATCCAAATGTCAGGTGTTGAGGATAATTTAGAAAAGTTCTTGAATGCGGAGCGCATTATAATTGTGGCTTGCGGAACATCTTGGCATGCTGGTTTAGTGGCGGAGTATATATTTGAAGAATTTACGAGAATCCCCGTTGAAGTAGAATATGCATCAGAGTTTAGATATAGAAATCCAATTATCAATAGACGCGATGTGGTAATTGCTATTTCACAATCGGGAGAAACTGCCGATACAATGGCGGCTATTAAATTAGCCAAAGAAAAAGGCGCTTTTGTTTACGGCGTTTGTAATGTGGTTGGTTCTTCTATTTCTAGAGAAACGCACGCAGGATCGCATACTCATGCAGGACCGGAGATTGGAGTAGCTTCTACTAAAGCTTTTACTACACAAATAACCGTTTTAATCATGATAGCATTGCGTTTGGCTAAAGCCAAAGGAAATTTGTCAAAAACTGATTTTCACAGATACTTGCAAGAATTAGAAATTATCCCCGAAAAAGTAAAAGAGGCGTTAGAGACCAATGCGAAGGCCAAAGAAATTGCTCAAGTTTTCAAAAACTCTCACAATTGCTTGTACTTAGGAAGAGGGTATAATTTTCCTGTAGCACTAGAAGGAGCTTTGAAACTCAAAGAAATCTCTTATATTCACGCCGAGGGGTATCCTGCTGCCGAAATGAAGCATGGTCCAATCGCCTTGATAGACGAACATATGCCAGTGATTGTAATTGCTCCAAAACAAGGGCATTATGACAAAATAGTGAGTAATATCCAAGAAATTAAATCGCGAAGCGGTATTATTATAGCAATTGTGACAAAGGGAGATACGCAAGTAAGAGGTTTAGCTGATTACATAATTGAAATTCCTGAAACTTCAGATGCCTTATCACCACTGATTACTACAATTCCATTACAATTATTATCGTATCATATAGCCGTCATGCGAGGTTGTAACGTAGATCAGCCCCGTAATTTGGCTAAATCAGTTACGGTGGAATAAACTTTTTGCACATATTTTCATACAAAGCGAGATTTTTTTCTCGCTTTTTTTTTGCCTTGTTTTTTTAAGAATCTGTAAATTTCAAAATCTATTTTTATATGCACGCATAACAAATCGCATTATTTTAACTAAAAAAACGAAATTAATTTAATGGTTATTCATATAGTTAACTATAGTGAAATTATATATTATTAAAAATATCTAGTGTTTTTTTAGTAATATCAAAAATATTTGTACTTTCGACGCATTAACTAAAAAAATTCATTCAAATGAGATGCTATTTACTTATTTTGTCATTGTTTTTTTGCGGCATTTCTTTCGCTCAAAATACAATAACAGGCACAGTTACAGAAACTAACGGCCAACCCATTCCAGGAGTCAACGTGAAAATAGTTGGTGACAAAGGAGGAACGGTTACGGATGCTGATGGAAAATTTACTTTAACATCAAAATTAAACCCGCCATTTACACTTGAAATAACAAGTTTGGGACATCAAACCAAAAAAGTAAATGTTGCGTCCAACAATCAAAATGTTGCAATTAAACTCGTTGACTCTGAAACAACATTAGATGAGGTGGTGGTTGCAGCCTCGAGAGCACCAGAAAGAGTTATGGAATCTCCTGTAACTATCGAAAGAATGGGGCTTAAGGAGATTAAAAGAACAGCTTCCCCGACTTTTTACGATGGTTTGGAAAACATGAAAGAAGTGCAAATGAACTCTAGTAGTTTGACTTTCAAATCGATAAATACTCGTGGTTTTGCAACAGTGGCCAACACTCGTTTTATGCAGTTGGTTGACGGAATGGATAACTCTTCCCCTCTGTTGAACTTTGTTTTAGGAAATATGATAGGTGTTTCGGACATCGATGTGCAAAGTGTGGAGTTATTGCCAGGAGCATCATCTGCTTTATATGGTGCAAATGCATTTAATGGAATAATGTTTATGAATAGCAAAAGCCCATTTACCTATCAGGGGATTTCTACCTATTTAAAGTATGGAGCAACCAGTCAAGAAGCAGCAGGAACCAATAGTTTTTATGATTTTGGTATCCGAATGGCGCATACTTTCAACAAGTATTTTGCTGCCAAGGCCAACTTTACCTATATGCAAGGAACCGATTGGTTTGCTGTGAATTACGACGACAAAACACGCCAAGGAGAAGGAATTACAAGAAGTGATGTGAATTATGACGGTATCAACGTGTATGGCGATGAAGCTTCAACAAACATAAAAGCTGTGGGGCAAGCTTTAGCCGAAAGAGGGTTAATCCCAGCTGCTGCAGTAAATTTATTACCTAATTATAATGTAAGTAGAACGGGCTATAACGAGGTGGATTTGACAAACAACAGAGCGGGAAATACTAAAATTGACTACTCTTTTTATTTAAGACCATTGGGAGACGAAAGATTGGAAGTAATCTGGCAAAGTAAATTTGGTTTTGGTAATGCAGTTTACCAAGGGGCAAATAGATATTACTTGAATAACTTTTATATGTCACAACATAAATTGGAAGTAAAAGGGAAAAACTTTTTTGTTAGAGGATATACTACCACAGAAGACGGTGGCGAATCTTATGACATGCAATTTACAGGTTTGAATGTAAACAGAAAGTGGAAAGATGATACTACTTGGTTCGGACAATATGCAGGAACTTTTGTTCAAGCTACACTTGCCGGCCAAACGCCTGAAAGCGCTCATATCATGTCGAGAAAAGTGGCTGATACTGGTAGATATTTGCCTGGTACTCCAGAATTTAAAAATGCCTTCAATACTGTAATTGCCGACCCAGATGTATTAACAGGGTCTAAATTGGTAGATAATTCTAGAATATACCATGCTGATGTTAATTATAATTTTAGAGACATTATTAAATATGGAGAAATTCAGCTTGGGGGTTCGTACCGACAATACGAATTGAATTCATTCGGTAGAATTTACACAGATGACCAGGGGCCAATTTATTACGATGAATATGGTGTTTACGCCCAATTTCAAAAGAAATACTTAGAAGACCGATTGAAATTTACAGGATCCGTTCGATATGATAAATCCCAAAACTTTGACGGAAGTTTTTCTCCAAGAGTTTCTTTTGTTTATGCCGGTGGAGCAAACAAACAGCACAATTTTAGAGCCTCCTATCAAACCGGTTTTAGAAACCCAAGTACTCAAGACCAATACATTGGTTTCAATGTAGGAAGTGCTGTATTAATAGGTTCGGCTCCAGACAATTTATTGAGATATTCTGAAACCAGACCTGTTGCAAATGGTTCTCCAGCGGTCGGGCAAATTTATGCAGGAGGTTCTTCTGTAACCATAACTGGCGAGAATGCCTATCAAAATTCATATACAAGAGCATCAGTCAACGAATTTGCAGCCTTTTTAGCGGCCAATCCTGGCAATACACCCGGAGCAGCCAAATTGTTAAAAGTGACCAATGTAAGTAATGTAAAACCGGAAGAAGTGCAAGCAATTGAGCTAGGATACCGTTCGCAATATGAAGGGGTTAACATTGATCTTAACGGATATTATAATACCTACAATAATTTTATTGGAAACACAGTGTCTTTAGCTCCTTTATACGGAACAGTGAGCGAGACCTTCGATTTTGCGCAAGGAGCACCATCTTATGTTACCAATCCTGCGGTTCAAACACTTCATGCACTTGGTAATGGTAATTTTAGAGCCTTTCAATTATACACCAATACCGATTTAAAAATACAATCATTTGGAATTGGAATCGGCCTTTCAAAAAGAATGTTCGGTTATTATGATTTCGGAATTAATTATAACTATGCTCAATTTGATTTTGACCAAGCCAAAGATCCGGGCTTCGAAGCAGGCTTCAACACACCTAAGCATAAGATTAGAGCCTCAATTGGCAACGAAAAATTATTCGAAAACTTTGGATTTAATGTTAGCGTTAGATGGAATACTGAATATTTATGGGAATCAACAATGGTTGACGGTATGATTGAATCTGCAACGGTACTCGATGCTCAAGTTAACTACGGGTTGCCAAAATTAAAATCTTTATTAAAACTTGGCGCAACAAACCTTGGAGGCCAAGATTATATCCAAGTATTAGGGGCTGGAGCCATCGGCCAACAATATTACATTTCTTGGACCATTAATCCGTAAATCAATCAGTCAACAACAAATAAAAATATAAGATTATGATAAAAAATTTCAAATGGTTACTATTGGTTGCGGCAACCTTTGTAGCTTGTAATAATAATAATGATGAAGAGGTTGTTGTGTACAATACAACCGATGGATTACCTCCAACTGCAGGAAGCGCAAATTTTTCAAAATTTGTTTCCTTAGGGAATTCATTAACCGCTGGATATTCAGATAATGCCTTATTTATTGAGGGGCAAAAAGTATCCTATACCTATATTATGGCACAGCAATTTGCTACCGTTGGTGGAGGAGAATTCAAAGTTCCATTTATGGCCGATAACATTGGTGGATTTAAAGTTAATGGAGTGCCTGTCGCTGGTCCAAGATTGGCCTCGACAGGAGGTGCAGCCCCAGTTCCGGTTGCTGGAACTCCTTCAACTGAGATTATGACGTCTTTAGTTGCAGGCGGACCATATAATAACTGTGGAGTTCCTGGAGCCAAAAGTTTTCATTTATTATCTCCAAGTTACGGTAGCTTAGCTGGGATTTCTATGGGTACTGCGAACCCTTATTATGTTCGTTTTGCGCCAAATGCAACGACTTCAGTATTAAGCTACGCTGCGGCACAAACACCAACATTTTTTTCCCTTTGGATAGGAAACAATGATGTTTTGGGGTATGCAACCTCAGGTGGAGATGGTTCCAATCCGATTACCCCTTCTGCAGGCGCTGCTGGAGTTGGCTTTGATGCCACTTATGATGCTTTAGTGAACACGATGACAGCCGTGTCTCCAAAAGGAGTCATAGCAAATATTCCTTATGTGAACTCATTGCCATTCTTTACTTTTGTTGCCACAAATCCTGTTCCACTAAATGCTGCTCAAGTTGCATCATTGAATCAATTATGGGGGGGGTTAAATGCAATTTTAGCATCGGCTAGTCAACCAGCACGTTTTCAAACGCTTACTGTAAGTTCTACGAATCCGCTTCTGATAGCAGATGATATGCTAACCTATGATGCAACACCTTTATTTACAGTAGCTTTACAAGGACCTCCGTTTAATTTTCCAGCAGCTACAGCTGGCTTTTTAGGAACTTTGTATGGAAAAGCACGTCATGCTAGTGCATCATCAGCAACTAGGGATTATGTAGTATTGAGCTCAGCAGGCACAATTGGAACTATTCAGCCTGGGTTTCCGCCAAATAACAACACCATCGGTGTCACTTATCCAATGGAAGACAAGGCGATTTTAAGCGCAGGAGAAACGGCATTGGTAAAAACAGCAACAGATGCGTATAACGCTAAAATAAAAGCTGTGGCTGCTGCTAAAGGGTTGGCTTTTGTCGACACCAACGCTTTGATGTCACAAGTGTCTAGTACTGGAATTTCTGCCAACGGATTCACTGTTACTGGAGCATTCATTACAGGCGGAGGATTTTCGACTGATGGGGTTCATCCTTCTCCAAGAGGCTATGCTTTGATTGCTAATTCTTTTATTGAAGCTATCAATAAAACATACGGTTCAAATTTAAAAGGAGTAAATCTTGGCGATTATAGAATATTGTTTCCAAAGACACTTTAATTAAAATATATCATAAGTTACCAGAAAACCATCACTTCTAACGTGGTGGTTTTTTGGTTTATAGCTGTTTTTGTCCTTTTTTTAGGTGCTTTTCGAAGTCTTGGTAAAGAGCACTGTTTTTTTATAAAAAAAGTATTGATTTTTATATTTTAAAAAATTATCTTTGCAACCTGAAAAAACAAACCTATTCGATTAGCGTCGATTAGTTGTCATTCATAAACCAGATTAGCTATTTAATAAATACATAAGCAATGTCAAAAGTAATAGGAAAAGTTGCCCAAATCATCGGACCAGTTGTCGATGTAGTTTTCAACGGAAAAGATGTTGAACTTCCAAAAATTTATGATTCATTAGAAATCACTAAAAAAGATGGAACTCTTTTAGTTCTTGAAGTACAATCTCACATCGGTGAAAACACAGTTCGTACCATTTCGATGGATTCAACAGACGGTTTGAGCAGAGGGTATGAAGTAGTTGGAACAGGAGCTCCAATTCAAATGCCGATTGGTGCAGATGTTTACGGACGTTTGTTCAATGTAATCGGAGATGCTATTGATGGTTTAGGAAACTTGCCAAAAGCAGGTGAAAACGGAATGCCTATTCACAAACAAGCTCCAAAATTCGAAGATTTATCGACTTCATCTGAAGTTTTATTTACAGGTATCAAAGTAATCGATTTGATTGAGCCTTATGCAAAAGGGGGTAAAATTGGATTGTTCGGTGGTGCAGGTGTTGGTAAAACAGTATTGATTCAGGAGTTGATCAACAATATTGCAAAAGGTCACGGTGGACTTTCAGTATTCGCAGGAGTAGGGGAAAGAACACGTGAAGGAAATGACTTACTTCGTGAGATGTTAGAGTCAGGAATTATAAAATACGGAGAGGAGTTCATGCACTCTATGGAAAATGGAGGATGGGATTTGTCAAAAGTAGATATGCCAGGAATGAGAGAGTCTAAAGCTACTTTCGTTTTCGGTCAAATGAACGAACCTCCTGGAGCTCGTGCTCGTGTGGCACTCTCAGGATTGTCTATTGCAGAGTATTTCCGTGATGGAGCAGGTTCAGATCAAGGAAAAGACGTTCTTTTCTTCGTAGATAATATCTTCCGTTTTACACAAGCAGGTTCTGAGGTATCGGCACTTTTGGGTCGTATGCCATCTGCGGTAGGGTATCAACCAACATTGGCAACTGAGATGGGAGCAATGCAAGAGCGTATTACTTCTACAAACAAAGGATCTATTACATCTGTACAAGCGGTTTACGTTCCTGCGGATGACTTAACGGATCCGGCACCAGCAACAACATTTGCTCACCTTGATGCAACAACAGTATTGTCTCGTAAAATTGCTGAGCTAGGTATTTACCCAGCGGTAGATCCATTGGATTCTACTTCTAGAATATTAGCGCCTCACATTATTGGGGATGAGCATTACAACTGTGCACAAAGAGTAAAAGAAATTCTTCAAAAATACAAACAATTGCAAGATATCATCGCAATTTTGGGTATGGAAGAACTTTCAGAAGACGATAAATTGGCGGTTTCAAGAGCGAGACGTGTACAACGTTTCTTGTCACAACCTTTCCACGTAGCAGAGCAATTTACAGGATTAAAAGGAGTTTTGGTTGACATTAAAGATACTATCAAAGGATTCAATATGATTATTGATGGTGAATTAGATCACTTGCCAGAAGCAGCTTTCAACCTTAAAGGTACTATTGAAGACGCTATCGAAGCAGGAGAAAAAATGTTGGCAGAAGCGTAAATCAGTTAGCAGTTAGGAGTTGGCAGTATTCAGTTGCTGCTAATTACTAATTACTAATTACTAATCACTATAAAAATGATTTTAGAAATAGTATCACCAGAAACAAAATTATTTTCAGGCGAAATCACTTCCATTTCACTTCCAGGAGTTGATGGGTATTTTCAAATGTTGAATAATCACGCGCCAATAGTTTCATTACTACAAAAAGGGACTGTTAAAATTGCAGCTACAAGTTTCAGTTTTGTAGATGAGGCGACAGAAGCACTGTTTACCAAAGTAAACGATCAGAACTACACGCTAGCGATCAATTCAGGAACTATCGAAATGAAAGATAACAAAGTAATTGTTTTAGCAGACTAAGATTATTTAAATATACAATTAAAAGCCAAACCGTGATGTTTGGCTTTTTT